>NZ_JBEOSB010000025.1:0-195950 GCF_040302705.1 Streptomyces sp. NPDC097640
CGCCCGGTTACATTCCGAACCCGGAAGCTAAGCCTTTCAGCGCCGATGGTACTGCAGGGGGGACCCTGTGGGAGAGTAGGACGCCGCCGAACAATCTTTGATAAAAGCCCGGTCGGGAGCTTCGGCTCCCGACCGGGCTTTTTTCTTTGTGTCGTTCGCCGGCTGAGCGGCTGAGTAGTCTGAGCAGCATGCGCTATGACCTGGTCATCTTCGACAACGACGGCGTGCTCGTCGACAGTGAGTCGATATCCAACCGGCTCCTCGCCGCTTATCTCACGGAGTTGGGCCACCCCACCACCTACGAGGACTCCATCCGTGACTACATGGGCTCGGCCATGCACCGGATCCACGAGCTGGTCCTCGAGCACACGGGCCGTCGGCTGCCGGATGACTTCGACGCCACCTTCCACAGCCGCGTGTTCGAGGCATTCCGCCGTGAACTGGAGCCCGTGACCGGTGTCGCCGATGTCCTGGAGAAGCTGCGGGCGGACGAGGTTCCGTACTGCGTGGCGTCCTCCGGAAGCCATGAGCGCATTCGTGTCGCGCTGCGGAAGACCGGGCTGTACGGACTCTTCGGCGAGGAGCGCATCTTCAGCTCCGAGGACGTGGGGAGGGGCAAGCCCGCGCCGGATCTGTTTCTGCACGCCGCGCGGACGATGGGGGTGCCTCCGCAGCGGTGTGCGGTTGTCGAGGACAGCCCGCTCGGTGTGCAGGCCGCCATCGCCGCCGGGATGGATGTCTACGGGTATACGGCGATGACGCCGGCCGCCAAGCTCGCCCGCGCCCATGCCCGTTTCCCGGGCATGGCAGAACTGCCCCAATTGCTCGCCTAACACGGCGTGGGGCCGTACGCTCCTCGGCCATGACAGATACGCGCCCGACGCCGCGGCTGCGGCGCGGTCGGGCCTCGCTGGCCGTCAGTTTCTTCGTCCAGGGCGCGGTCTTCGCTCTGCTGGTGACCCGAATACCCGCGCTCCAGGACCGGTACGGGGTGTCCGATGCGCTGCTGCCCGCGTTCCTCGCCGCGGTTCCGGTGCTCGCGGGTGTGGGCAGCGTCGCGACCGAGCATCTCGTCAAGCGGGTGCGGCCGGGCCTTGTGCTCCGCTGGGTCCAGCCGGTGGTCTCCGTGGCGCTGCTCGCGGCCGGGTCCGGCTCGGCGCTGTGGCAGCTGGCTTTGGCGCTCGCGGTCTTCGGGCTCTCCGTCGGGGCGCTCGACGCGTCGATGAACATGCTCGGCGTCACCCTTCAGCACGCGTACGGGCGGAGCATCATGCTCGGCTTCCACGCCGCGTACAGCCTGGGCGGGATCGTCGGGGCGTCGCTCGCCTGGGCGGGAGCGCACTGGGACGTGGCGCTGCCCGTGCTCTACACGCCGCTCGTCGCGGCCCTGGTACCCGTCGCGCTGTTCGCCAGCCGCTGGTACATGGACCACGGCGCGGACAAGGGCTCGGACAAGGGCACGGATCAGGTTGTGGGGGAGAGCGACCAGGCGTCCGGCTCCGGCTCCGGTGCCGTCAGCATGAAGCTGCTGTTGCCGCTCTGCCTGGTGATGTCCTTCGCCTATATCGGTGACTCGACCGTCTCCAACTGGAGCGCCAAGTATCTCCAGGACGTGCTGCACAGCTCCGAGCAGCTGGCCACCGTGCCGTACAACGTCTATATGGTCACCGCCCTTCTCGGCCGCACCTTTGGTGACCTGGGGGTGCGGCGCTTCGGTGCGGTCGCCGTGGTCCGGGCCGGCACACTGCTCGCCGCGGGCGGCTTCGCGATCGTCGCGGCGGCGCCCGGCGCATGGGTGGGGATGGCCGGGTTCACGCTGCTGGGCCTGGGGTTGTGTGTGCTGGTGCCGCAGACCTTCGCGGCTGCCGGGCGGCTGTTCCCGGGGGCGTCCGACGCCGCCATCGCGCGTCTCAACATCTTCAATTACGTCGGCTTTCTGATCGGCTCCCCGCTCGTCGGCGCACTGGGCGGCGCGTGGAACTACCGGGGGGCGATGCTGGTGCCGATGGTGCTGGTGCTCGCGACGCTGTGGTACGCGAGGTCGTTTGCGCCCACTCCTGCCCGATACGGTGACGGGCATGAGCGGTCGCGCACAGTTGATGTGGGATGAGGGCCTGACGGGGTACGACTTCGGCGCGGGGCATCCGATGGCTCCGGTCCGTCTGGCGCTGACCATGCGTCTGGTGGAGGCGTTCGGACTTGATCGGGCCGTCGAGGTGGTCGCGGCCAAGCCGGCCGGGGAGTCCACGCTGCGGCTGGTCCATCGCCAGGACTACATCGAGGCGGTGCGGCGGGTGTCGGCCGATCCGGCCTCGGCGGACGGCTCGTACGGCCTGGGCACGATCGACGATCCGGCCTTCGCCGGGATGCACGAGGCCTCGGCGCTGATCGCCGGCCAGTCGGTCGCCGCGGCGGAGAGCGTATGGCGCGGGGAGGTGGTCCACGCGGTGAACTTCTCGGGCGGGCTGCACCATGCGATGCCCGGCGCGGCCTCCGGGTTCTGCGTCTACAACGACGCGGCACTGGCCATCGCGAGGCTGCTGGAGATGGGCGCGGAGCGGGTCGCGTACGTGGATGTGGACGTGCATCACGGGGACGGGGTGCAGGCGGCGTTCTGGGACGATCCGCGGGTGCTCACGATCTCCCTGCACGAGCATCCCAGGACCCTGTTCCCGCAGACCGGATGGCCCGAGGAGAGCGGTGGGGACCGGGCGCCGGGCGGCGCGGTCAATGTGGCGCTGCCCGCCGGGACCGGGGACGCGGGATGGCTGCGCGCGTACCACGCGGTGGTGCCGGAGCTGCTGGCGGCGTTCCGGCCGCAGGTGCTGGTGACCCAGCACGGCACGGATACGCATGTGGAGGATCCGCTGGCGCACCTGGCGGTGACCGTGGACGCGCAGCGCGCGGTCGCGGAGAGCTGTCATGACCTGGCGCACGAGCACGCGGACGGGCGGTGGCTCGCGCTCGGCGGCGGTGGGTACGCGGTGGTGGACGTGGTGCCCCGGACGTGGACGCATCTGGTGGCGATCGCGGCCGGGCGGCCGGTGGCGCCGGAGGCGGAGGTGCCGGAAGACTGGCGGCACGAGGTGTACCGGCGCACGCGGCAGTCGGCGCCGTGGCGGATGACGGACGGCCGGCAGCCGCAGTGGCGGGACTTCGGGGAGTGGGGGTACGACCCGGGGGACCGGCTCGACCAGGCGATCCTGGCGACCCGCCGGGCGGTCTTCCCGCACCACGGGCTGCTGCCGTAGGCGTTTGGAGAGTCTTCGGAAGGTGAGGTCTCCCGGGTGCCGACACCGGCACCGCCACCGGCACCGTTAGGCCAACCGTGGCAACTCTCGGCGTTCTTCGACGTGCGGTCGCGGTGATCCGTCAGCATCGGTGGCGTGTTGAGTACCGCCGCGCTGCGTGCGCATCTGCTGGCCGCGCGGCTCGCCGGGCCGGTGGCCACGAGCCGGGAGCAGACCCTGCGCAGCTATCGGCTCTTCGCCGCGCGCGACCCCCGCGTACTGCTCGGTATCGAGCCCGATCACGACTGGTCGTACATGGAATTGCTTCGCCTTATGAGCGACAAATGCGGGGTTTCGGCCGACCCGGCGCTCACCTCCGGTCAGGATGTGATCGATCCGGATCTGACCATCGCCGCGCTCGACGCCTTCGCGGAGCGGCTGGCCGCGGCCGCCGCCGCGGGCGCGCCGGTGCTGCTCGGGACCGGGCATCCGCATCGCCTCCTCGGGTTCTACGCCTCGTTGGCGGCGGCTCTCTCGGCGGCCGGCTGCCCTGTTCTCACCCCCGCGCAGGGTAGATGTATCGACATAACGACCCGGTTCGGCGTACGCACGTACTGCCTCGACTACGTACGAGGAGTCGCGATGGTGCGGGAACCCGGCGCTCGGGACGGGGCCCGCGACCCGGGGTGCCACAGTCACTCGCCGCTCCCGGTTCGGGTGGTTCTCGGGTGTGCGGCCGACCGCGGCGACCCCCTCCCCGGGTTGGTCATCGGGGACCACGGATGGGTCTGCGGCGCAGGTCAGCTGGGGTTCGAGGCCATCGGGCTGGCGGATGCGGACGACCCCGCGCCGTTCGTCGGCCAGGCCGAGGGGCGGGTGTCGGTGGCGGTTCCGCTTGACGACGCTGTGCGGTCCGCTTACTACCGACCGATTACTCGCTATGTACTCAATCGGGCGTGTCTGTCACAGTAGGCGTCCGATCGCTACTCCTCTTCCCCACTCGTATCACGCGCCCCTAATCTGGTGAGGAGCGCGCATGCGAGCAGGAGTCACCGGAGGGGAAGCCGGTGCCCGACATGTGCGGAAGGTTCAGGTGTGTCATGGCTGCTGGCGAAAGGCCTCTGAACGAGGTTCAGTTTCTGACCGTGGCGGAAGTCGCCTCGGTGATGCGAGTGTCCAAGATGACCGTGTACCGCTTGGTGCACAGCGGTCATCTGCCGGCGATCCGGGTGGGCAGGTCTTTCCGGGTCCCAGAGCAGGCGGTTCATGAGTACCTCCGCGAGTCCTATGTGGGGGTGGAGTCCGCCTAGGCCCGGACGGGGCCTGACGGCGGGGCCCAGGACACCCCCTCGGATTACGCGCTTCGCTCGGTGCCGGGTAGGCTGGCCCGATGTAGGTCGTGTGGGCTCGGACGCCCCGCACCGAGTGAATACGAAGTGAGCGAGGGTTGTCGTGGGCTCTGTTATCAAGAAGCGGCGCAAGCGGATGGCGAAGAAGAAGCACCGCAAGCTGCTCAAGCGCACGCGCGTCCAGCGTCGTAACAAGAAGTAGGCAAGCGACGCTGTGTTCGTCCCGCAGCCCTTCCACCGACGGTGGGAGGGCTGCGGCGCGTGCGGCTGTGGAACGCGCACCGGAGACGGGTGCGGGCGGGCGCGCACGGGGGCGCCCCCTCGCCGGCGGGCCCTCGTCCTAAAACCTCGTACCGTGCGGCGAGTGGTCATCACAGGGCAACATCCAGCGGCTACGGTGTTCGCCTCGGCCCAGCTCGTTCGAGGGTGGGAAGGAAGGCGCTGATCTTGGGAAAGGTCGTGCTCGTCACCGGAGTCGCACGCCGCCTGGGAGGCCGTTTCGTACGGCGCATACAGCGCGAGCCGGATGTCACCCGGGTCATCGGGGTGGACGCAGTGGCCCCCGAACACCACCTCGGCGGCGCCGAGTTCGTGCGCGCCGACATCCGCCACCCCGCGATCGGGAAGCTGCTCGCCGAGACCGGCGTCGACACCGTGGTCCACATGGACATCAACGGCACCCCGCTCGGCGGGCGCGGCAGCCGGACCTCGGTCAAGGAGATCAACGTCATCGGCACCATGCAGCTGCTCGGTGCCTGTCAGAAGGCGCCCTCGGTCAAGCGGCTCGTGGTCAAGTCCAGCACCAATGTGTACGGCTCCGCGCCCCGCGACCCCGCCGTCTTCACTGAGAACACCCCGCCCAAGTCGCTGCCCAGCGGGGGCTTCGCCAAGGACGCCGTCGAGGTCGAGGGGTATGTACGGGGCTTCGCCCGGCGCCGCCCCGACGTCGCCGTCTGTGTGCTGCGCTTCGCCAACATCCTGGGGCCCTGCGCGGACTCGCCGCTCGCCGAGTACTTCGCGCTGCCCGTGCTGCCCACCGTCATCGGCTACGACCCGCGGCTCCAGTTCGTCCACGAGGAGGACGCCATCGAGGTGCTGCGGATCGCCGCCTCCGAGCCCTCGCGGGGCGTGCTCAACAGCGGCACCTTCAACATCGCGGGGGACGGCGTGCTGCTGCTCTCGCAGGCCGCCCGGCGGCTCGGCCGGCCGACGCTCCCGCTGCTGCTGCCGACCCTGAGATGGGCCCGTACCGCGCTGCGCTCGGTCGGCATCACCGACTTCTCGCCCGAGCAGATCCGGCTGCTCACACACGGCCGCGTCGTCGCCACCGACCAGATGCGCGAGACGCTGGGCTTCGAGCCCCGGTACACCACGGCCGGCGCCTTCGCCGACTACGCCCGCAGCCGCGGCCCCGGGCTGCTCCCGCCCGAGACCCTCGCCCGTACCGTCGACCGGCTCGCCGGGCTGCTGCCCGCCCGCGGCGCCGTCCAGAGTTGAGGAGCGCAACCACCATGGCGGATGCCAAGGTCATTCCGTTCGGTGAGGAACCGCGGTCCCGGCGCAAGGGCCAGCGGACGGGGCGTGCGGCCCGGGCCCAGGGCCCGCTCAAGCCCGTGCCGCAGCAGCGTGACGAGGAGCGCGACCAGCAGCGGCCCGAGGGGCTCGCGGCGGCCGCTGCGGTGCCTCCGCTGCCGCCCCAGGACCCGCCGGGAGCCGGCGCCCTGGCGGGCGGCTGGGAGCGTCGGCTGGCGCACGGGCTGAGCTTTCTGCGGCGCCGGGTCACCGGGGAGTACGAGGTCGACGACTTCGGCTATGACGAGGACCTCACCGACCAGGTCCTGATGTCGCTGCTGCGCCCGATGTACGAGAAATACTTCCGGGTCGAGGTGAAGGGCATCGAGAACATCCCGGAGAGCGGGGGCGCGCTCGTCGTCGCCAACCACTCCGGGGTGCTGCCGCTGGACGGGCTGATGCTCCAGGTCGCGGTGCACGACAACCACCCGGCGGGCCGCCATCTGCGGCTGCTCGCCGCCGACCTGGTCTTCGTCCTGCCGGTCGTCAACGAGCTGGCGCGCAAGCTCGGGCACACGCTGGCCTGCTCCGAGGACGCCCAGCTGCTGCTGGAGCGCGGTGAGGTGGTCGGGGTGATGCCGGAGGGCTTCAAGGGGATCGGGAAGCCGTTCTCCGACCGGTACAAGCTCCAGCGCTTCGGGCGCGGCGGCTTTGTGTCGACGGCGCTGCGCGCCGGGGCGCCGATCGTGCCGTGCTCGATCGTCGGCGCCGAGGAGATCTACCCGATGATCGGGAACGCGAAGACGCTCGCGCGGCTGCTGGGCTTCCCGTACTTCCCGATCACGCCGACCTTCCCCTGGCTGGGGCCGCTCGGCGGGGTGCCGCTGCCGACGAAGTGGACGATCCAGTTCGGCGAGCCGATCCCGACGGACGAGTATCCGCCGGAGGCGGCGGACGACCCGATGCTGATGTTCAACCTGACCGACCAGGTGCGCGAGACGATTCAGCACACCCTCTACAAGCTGCTGGTGCAGCGGCGCTCGGTCTTCTTCTGACCACTGGACGTGGCGTCGGCGCCCGGTGTTCTCGTGGAACTGGAACACCGGGCGCCGACCCATGGGCCCGCGGGCCTGCTTTCCGGCGCCTACTTCCCGTCGCCGTCGAGGCCGAGGCCCGGCAGCAGGTTGGGCAGCAGCGGCGGGATGGTGATCTCCGGCTGGGTCGGTCTGCCGCTCGGATCGCCCTTGCCGGAGGACGGGAGCGGAAGCGGCTCGCCCGTCGGCGGATTCAGCAGATCGCCGGCGCCGCCGATGAGGCCGCCGTCCTCGGGCCGGGGCGAGGACGACGGGCCCGGCCGGGCGTCGTCGCCGGGGCGGGTGGCGCTCGGCGTGGTCGCGGCGGGCGCCGGGATCTCCGCCCCGCCCGAGGCACCGCGCTCGGGGGACTCGACCGCCGTACGGCCGCTGTGCTGGTCCCGGCCGTCCCGGGAGGCGGGCAGCAGCGACTGGAGCGGACCGACCTCCTGCTCTATGGCGTCGAAGACCGAGTTCACCTCCTCCCCGACGTCCATGAGCTGGATGGGCAGCCTCTCGCGCAGCTGGCTCCAGCCGTCGCGGTGGGAGCGGGAGAAGGACGACAGCGTGCGCATCGGGCCGAGCGAGCCGTCCCGCTCATAGACCTTGTGCAGCAGCCGATGGCCCTCGGAGACGTCATGGTGCATCCCGGCGAGGGTCTTGCGGATCTCTCTCAGCGACTCGTGGTCCAGGTCGCCCGAGCGGCCCCGCTCCATCAGACGGCGCGCCTCGCTCATCCGGGTCGACGCCTGGTCCAGATACAGCCGGCCGCGGTCGGCGTCGCCGTCGGCCATCTCCAGCTTCAGATCCTCTATGCCGCGCTTGAAGCCATAGAGGGTGTCGCCGGGCAGGGCGTCGGAGCTCGCTGCGGCGACGCCGCCGAACGCGCCCGCCGCCACCCCGACCGTGAGCCCCCCGGCCGCCAGCCCCTTGGACCAGCGGGAGCGGGGGCGCAGCCTGCTGAGGGGTGCCGAGCGGCGGGCGTGGGACGGCCGCTGCCCGGGCACCTGGGGCGCGCCCTCGGCGAAGGCCGCTTCCATGGCGGCGACCAGCTGCGCCCGCTGGGTGACCCGGACCTCGGGGTCCAGTGTCGGGGCCCGCAGCTCGCCGAGCCCGTCGGTCAGGTCCAGCAGCCGTCTGTGCTCGGCGCTGTCCGCCGAAGAGCCGGGCTGCTCGGCGCCCGCCGTGCCCCGGGAATCCTGGCGGTTGTCCCTCTCCAGGGCCTCCAGGGCCTCCAGGGCCTTGGCGAAGGCGTTAGCCCGCCGGTGCCCCGATACGTTCGCGATCACAGGCGGCACCTCCTCTCGTCATGACGGTCGACTCCACAGGACACCTGGAAGGTTGCACGCCGCACGCATTTCCACCCGAATGAGTGAGTGTCTTTGGGTAGGACGTGACCACAAGGAGCCTGCATCCTCCACAACGAGCGGCGCATCACAGGGGTTACGCCCTCACGATGATCGGACGGGACGTGGTGGCGGCGCCACCCCCGAAGGGGCGCGCCGCCCGCGCCGGAGGCGCCGATGCGCACGGTGAAAGGGAGCGCGCGCGGGGCCCCGAGGTACGAGGGGCCGAGGCTGCGGTCAATGTGCGGCTACCGCCGCGTGGCCGACCGTCGACAGGGGCTGAGGCGCCCCGGAGGAGAGCCGAGAACCGTGGGTCAGCGGGCGTCCTCGGGGAGAAGCCGGGCCAGGGTGCGGACGGCCCGGTACTGGAGGGTCTTGATCGCGCCCTCGTTCTTCCCCATGACCCGGGCGGTCTCGGCGACGGACAGGCCCTGGAGGAAGCGCAGCGTCACGCACTCCTGCTGCTGCGGGTTGAGCTTGCGCACCGCCTGGAGCAGCGCGGCGTTGGAGAGGGATTCGAGGACGGAGTCCTCGGGGGAGCGCTCGACCTCATTGGCGTCGAGCATCTCGCCGGTGGTGACCTCCAGCCGGAAGCGGCTGGACTTGAAGTGGTCGGCGACCAGATTGCGGGCGATCGTCACCAGCCAGGCGCCGAAGTCGCGGCCCTGCCAGGTGAAGGTGCCGATGCGGCGCAGCGCGCGCAGGAACGTCTCACTGGTGAGGTCCTCGGCCGTGGCCCGGCCGCCCACGCGGTAGTAGATGTACCGGTAGACGGTGTCGGCGTACTGGTCGTACAGTCGGCCGAAGGCCTCGGCCTCGCCCGCCTGGGCGCGCTCGACGAGGTCCATCATGCGGCGGCTGTCGCTGTCCGCGCCGGGGCGGCGGGCGGTGGACGTGCCGCTGCGAGAGCGTCTGCCGACCGCCGCCCCGCCGTCGGCCAGGGCATAGCAGGAGCTGGCGGGGCCTGCCGCACCGGCGGTGCCGACAGGGTGGGCGGGCACGGGCGTGGCGAGGGCGGGCACGGCGTACGCGGTGGGGACGAAGCCGCGCAGACAGTCGAGGACCGTTGCGCGCAGCGTAGCCAGGCCCGAGGCGTCAACCCCGACGTGTGGGTACACGGGACTCCCAGAGGCAGAGCTTCCATCACGTGCAGTACGGGACCGTTCACCCGCCGTAGGGACGCGTGGGTACCGATTTGCGTCTAAGGAGAATAACGCTTCGTACAGGCAACGCTACACCCAGTTGTCCAAATCATCGTTTCAGTCTGCTCCGTTATGGGTTGATGGCCGATCAAGTATCGAATGCAGTAAGGGTCTTGACCGGTAGGTGTCGTGGTCTGCGCGATTTCGTGGCGTGTTGTGGCAAAGGGACGGTAAGGGGGCAGGTCGGGGCGGCGTGGGCCGGGAAACGGGGATTGACCGGCCGAGGGGGGCCGTGGTCAGCCGGTGACGCTCCGGGGGCGGGGTCGCGCGGCACCGGCAGCCATCACGGACGGTCATCGCCCGGCCCAAGCGGTCAGGCGTCGGCGCAAGCGGTCAAGGGTGAAGGGCGGGGCCGCAGGGTGACGGTTTCGCCGCGTACGGTGGCGACGCGTGGCGCTCCGTGGTGGTCCGTAGTGGTCCGTGGAGCCCGCGGGGCCCCAGGGAACTCGGGGTGGCGCTCGGTGGTGCTCGGTGGGCCGAACGGCTCAGCGGCGGCGGCGGTGCAGGGCCACGGCGGCCGCCGTGCCGCCCGCCACCGCGCCCACCCCGGCAGCCGCCGGGATGCCGATCTTGGCGGCCTTGCGGCCCGTACGGTAGTCGCGCAGCCGCCAGCTGTGCTCGCGCGCGTGCTTGCGCAGCCGCCCGTCCGGGTTCACCGCGTACGGGTGGCCGACGATCGACAGCATCGGGATGTCGTTCGAGGAGTCGCTGTACGCCGCGCAGCGCGACAGGTCGAGCCCCTCGGCCGCCGCCAGCGCCCGTACCGCCTCGGCCTTGGCCGGCCCGTGCAGCGGCTCGCCGACCAGCTTGCCCGTGTACACGCCGCCGACGGACTCCGCCACGGTGCCGAGCGCGCCGGTCAGGCCCAGCCGCCGGGCGATGATGGTCGCGGTCTCCACGGGGGCGGCGGTCACCAGCCACACCCGCTGCCCGGCGTCCAGGTGGGCCTGGGCGAGGGCGCGGGTGCCGGGCCAGATGCGGTCGGCCATGTACTCGTCGTAGATCTCCTCGCCGATCGTCATCAGCTCGGAGACCCGGTGGCCCTTGACGATGGACAGGGCGCTGCTGCGCACGTCCTCCATATGGGCCGGGTCCTCGACTCCGGCCAGCCGGAACCAGGTCTGCTGCCAGGCGAAACGGGCCAGCTCGCGCTTGCGGAAGAAGTGGCGCTTGTAGAGGCCGCGGCCGAAGTGGAACAGGGCCGCGCCCTGCATGACGGTGTTGTCCAGGTCGAAGAAGGCGGCCGCCCGCTCGTCCCCGACGACGGGGAACTCCGGCTCGGGGGCCTTCGGCGCGGGCACCTGGACCGACGACTTGCGCGCGGCCTCGGCCGAGGCCTCTCCGGCGAGGACGCTCGCTTCGGTGGCGAGGTGTCGACGGCGGGTGAACCATCCCAGTGCGGCCATGGGCTGAGCATAGCCAGCCATTCCCCGCATCCCGTTACGGCCCGGTGTCGGGATGGGGCGGCAATGCCGACTTCGCGGGCCCGGCGGGGCCCGGGTGCGGGGGCCCGGGTACGGGCCTGGGTACGGGGCCGGGCGCGGGGTCCGGGCGCGGGGCGCTCAGCCGCCCAGCGCCTTCCGCAGCCGCTCCGGGTTCACCCGCCAGAAGTCGTGCTGTGCGCCGTCGACGAGGACCACCGGGATCTGCTCCCAGTACTTGCGGTACAGCTCCTCGTCCTGGGTGATGTCCTTCTTCTCCCAGGGCGTGCCCAGCTCGCCGCAGACCTTCTCGACCACCGCCTCGGCGTCCTCGCACAGATGGCAGTCGGGCTTGCCGATCAGGGTGACCGTGCGCTCGGCGGGGTTCTTGCGCGGGGTGCGGCGGAGCAGCGGGCTCATTCCGACATTGTCCCCCGTGCAGGCGACTACCATTGTGGGCGATTTGTTGCAGTCCGGGGGGTGAACGGTGAGGAGTGAGGGTCCGTGCCCCCGTCGGCGCCCCGCCCGTGCGGATGTGGCCGCCGGGAACGGTGTGACACCGGTTGTGGTTCCACAAGCTGGTCGAATGGATGCGTGACACCGGTCACTTTGCTCGGACAAAGCGGACACCATCTTTGTGCACGCGTTCACAAAGACATAGCCTGCTGTCGATGGGGACGTCCTGGAACGTGTGGACGCCCGCAGCCCCGCTCTACCCGCAGGAGCACCGTGGCAACTGGCCGAACTCACCGACCGGCGACCCGAAGCCGAGGGATCCCCGAGGCCACCGTCGCCCGGCTTCCCTTGTATCTGCGTGCGCTGACCGCGCTCTCCGAGCGCTCGGTGCCCACGGTTTCCTCGGAGGAGCTCGCGGCCGCGGCCGGGGTCAATTCGGCCAAGCTTCGCAAGGACTTCTCCTACCTCGGGTCGTACGGCACCCGCGGGGTCGGGTACGACGTGGAGTACCTCGTCTATCAGATCTCGCGTGAGCTGGGCCTCACCCAGGACTGGCCGGTCGTGATCGTCGGTATCGGTAACCTCGGCGCGGCGCTCGCCAACTACGGCGGCTTCGCCTCCCGCGGCTTCCGGGTCGCGGCGCTGATCGACGCCGACCCGGCGATGACCGGCAAGCCCGTTGCGGGCATCGCGGTGCAGCACACCGACGAGCTCGAAAAGATCATCACGGACAACGGCGTGTCGATCGGCGTCATCGCCACCCCCGCGGGCGCGGCCCAGCAGGTCTGCGACCGGCTGGTGGCGGCCGGCGTCACCTCGATCCTCAACTTCGCCCCCACCGTGCTGTCGGTGCCGGACGGGGTGGACGTGCGCAAGGTCGACCTGTCGATCGAGCTCCAGATCCTCGCCTTCCACGAGCAGCGCAAGGCGGGCGAGGAGACGGGCGCGCCCGAGGAGGGGGAGAGCGCGCAGGCCGCCGCCCAGGACACCGTGCCGGGGGCCGCCGCGGTCGCGCAGACCCCGCTCGCCCCGCACCGCGCGGCGCCGGGCGCGGGCAAGGACAACGGCCGGCAGGGGCCGGACGGGGACGTACCCGCGGTGATGCCGGCATGAGCCTTCTCGTCGTCGGACTGAGCCACCGCAGCGCCCCGGTGAGCGTGCTGGAGCGCGCCTCCCTGGTGCGCGAGCAGCAGGCCAAGCTGGTGCAGGACTCGCTCGCGGCCGAGCCCGCCACCGAGGCGGCGGTGCTCGCCACCTGCAACCGCATCGAGCTGTACGCGGATGTGGACAAGTTCCACGCCGGGGTCGCCGAGCTGTCCACGCTGCTCGGCCGGCACACCGGCGTCGGCCTGGACGAGCTGACCCCGTATCTCTACGTCCACTACGAGGACCGGGCCGTCCACCACCTGTTCTCGGTGGCCTGCGGCCTGGACTCGATGGTCGTCGGCGAGGGCCAGATCCTCGGCCAGATCAAGGACGCGCTCGCGCTGGGGCAGGAGCTGCACACCGCGGGCCGGCTGCTGAACGACCTGTTCCAGCAGGCGCTGCGGGTCGGCAAGCGGGCCCACAGCGAGACCGGCATCGACAAGGCCGGCCAGTCGCTCGTCACCTTCGGCCTCGAACAGCTGGCCGGGGACACGCCGGTCGCGGACTGGGCGGCGGGCCGCAGCGCGCTGGTCATCGGGGCCGGTTCGATGTCCTCGCTGGCCGCGACCACGCTCGCGCGTGCCGGCGCCGCCGAACTGGTGATCGCCAACAGGACGTTGGATCGGGCGGGGCGGCTCGCGGACTCCCTGGCGGGTCTCGTCGACGGCGCCCGCGCCGTGCCGATGGACGCCGTCGCGGCCGAGCTGCCGCACGCCGACATCGTCGTCTCCTGTACGGGCGCGACCGGCCTGGTGCTGACCGCCGACCTGCTGCGGGAGGCCCTCGACCGGCGCGCGGAGCGCCTGGCGGCGGGCGCGACCGGGGCCGGTACGGCGGAGACCGTCGCGCTGCTCGACCTGGCGATGCCGCGCGACATCGACGCCGCGGCGCACCGCGTCGGCGGGCTGCGCCTGGTGGACATCGAGTCGCTCGCGGAGGCCTCGGCCGACGAACCGATGGCCGCCGATGTCGACCAGGTCCGCGCCATCGTCTCCGCCGAGGTGGCCGCCTTCGGGGCGGCTCAGCGCGCCGCGCACATCACGCCGACCGTGGTCGCGCTGCGTACCATGGCGGCAGATGTGGTCGCCGGTGAGATCGCCCGGCTCGACGGGCGCCTCCCCGACCTCGACGAAAGACAGCGCGCCGAGATCACCCAGACCGTGCGCCGCGTCGTCGACAAGCTGCTGCACGCGCCCACCGTGCGGGTCAAGGAGCTCGCCAGCACACCCGGCGGCGCCGGGTACGCGGACGCGCTGCGCGAGCTGTTCGACCTCGACCCGCAGGCGGTGGCCGCCGTCAGCCGGGCCGACGCGAACGGCGTCAACCCAAGCGGCGGCGGCGCCGGCCGGCCCGGCACCGCGGCCCTCCAGAACGATCCGAAGAGAGGCCGGGTATGAACGCGACAACTCCCGCCGCCTCCGGCCGCGCCGGCACCCCCGGCCCGGCGCCGCTGCGGCTCGGCACCCGCCGCAGCGCACTCGCCATGGCCCAGTCCGGGCAGATAGCGGACGCGGTGCGCCGGGTCACCGGCCGCCCCGTCGAGCTCGTGGAGATCACGACGCGCGGGGACGTCTCGCGCGAGGACCTCGCGCAGATCGGCGGCACCGGTGTGTTCGTCACCGCGCTGCGCGAGGCGCTGCTGCGCGGTGAGATCGACTTCGCCGTCCACTCGCTGAAGGACCTGCCGACCGCGCAGCCGGACGAGCTGGTCCTGGCCGCGCTGCCGACCCGTGAGGACCCGCGCGACACGCTGATCGCCCGCGACGGCCTCACCTTCGCCGAGCTTCCGCCCGGCGCCCGGATAGGCACGGGCTCCCCGCGCCGCACCTCCCAGCTGCGCGCCTGGGCGCGCTCGCTGGGCCTGCCGATCGAGACCGTGCCGATCCGCGGCAATGTCGACACCCGTATCGGCTTCGTCCGTTCGGGGCAGCTGGACGCCGTGGTGCTGGCCGCGGCGGGGCTGACCCGGCTCGGGCGGCTCGACGAGGCGACCGAGATCCTGGACGCCGACCACATTCTGCCCGCCCCCGGCCAGGGGGCACTGGCAGTCGAGTGCGCCGCCGCAAACACGGCGCTCGCTGCTCAGCTCGCCGAGCTCGACGACCCGCTCACCCGGGTCGCCGTGACCGCCGAGCGCTCCCTGCTCGCCGCCCTGGAGGCCGGCTGCAGCGCACCTGTGGGTGCTCTGGCCGACCTGCTCGGCGACGGTCAGGATGTCACCGAAATGCGCCTGCGCGGCGTCGTCGGTACCACCGACGGCACCTCGCTGGTGCAGCTGTCCATCACCGGTCCCGTTCCCGGGGCGCCAGGCGAGGAAGCGGCCCAGCTCATGGGTCGCGAGCTCGCCGCCGAGATGCTCGCGAAGGGTGCGGCCGGTCTTATGGGGGAGCGAGCACATTGAACCCCAACGCCCCGAACCACCCACCCGGACATGGGCACGTCACCTTCCTCGGTGCGGGCCCAGGAGATCCAGGCCTGCTGACGTTGCGTGCCGTGGAGGCACTCGCCGCCGCTGATGTCCTGATCGCCGACCCGCACGTGCTCGACGTGGTACGTACGCACGTCAGACCGGGCGTGGCCGCGGACGCTCAGGGCACACCGGAACGTGCGCGTGCTGACGCAGCGTCAAGCACCGCCGACGTGGCCCTACTCAGGGACACGGCCAATCTTGTCATGGCGGCCGCGCGGAGCGGCAAGCGGGTCGTCCGCGCCGTCGCGGGCGACCCTGGCCTGGACGGATACGCCGCCGACGAGATGCTCTCGTGCGCAGCCGAGGGCATCGTCTTCGAGGTGGTGCCGGGCGTGGCGGCCGCCGTGGGCGTGCCCGCGTACGCGGGCGTCCCGCTGCGGGACGCGCAGGGCACCGACGTCCGCTTCGTGGACGCCCGCACGGCCGACGACCGCTGCTGGAGCGAGGTCGGCTCCTCCGACGCGACCGCCGTCGTCTCCGCCACCCTGGAGACCGTCGCGGCCGCCGCGGGCGAGCTGGTGGCCGCGGGCCGCAAGCCCGACACCCCGCTGACCGTCACCGTCGCCGGCACGACCACCCGGCAGCGCACCTGGACGGCGACGCTGGGCACCATCGCGCAGGTATTGAAGGCCGCGAAGGTGCTGCCGTCGCCGCAGGGCGCCCAGCCGGTGATAGCCGTGGTCGGCGAGCGCAGCGCGGCCGCGCAGCGCGACCAGCTGGCCTGGTTCGAGTCCAAGCCGCTGTTCGGCTGGCATGTGCTGGTGCCGCGCACCAAGGAGCAGGCCGCCTCGCTCTCGGACCAGCTGCGCTCGTACGGCGCGGTGCCCAGCGAGGTGCCGACCATCGCGGTGGAGCCCCCGCGCACCCCGCAGCAGATGGAGCGCGCGGTCAAGGGCCTGGTGACAGGTCGCTACGAGTGGATCGCCTTCACCTCGGTCAACGCGGTCAAGGCGGTGCGGGAGAAGTTCGAGGAGTACGGGCTCGACGCCCGCGCCTTCGCCGGGATCAAGGTCGCGGCGGTCGGCGAGCAGACCGCCAGGTCGCTCATCGAGTTCGGGGTCAAGCCGGACCTGGTGCCCAGCGGGGAGCAGTCCGCGGCCGGGCTGCTGGAGGACTGGCCGCCGTACGACCCGGTCTTCGACCCGATCGACCGGGTGTTCCTGCCGCGCGCCGACATCGCCACGGAGACGCTGGTCGCCGGGCTGATCGAGCTGGGCTGGGAGGTCGACGACGTCACGGCGTACCGCACCGTGCGCGCCTCGCCGCCGCCGGCCGAGACCCGCGAGGCGATCAAGGGCGGCGGCTTCGACGCGGTGCTCTTCACCTCGTCGTCGACCGTGCGGAACCTCGTCGGCATCGCGGGCAAGCCGCACAATGTCACGGTCATCGCCTGTATCGGCCCGGCCACCGCGAAGACCGCGGAGGAGCACGGCCTGCGGGTGGACGTGCTGTCGCCCGAGCCCTCGGTGCACAAGCTGGCCGAGGCGCTCGCGGAGTTCGGGGCGGCGCGGCGGCGGTCCGCGCTGGATGCCGGGGACCCGGTCACCCGCCCGAGCGAGCGACGGCCCGGTTCGCGGAGGAGGGCACGCTCATGAGCGCCGACCACGGCCCCACGCCGTACGGCAGCTTCCCCGGCGCCCGGCCGCGCCGGCTGCGGGTGAACCCGGCCATGCGGCGCATGGTCGCCGAGACCCGGCTGCACCCGGCCGAGCTGATCCTGCCCGCCTTCGTCCTGGAGGGCGCGGCCGAGCCGGTGCCGCTGGCCGCGATGCCGGGCGTCGTGCAGCACACCCGCGACTCGCTGCGGAAGGCGGCCGCGGAGGCCGTCGAGGCGGGCGTCGGCGGGATCATGCTCTTCGGCGTGCCCGAGGACGCCAAGAAGGACGCGATCGGCTCGCCGGGCACCGACCCGGACGGGATCTTGCAGGTGGCCCTCCGGGATGTGCGGTCCGAGGTCGGCGACGACCTGATCGTCATGTCCGACCTGTGCCTCGACGAGCACACCGACCACGGCCACTGCGGCGTGCTCGACGCCGAGGGCCGGGTCGACAACGACGCGACGCTGGAGCGCTACGCCGAGATGGCGCGGGTGCAGGCGGACGCGGGCGCCCATGTGGTCGGCCCGAGCGGGATGATGGACGGCCAGGTCGGGGTGGTCCGGGCGGCGCTCGACGGCATCGGCCGCCAGGACGTCTCGATCCTCGCCTACACCGTCAAGTACGCCTCGGCCTTCTACGGGCCGTTCCGCGAGGCCGTGGGGTCCTCCCTCAAGGGCGACCGCAAGACGTATCAGCAGGACGCGGCCAACGCCCGGGAGGCGCTGCGCGAGCTGGCGCTGGACCTGGCCGAGGGCGCCGACATGGTGATGGTCAAGCCGGCGCTGCCGTACCTGGACATCCTGCGCCGGATCGCGGACGAGGCGGACGTACCGGTCGCCGCGTACCAGATCTCCGGCGAGTACTCGATGGTCGAGGCCGCCGCGGCCAACGGGTGGATCGACCGGGACCGGGCGATCATGGAGACGCTGACCTCCGTGCGGCGCGCGGGCGCGGGCATGATCCTGACCTACTGGGCGACCGAGGTCGCCCAGTGGCTGAACCGGGGCGACGACCGGGCCTGAGGCGAACCCTCAAAGGGGGGAGTCAGGGCGTGTCGACGATCTCGGTGAGCCGCGCCGCCGTGATCGTGCCGGGGGCGCGGCGCTCGCGGGCGCACTCGTTCGCGGTGCGCCGCAGCGCCTCGTTGACCGGGGTCGGCACCCCATGGAGCCGGCCCAGCAGCACGATCTCGCCGTTCAGATAGTCGGCTTCGATCGTGCCGGCGCCCCGGACCATGCTCTGCCACGACGAGCCGCCGCCCCGGGCCCTGCCCTCGAGGGGCTGTATGTCCATCTTTCCGGCGCGCGCCGCGCTCTGTTCGGCCGCGCCGGTGTGGGCGATGCCCGCCGCGTCGAGGACGGCGACGCCCTCCGCCTTGGCGCGCTCGACCAGGGCCGCCGCGTCCGCGCCCGCGTCCGGCCCGCAGACGGCCTCCACGGCGTTGGCGATATTGCTGAGCAGCTTGGCGTACTTCCAGCGCATCACGTCCGGCACGACCGGCGCGAGGAAGTGGGACTTCTCCAGATCGGCCGAGATCTGCCGGGCCGTCTCGTCCGTCTTGTCCGCGCCGGACGGATAGCGGCCCAGGTGCAGCATGCCGGTCTGCGGTGCGCAGGGCGCGATGACCACGCCCGGCTCCAGATGGGTGGAGGGCAGCCAGACGCACATCCCGTACACCTGGCGGAAGCGCCGCAGCGCCAGCCGCTCGCTCTCCACCCCGTTCTGGGCGCAGACCAGCGGCAGCCGGTCGCCTGCCACTCCGCCGCCGTCCACCGGGCGGGGCGCCCAGGCGTCCAGCGCGGCCACGCTGTCCTGGGTCTTGACGGCGAGGACGAGCACGTCGTCGGGGCGCAGCTCGACGGCCTCGGGCCGGTCGGCCACCGGCACGGGGAGGCGGTGGGTGCCGTCGGGGGTCACCAGCCGCAGCCCGTCCCGCCGCAGCGCCTCGTGGTGCGCGCCGCGGGCGATCAGGACGACGTCGTGCCCGCTCTGGGAGAGCCGTCCGCCGATCGCGCCCCCGACGGCGCCCGCTCCGATGACGACATACCGCATCCCGGCTCCCCTTTCGCCCGTTCGGGTCGTCACGTTACCGCCGGGGATCCGCCGCACTGCTGTCAGGGCCTGCTGTAGTTCATGAACCAGCGGGCGGCGAAGTCGGCGGGCATGGAGTAGGGGTGCTCGGGGTCGGTGAGCATGCGGAAGACGAACTCCGTGGTCGTCATGGCGAACCGGTCCCCGGCCTCGGGGCCGACCTCCGTGACATAGACGGGCCACGCGTCGGGGTCCGGCCCTTCGGTGACCCAGTAGAACGACGTCTCCTGCTCGGTGCCCGCCCACGGCAGCAGCCCGCCCGGCTCGGGGAACGGCGGGTGCGGCTCCCAGGACGGGGTGCCGTGCGCCTTCGCCCAACCGGACGCGAACTCGGCAACCTTGACGATGTCGGCCGGCAGATAGATGTTCAGAAAGCCGTCGAAGGCGCCGTCGCCGAACGTCTCGACCAGCAGCTTGTAGTCACTCGGCAGCGCCGTCCCCAGCCGCTCCTCGGCCGCAGCGCAGTCGGCCGTGCGGATCCGGCCGCTGTGCATCCGGTCCAGCCGGATTGGGTCGATGCCCACCTGGTCCGCGTCCCAGCCGGTCACGGCGACGAGCCGGTCCAGCCAGGAGGCGTCGGCGGGCAGCGCACCCGGCGACGGGGTGGTACGCGGGGCCAGGACCACCACCAGCCGCGCCTCGCCGCCGACGCGGACCACGCCGCAGCCGATCCACCGGCCGCCGAAGGCCCAGACGCGCATCTCGGCGACGCGCTCGCCGTCCCCGAAGGGGGCGATGAGCGGCAGCCCGGTCCATTCGCTCGCGGCGGGGTCGGCGCGCCCTTCCGAGACGAGGGCGCGCGGCTCCCCGTACCAGTTGCTGAGCGTCTCCACGAGCTCGCTCAGGCCCGCGGCGTCGGTGATCGTCAGACACATGTGCCCCGCGCCGTGCCCGGCCGCCGGGCAGTCCAGCTTTCCGGTGTCCGGCCACACCAGGCCGTGGAGCGACGGCAGCAGTTCTTTCTCGTTCACAAGGGACAGTGAAGCGCGTGCCACTGACACCCGGCCCCGGCCCCGGCCCCGGTGCAGGCCGGGACAGCGTGTCCGTCGGGTCAGCGCACGGCGGCCCAGGAGTGGGCGACATCGACGATGAGGCGGTTGTCCGCCTGGAGGACCCGGAACGGCAGCCGGGCGCGCACGCCGAGCCCGACCTGGGTCTCTCCCTCGAAACTGGCGCCGAAGCGGGTGTTCTTGAAGGTGCGGAATCCGGCGATGTCCACCCCGGGCAGCGGCTTCCCGGCCCGCCCCGGGTACGTCTCGGCGCCGTTCTCCGGGTCGTAGCTCGGCGCGGCCACATGGATCTCCAGGATCGCGCCGCCGCCGACGGCGATCGGGTCCCCGGAGCCGTCCTGGTACATCGCGTCGACATAGCCGACGCGGTAACCGGTCGGATCCGCCGTCGTGCCGCCCTTGACGTCGAACACCAGGCGGTCGAAGCACTCGTGCTGACCGGCCCGTATGTTCTTCAGCAGCCTGTGGCCGGCCGGCTGTACGGCCTTGTCGCCGCTGCCCCACGCGGTCGCGCAGGCGGCCGCCTGCGCCGAAGCCGCTTTCGACGGGGCCGCGGCACCGGCCGTCCCCGCCGTCGTCGCCAGCCCGGCGCCCGCCAGCGTCAGCGCCGCGAGTGCGGTCCCCCACCGTCGCATGTCTGCTCCCCAAAGATCGATTGCCAGTACGTGACGTCCGACTGCCCCGGTTAGGAGGAGGTTGTCCGCGTCGGCGATTTTCTGCCAGGCCGATCGGGAAGTTTGTCGCAAACCATGTGGCTAGGGGTTGAGGTGGTCGAATTCACCTGCCTTGGCGGCGCGTATGAAGTCGCCGAGCCGGGCGGGGGTGGTGGTGAGGACCGTGTCGGGGGCCTCGCTCTCGCGGAGGCGGATGGTTCCGTCGGCGGCGGAGGCGAGGTTGAGGCAGTTGTTTCCTTCGCCGCTGAAGGAAGACTTCCGCCAGTCACAGGTGGACAACTTCTCTGCCTTTCACAAGTCTTGGGCGATGGCTCGGATGAAGTCGCGGGACTCGTCCTCCTTGAGGGCTGCCTTCTCTGTGCGGTCCATGAAGATTCGGTACCGCGCGAGTTGGGCGTCCGCGTCGAGGAACACGCTGCCATGTTCGCTATCGAGCTGCACGGTGTCGAGTTGGGGGATGGGGCCGGCGGCGTAGAGCACCGACTGGCCCGAGCCCGGGATCGCCCCTGCGGCGAAGGGGACGACCAGAACGCTGATGTGGTCGTGCTCGCTCATGTTGAGGATGTGCTGGAGCTGCGTCCTCGTGGTCGATCGGCCACCGAACCGCATTCGTAGAGCTGCCTCGTGGATGACGGCGGTGTACGCGGGCGGGGATTCCCGGAACAGGACGGCCTGGCGTTTGACGCGATGCGAGACCCGGTGTTCCACCTCGGGTGGCGGAAGGGAGGGCACTACTTGCTGGAAGACCACGCGTGCGTGGTCGTGTGTCTGGAGAAGTCCCGGCAGATGCATGAACTGCGCCGAACGCAGAGCGGAGGCGTGGTGCTCAAGCTCGGCGAGGTCGAGGAGGGCGGCGGGCAGGATCTCCCGGTACACCTCCCACCACTGCCGCTTCCGCTCCCCGGTCATGTCGGCAAGGGCCTCGATCAAGTTCGTGTCCGAGCAGTCGTAGTGACTCGCGAGCCTGCGAACGCGCGCCGCGCTGACGCCGAAGCGACCGGTTTCGATATTGCTGATCTTCGTGCGCTCGGTGCCGAGCAGCGCCGCGGCATCGGTGGCCGTGAGCCCGGCGTGCTCGCGGAGCTTGCGTAGTTCGACGCCGAGGCGCAGTTGACGGGCCGTAGGGGTAGTCCTGGGCGGCATCGCTCCTCTTTCGTTGACGACGCGCAGTGTGCCGTCGTTCACCCACACGGGTCTAGTCGGACAGGAATCCCTGAACTAGTAGCACCTGTAATCCGATTGAAGCTACGGTGTGTCTCACGTCACTCACTTTACGGAGGCGCGTATGTGTAACGACCCCCGTGTGCCCGAAGACTGGGACTACACCCTCCAGTTCCCCCGCGACCCCCTTGCCCCGCGCATCGCCCGCCGCATGCTGCGCCTCATCCTCGAAGAGCACGGCGTACATGATCTGGCCGACCCTGCTGAGCTGCTGGCGTCCGAACTCGTCACGAACACCTACACCCACTCCGACGGCCCGGCGTCCATGAACGTCAGGCGAAGCGATAAGCGGGTGTGGGTCAGCGTCTGCGACACCAACCCCCAACTCCCGGCCATGGCCGCAGACTGGGTCGGTGACGCCGACGCCGAGCAGGGCCGTGGAATCGGTCTTCTGGATGTGATCGCCGACAGCTGGGGCGGCTGCGCCATCGGGGACGAGCTGTTCGGGGTTGGCGGCAAGACCGTCTGGTTCGAGCTCGGGGAGGGCTGGCGAGACGCGTGAGGGCAGGCGCGGGCGGTGGACCGGGGGCTAATCCTGGTCGGCGGGGAGTGGCCGGAGCGCGACGCGTTCTGCCCGGCGGCGCAAGGGGCGGCGGCCTCGTCACCCGATCCGGTGATCCTCGGCGATGCCACTGACGGGGCTCCGGCGGTCCTGTCACGGTAAGCCGACTTCGCTAAGGCCACCGAAACAGCTGAGCAAGCGGCCAGCTTGCGCGCCGAAATCATCCGAGGAGTTCTCGTAACCGGATCTCCCGCCTGAAGGGCGGGGGCTTTCAGTCCATGTGGCTGAGGCCCGAGTGTTTCCAGCATCAGCCAACTGCATTGGAAGTGAACCAAGTTGGCTACGTTCCGTACAGGACGGAAGACCCACCAGGCTGTGCTTCCTCAGCAGCCTGCTCTGGAATTCGGCTCAGCAGACAACCCCGGGATCAGGGACGAAACGGGGGCCGAAGACCGCGATGCGGTACCCGGTACGGGACATGTGCGAGGGGAGACCGCCGCGCCTTCACCTGGGCACGGTGGCGTCACCTTGGACCGTCAGGTCCGGGAGAAGGGCCGTGAGGCCCACCCGTGTGTGTTCGTCCTCGACCGGCACGGCACGCCGTTGCAGCCCACCACGCCCGCCAGGGCGCGGAAGCTGCTGAAATCCGGGCGGGCGGTGGTGGCCCGGCACACCCCGTTCGTGATCCGCTTGAAGGACCGCACTGCGGCCGCGAGCGAGGTCGACGGCGTGGAGCTGGGCATCGACCCCGGCAGCCGACACACCGGCCTGGCGGTGTTCACCGCGCAGGCCGCACAGCGGCGGGGCCGGTATGCGGTCCAGCTCGACCACCGCGGCGCGCAGATCCGCAGGAAGCTGGAGCAGCGGGCCGCGTACCGGCGCGGGCGCCGGTCCCGCAACCTGCGCTACCGGGCACGTCGGTTCCTCAACCGACGCCGCCCCCAGGGCTGGCTGGCGCCGAGCCTGCGGCACCGGGTGGAGACCACCGTGTCGTGGGTGGACCGCCTCTCGCGGTGGGCGCCCCTCAGGGCGGTGCATGTGGAGCGGGTGGCGTTCGACACGCATGCCATCAGTGCCGGTCGCCCGCTGGAGGGGGCGGAGTACCAGCACGGCACCCTGCACGGCACGGAGGTGCGTGAGTACCTGCTTGCGAAGTTCGGCCGGGCCTGCGTGTACTGCGGTGTCACTGGGGTGCCGTTGAACATCGACCATGTCCATCCCCGCTCCCGTGGCGGCAGCGACCGGGTCTCCAATCTCGTCCTGGCCTGTGTGCCGTGCAATCAGGCCAAGGGCGACCGGTCGGTGGAGGAGTTCGCCGACCCGGCCGTCGTCGCCCGCGTCAAGGCCCGGGCGAAGGCGCCGCTGCGGGATGCCGCCGCCGTCCAGAGCGTCCGATGGGCGCTGTGGCGCGCCCTGGACCAGCGGCTGCCCACACACGTGGCGTCGGGCGGCCGCACGAAGTGGAACCGCACCCGTAACGACCTGCCCAAGACGCACACTCTCGACGCGCTGGCGGTCGGCAAGCTCGACACCATCACCGAGACCGTCACCCGGGTCCTCGTCGCCGGGTGCACCGGGCGAGGCACCTACACACGCACCCGCCCCGACAAGTATGGCTTCCCCCGGCTGCGCCTCCCCCGACGCAAGCAGTTCTTCGGCTTCCAGACCGGCGACCTGGCCCGCGCCGTCGTCCCCACCGGCAAGTACGCCGGCACCCACACCGGCCGCGTCGCCGTCCGCACATCCGGCAGCTTCACCCTCCGCACCGCCCACGGCCTCGTCACCGCCCGGCACACGCACTGCCAACTGCTGCAACGCGCGGACGGATACGCCTACACCACCCACCCCGAGAAGCCCTCCCACCCACTGCCCCGGCACCCCACGCCGGAAGAACAGGATGCGCTTCCTCCCCCGCCCGAAGGCCGGAGTTTCCACGCAAGGAATTCCCGATGAGCCGACTTCGCAGGGCCGCCGAAGCAGCTGAGGAAGCGACCGGCCTGCGCGCCGAGATCATCCGAGGAGTACTCACTTTGTCCCCGCCACGGCGAGGCAGGCACCTCAGGATCATTAACGAGCTGTTCCGACAGCTCGACCCGGCCCTGCCGGACCTTTTGGAGTCCTTCCAGAACGGGTCCGTGTCGATGCCGGACGACAAGGACGACTACGCCACTCCTGACCTGCTCGTCTGCGACGCGGGTTTCGGCGAGTCCGGCGAGTGGCTTGTTGACCCGGGCGATGTCGAGCTCGTCTGCGAGGTCGTCTCCAAGGGCAACAGCATCAAGGACACGAGCGAGATGGTCGGCTGGTACGCGGACGCGGGCATTCCCGCTTATCTGCTGGTCGATCCCCGCGACGGCACCTGGACGCTGTACACGGTCCCCCGCGAGGGCGCGTACCAGGGCGTCCTCCACGGGCTGTACGGGGAGGACGTCGAATTCCCGGCGCTCGGGGTGAAGATCTCCACCAGCGGCTTCACCCAGTACGCCTGACGGCGGCCCCGGACCGGTGGACCGGTCCGGGGCCGCCGCCTTGGGGGCGCGCGGGAGCGCTCAGAGGCGCTCGGGGGTGCGGATGCCGAGCAGCTCCATGCCCTGGTGGAGGGTGCGGGCGGTGAGGTCGCACAGGAAGAGACGGTTCTCGACCTGGGCCGGGCCGCCCTCGGCCTTCAGAACCGGGCACTTGTCGTAGAAGGTCGTGTAGAGCGAGGCCAGCTGGTACAGATACGCGGCCAGCTTGTGCGGCTCATAGCCCGCCGCGACCTCCCGCAGCGTCTCCGCGAACTGGTCCAGGTGCAGGCCCAGCGCCCGCTCGGCCGGGGCCAGGGACAGCTCGGGGTGGGCGACCGGCTTCTGGCCCTCGTCGGCGCGGCGCAGGATCGACTGGATCCGGGCGTACGCGTACTGGAGATACACCGAGGTGTCACCGTTGAGCGAGACCATCTGGTCCAGGTCGAACTTGTAGTCGCGCGCGGCCGACGTGGACAGGTCCGCGTACTTCACCGCGCCGATGCCGACCTGGGCGCCGCGCTCGGCGATCTCCTCCTCCGTCAGGCCCAGCTTCTCGCTCTTCTCGCGCACGACCGCCGTCGCCCGCTCGACGGCCTCGTCCAGCAGGTCCACCAGCCGCACCGTCTCGCCCTCACGGGTCTTGAACGGCTTTCCGTCCTTGCCCAGGACCGTGCCGAAGGCGAGCTGGTAGGCGTGTGTCTCCTCGTTCAGCCAGCCGATCCGGCGGGCGGTCTCGAAGACCATCTTGAAGTGCAGCGACTGCCGGGCGTCCACCACGTAGACCAGCGAGTCGGCTTCCAGGTTCCGGACCCGGTCGCGGATCGCGGACAGGTCGGTGGCCGCGTAGCCGAAGCCGCCGTCGGACTTCTGCACGATCAGCGGCACCGGCTTGCCGTCCGGGCCCTTGACGTCGTCGAAGAAGACGCACAGCGCGCCCTCGGAGCGCACCGCGACGCCGGACTCCTCCAGCAGCCGGCAGGTCTCGGCCAGCATGTCGTTGTAGCCGGACTCGCCGACGACGTCGGGGTCGTGGATCTGCATGTCCAGCTTGTCGAAGACCGAGTAGAAGTAGATCTTCGACTCGTCGACGAACCTGCCCCACAGGGCGAGCGTCTCCTCGTCCCCGGCCTGGAGGTCCACCACCCGGCGCCGGGACCGCTCCTTGAACTCCTCGTCGGAGTCGAAGACCGCCCGAGCCGCCTTGTAGAGGCGGTTCAGGTTGGACATGGCCTCCTCGCCGGAGGCGGCCAGGCCGTCGCCGGCCTTGTGGTCCAGCTCGTGCGGGTGCTCGATCAGGTACTGGATGAGCATGCCGAACTGGGTGCCCCAGTCGCCGATGTGGTGGCGCCGGACCACCTTCTCGCCCGCGAACTCCAGGATCCGCACGACCGCGTCGCCGATCACCGCCGAGCGCAGATGGCCGACGTGCATCTCCTTCGCCACGTTCGGCTGGGCGTAGTCGACGACCGTCGTGCCGGGGTTCTCCGCGTACGGCACGCCGAGGCGCGCGTCGGCGGCGCGGGCGGCGAGGGTGTTGACGATCGCCTCGTCCGACACCGTGATGTTGAGGAAGCCGGGGCCGGAGACCTCGATGTCCGCGATCAGCTCGCCGGCCGGCAGGCCCTCCACCACCTTCGCGGCCAGCTCGCGCGGGTTGCCCTTGAGCTTCTTCGCGAGCGCCAGCATCCCGTTGGCCTGGAAGTCGGCCCGGTCGCTTCGTCGCAGCAGCGGGTCGGCGACGCCGGCTTCCGGCAGGGCAGCCGAGAGGGCGTCCGCGAGACGCTGGTGGACCGTAGCGGCCAGGGATGGGACCGAGGCCATGAGTGGAATGCCATTCCGGTAGATGGTTGGGTCCACCTCAGTATTTCACGGCGTGTCCAACGGTTTGTCCGGCGCTTCGGCCCCCTGTGGAAAACCTTTGGGGGCCTCGTTCCGTCTGGGACAATGGTCGAGCCATGACCGCAAGGAAGGAAGTGCCGACCGTGGCTCAGAGCACCGAGACCGACTGGGTCTCCCGATTCGCCGACGAGGTTATTGCCGAGGCGGAGCGTCGCGCGCCCGGCAAACCAATCGTCTGCGCCTCGGGCCTCAGCCCGTCCGGCCCGATCCACCTCGGCAATCTGCGCGAGGTCATGACCCCGCACCTGGTGGCCGATGAGATCAGGCGGCGCGGCTATGAGTGTGTGCACATCGTGTCCTGGGACGACTACGACCGGTATCGCAAGGTCCCGGCCGGGATCGACCCCTCCTGGAGCGAGCACATCGGCAAGCCGCTGACCTCCGTCCCCGCCCCGCCCGGATCCACGTATGCGAACTGGGCCGAGCACTTCAAGGCGCCGATGATCGAGGCGCTCAAGGAGCTCGGGATCGAGTTCCACGGCATCAGCCAGACGGAGAAGTACACCTCGGGCGCGTACCGCGAGCAGATCCTGCACGCGATGCGCCACCGCGAGCAGATCGACGCCGTGCTCGACCGCTACCGCACCAAGGACAAGGCCGGGGCGAAGAAGGCCCCCGCCAAGCAGCAGAAGCCGGTCGACGAGGCGGAGCTGGAGGCCGCCGAGGGCTCCGGCGCGGCCAGCGAGGACGACGGCAGCGCGGGCGGCGCGGGGTACTTCCCGTACAAGCCGTACTGCTCGGTGTGCGAGCGCGACCTGACCACCGTCACCTCGTACGACGACGAGACGACCGAGATGGCGTACAGCTGCGTCTGCGGGCACGGCGAGACCGTCCTGCTGCGCGAGCACGACCGGGGCAAGCTGGTCTGGAAGGTCGACTGGCCCATGCGCTGGGCGTATGAGGGCGTGGTCTTCGAGCCGTCGGGCGTCGACCACTCCTCGCCCGGCTCCTCGTATGTCGTCGGCGGGCAGATCGTGCGCGAGGTCTTCGGCGGCGAGCAGCCCATCGGCCCGATGTACGCGTTCGTGGGCATCAGCGGCATGGCCAAGATGTCCTCCTCCAAGGGCGGTGTGCCCACCCCGGCCGACGCGCTGGAGATCATGGAGGCGCCGCTGCTGCGCTGGCTGTACGCGCGCCGCCGGCCGAACCAGTCCTTCAAGATCGCCTTCGACCAGGAGATCCAGCGGACCTACGACGAGTGGGACGCCCTGGAGCGCAAGATCACCGAGGGCACGGCCCAGCCGGCGGACGTGGCCGCGTACAGCCGCGCCACCCGCACCGCCTCCGGCGAGCTGCCGAGCACCCCGCGCCCGCTGCCGTACCGCACGCTCGCGTCGGTGGTCGACATCACCACCGGCCATGACGAGCAGACGCTGCGCATCCTCAGCGAGCTCGACCCGGACAACCCGGTGAAGTCCCTGGACGAGACCCGGCCGCGGCTCGACAAGGCCGAGCGCTGGATCACCACCCAGGTCCCGGCCGAGCAGCGCACCCGGGTGCGTGAGGAGCCGGACACCGAGCTGCTCGCGTCGCTCGGCGAGACCGAGCGCGAGTCGCTGCGGCTGCTGCTGGACGGGCTGGACACCCACTGGTCGCTGGACGGGCTGACGACGCTGGTCTACGGAGTGCCGAAGCTCCAGGCCGGGCTCGCGGCGGACGCCAAGCCGACGCCGGAGCTGAAGGTCGCCCAGCGCACGTTCTTCGCGCTGCTCTACCAGCTGCTGGTCGGCCGCGACACGGGCCCCCGGCTGCCGACGCTGCTGTTGGCGGTGGGCGCCGACCGGGTGCGCAAGCTGCTCGCGGCCTGACGCGGCCCGACCCTCTCGGGAAAGCGGGCGGGCCGGACTCCTCGTGAGTCCGGCCCGCCCGCTTTTCTGTCTCCGGTTTTCTGCCCCCGGCGGCGCGTGCCGCCCGGACAGCGCGCCTAGGTGGCGGGCATCTCCAGACGGTAACGCTCCTTGCACTCCTCCAACTGCTGGCGCACATCGCCGTCGCTGATGTCGGTGATGCCGTACTTCTCGCGCAGCAGCCGTGCGAACTGGAACGGGGAGGGGAACTTGCCGTTGTTGGTGACGTGCTGATGGAAGGCCCCGTAGTACGCCTCGTCGCGCGGCATGTCGTCCGGCAGGTTCCCGAGCGGGGCGGCCGTCTCGTACAGCTCGGGCTCGCCGAAGGGCTCGTGGTCCCGCTGCGACGGCACGTAGGGGACCTGGCTGCTGGTGCCCTGTCCGCCGAGCGGCCGGACCCGGCCCCCCGCGCCGACCGGGGCGGTCAGCTGCGACCCGGCGTCCTGCGCCTCGTCGGCCTCCGCCACAGGCTGCTGGGCCTGCGGCTGCTGGGCCTGGAGCTGCTGAACCTGCGGCTGCTGGATCTGGGGCTCGGGGCCCTGCGGCTGCGGCTGTCCGGCGGCCGGGTGCCCCGCGGCCTGCTCGAAGCCGGTCGCCGCCCGCCCGTCGTGCTCATGCGTGGCGGGCTGCTGGTACCCCTGCTGCTGGTACACCGGCAGCGGGAACGAGAGCGGAAGCTCACGCTCCTGGACCCCGGCCCGGTTCACCCCCGGCGCCCCGACGGCCCCCGGCACCTCCGCGCCCCCGGGAATCCCCAGGGCCCCGCCGGCCGCGGCGCCCCGGCCCCCGTAGGGCAGCGCGGCGGGCTGCGGCGTCGACGTCAGCTCGGCCGGGTCGAGGCCCGCCGCGGCGAGCCCCGCCGGGGCGGTCTCCGCCAGCGGCACCCCGTAGCGCGCCAGGCGCAGCGGCATCAGCGACTCCACCGGGGCCTTGCGGCGCCAGGAGCGGCCGTAGCGGGCCCGCAGCCGGGCGCGGTAGACGAGCCGGTCCTGTTCGAGCCTGATGACCTGGTCGTAGGAGCGCAGCTCCCACAGCTTCATCCGGCGCCACAGCCGGAACGTCGGCACCGGCGCCAGCAGCCAGCGGGCCACGCGGACCGACTCCATGTGGCGGTCGGCGGTGATGTCGGCGATGCGGCCGATCGCGTGCCGGGCGGCCTCGACGGAGACGACGAACAGGATCGGGATGACGGCGTGCATGCCGACGCCGAGCGGGTCGGGCCAGGCGGCCGCGCCGTTGAAGGCGATGGTGGCGGCGGTCAGCAGCCAGGCCGTCTGGCGCAGCAGGGGGAAGGGGATCCGCAGCCAGGTCAGCAGCAGATCGAGCGCGAGCAGGACGACGATTCCCGCGTCGATCCCGATGGGCAGGACGTTGGCGAACGCACCGAAGCCCTTGTCGCGGGCGAGGTCGCGCACGGCGGAGTAGGAGCCCGCGAAGCCGATCGCGGCGATCACCACCGCCCCGGTGACGACCACCCCGATCAGTATTCGGTGCGTACGTGTCAGCTGCATCGCGGCCACCCGCGACCCCTCCCCCGTCCTACAACATTCGGCGCGCCCAGCGTCGCATACACGTCAAGGGCGGTGGACGGGGGGACGGGGAAGTGGCGGCGGGGGAAGGGCGTTGACGGCTATGCGGCGCCGCCGCTGGAAGCGCCCGTTCCGGAGCTCTTCCCGGCGTCCTTCCCGATCGAGGCGACGACCTCCTTGGCGGCGGTCTGGGCGTCCTTGAGCAGCGCCTTGGGGTCGGGCGTCTTCTCGTCCTCGTAGCCCGCGCCGTCGTACTCGAGGGTCACGACCACATTCGCCGTGCGGACCACGACGGTCTGGTTCCGGAACTCGTCGCCGTCCTTCTTCGTCTCCGTGCTGACGGTGGTGGCCGCGTCACCGAGGCCGGACACCTGCCCGGACTTGGCGTTCTTGGCGCCGTCCGCCGTGGCGGCCTTCCGGGCCTGGTCGGTGGCGTAGGTCTCGGCGCGCTTGTCGCCGGAGCCCAGCGACACCTCGGATCTGAAGAGCTTGAGGGACACGGTCAGCTGCCGGTACTTGAAGCCGTTGAGCCCGGCCCAAAGGCAGCTGGCCGACTGGTTGGCGTCGGCGGAGGGGAGCTCCTTGCCCTTCTTGCTCCCGGCCTTGGGCACCAGTTGGTCGATGGTCTTCGCCGACAGGGTCGGGCAGACCTCGGGGAGCGTCTCGTACTTTGCGGCCGCGACGGTCGGCGTCGGGCTGGGTGTGGCCGACTTCGACGCGCCGTCCGAGTTCTTTCCGTCGTTTCCGTCCTTGTCGGAGCCGGAGGAGCAGCCTGCGACGAGCACCACCGGTACGGCTGCGCTGGCGAATATACGGGCGAGTCGAGGGGCTGTTCGGTGCATGGGTCCTTCGCTCGTTCTCGGTCGATGGGCGGCCGTCCCGCCCGCGTCATTAGTCGGCACGGTACGCGGCCGATGCGCGGGCGGCCCAATTCGGACGTCTTGCGCGGCGCCCCGTCCACCGGTCTATTCGTTGAGCCGCCCGGTCAGCTCCTGGGCCAGATCTTCCGCGTTGACCTGCAATTCTTCGCTGCTGGGAATGTGCGTCTTGTCGGTCGACCACTGGTCGTACTCAATGGTGGCAATCACATTCGAGGACCTGAAGACGACGGTGACATCGCGGTGGATGCCGGAGTCGGTGGTGATGAGCTGGTCGTCGAGGAACGCGTCGTCGCCGAGGTCGTCCAGGCGGCGCGGCGCGGTGGTCTCCTCGCCGTCGGCGTCGCCGGAGGCGCCGGTCCCGGACGTGTCGGTCCCGGAGGTGCCGCTCTTCGGCTCCTCGGTCGAGGAGTCGTCGTCCTTCGAGCCGCCGTTCCGGGGGACGTCGTTCCCGGAGATGCCGGAGGTCGCGGAGGTCCCGGAGGTCCCGGAGGAGGCCGAGGAGGACTCCTTCGACGCGCTCTTGCTCGGCGAGCCGGAACCGGAGCCCGAGCCGGAGGGGGTGCCGGGGGAGGCCGAGGCGCCGGGGAGGTGCACGGCGGCGGCCTTCTTCTCGTACCGGTCCTTCGCCTGGTCGTCGTCGCTGACCGTCGGGTCGTACGAGACGACGCGCTCGAAGTCGATGGTGAGATAGCGGGTGCCGCTCCCCGTCTCCAGCTTCCAGCGGCAGCCGACCCGCCGGTCGGTGTCATAGGTGACGGTGGCCTGGCCGTCGTACACCTCGGCGTCCTCGTCGGCGCCGGGCAGCAGGGTGCGCAGCGTCTTGGAGTCGACCGAGCCGCACGCCTCGGGGAGGGTGCGGTACTTGCCGGGCGCGGCGGCCACCGGCGCCCCGGAGTCGCCGGACTTGCCGTCGTCGAGGCCCGCGTTCGAGGCGGTGCTGGTGCAACCGCTGAGGCCGATGGCGGCGAGGAGGGCGGTGAGCACGGCGGCGGTCCGTGCGGCACCCGGCACATACGCCCTTCGCTGCTGCGCTGGCTGCACCAACCTTGTCCCTCCGCGTCACTTCTCGCGTCTTTTCGAGCGAAAACTGCTTGCCGCCCGTGGGTGGGGGCTGAAGACAATGTCTATCGCACGCACCGCCGCGTCTGCCGGTCGCCCGCCGATCTTGGGGGCCTTGGCCCGGCTTTTGCGTTTTCAGTCTTCTGTGGGGGAATGAGTAAAACATGTCGTATGTCGAGCTGCCCGGGGCGCAGGTTCCGATCCGTATGTGGACCGATCCTGCGACGGTCGAGGGCGTGGCCATGCAGCAGCTGCGGAATGTGGCGACGCTGCCGTGGATCAAGGGCCTGGCCGTGATGCCGGATGTGCACTACGGGAAGGGCGCCACCGTCGGGTCGGTGATTGCGATGCAGGGCGCCGTGTGCCCGGCGGCGGTCGGCGTCGACATCGGCTGCGGGATGTCGGCCGTGCGGACCTCGCTGACAGCCGAGGACCTCCCTGGGGACCTCTCGCGGCTGCGGTCGCGGATCGAGCAGGCGATCCCGGTCGGGCGCGGGATGCACGAGGACCCGGTCGACCCGGGGCGGCTGTACGGCTTCTCGGCGCCGGGGTGGGACGACTTCTGGGGGCGGTTCGGCGAGGTCGCCGAGGCGGTCAGGTTCCGTCAGGAGCGGGCCGTGAAGCAGATGGGTTCGCTCGGCTCCGGTAACCACTTCATCGAGTTCTGCCTCGACGAGGCGGGCTCGGTCTGGCTGATGCTGCACTCCGGCTCCCGGAACATCGGCAAGGAGCTGGCCGAGTACCACATCGGCGAGGCCCGGAAGCTGCCGCACAACCAGGGCCTGGTCGACCGCGACTTGGCGGTCTTCATCGCGGACACCCCGCAGATGGCGGCGTATCGGCACGATCTGTTCTGGGCGCAGGAGTACGCGAAGTACAACCGCGCGGTCATGATGGCGATCTTCCAGGACGTCGTCCGCAAGGAGTTCAAGAAGGCCAGGCCGGTCTTCGAGCCCGTCATCTCGTGCCACCACAACTATGTGGCGGAGGAGCGCTACGAGGGCATGGACCTGCTGGTGACCCGCAAGGGCGCGATCCGGGCGGGCAGCGGCGAGTACGGGATCATCCCCGGCTCGATGGGCACCGGTTCGTACATCGTCAAGGGGCTGGGTAACGCGGCGTCGTTCAACTCCGCCTCGCATGGCGCGGGCCGGAAGATGAGCCGCAATGCCGCGAAGAAGCGTTTCTCCACGCGGGACCTGGAGGAGCAGACGCGGGGTGTGGAGTGCCGCAAGGACTCCGGCGTCGTGGACGAGATCCCCAGCGCGTACAAGCCCATCGAGAAGGTCATCGACCAGCAGCGGGACCTCGTCGAGGTGGTGGCGAAGCTCAAGCAGCTGGTGTGCGTGAAGGGCTGAGGCGCAGGACCGCACGTGATCGATGGCCCCGACCGGTCAAGGTCGGGGCCATCGCGTTGCCCGCGCCCTGGCAATTCGAAAGAAATCGTGTCCAATTCACCATCAATGGCACGTGATTGATCGCCGACACGCAGCGGAGAATAGCAGGCTGCTTTCTGTTCGTGAATTTCTTGAGGTTCTTCTGAGGTTACCGGAGCGGAGCTACTTCACGGTACAAAGAGCTTGATCGCAGGCGGTTTTCACGGCCGCCTGAGGCCGCTAGCATCTCCGCAATCCATTTCCCTGATTCGCAGAGGAGAACAGGTGAGATTCATTTCCCGTGCCGCTTCCGCGGTCGGCGCCGCCGCCCTGATTGTGGGCGGCTTTTCCGCCGCCCCCGCCTCCGCCGCAGACGGCAAGACCTGCGTCAGCAACCTGCACCCGACCCTCGATGTCTGGACGGGCAAAGGGTGCTTCATCGGCAACGGCGACGACATCGAGGCCACCGACCTCTACGCGGACGGCCAGCGCACCGTGGTCGACTGGTACACCGACTACGGCCGCGAGGGCGAGTGCGACAACGCGCTCGGCACGGGCTGGACAGTCACCTGCGACTACGACATGACGGAGACCGGCCGGATCAAGTTCCGCGTCTGTGCCCGCAGTAGCGGAATCAACCGTGACTGCACCGGCTGGACCGGCTGGATCAGCATCCGCACCGGCGAAGCCGCCTGACCCGCGCACCGTCATCGACGACGGCCCGCCCCGGTGTTGTACCGGGGCGGGCCGTCGTCGCGTCTGCCGTCCTGGGGGTCAGCGCTCCCGGTGCACCTTGTGCTGGGCCGCCTGGGCGCGCGGGCGGATGACCATCAGGTCGATGTTGACGTGCGAGGGGCGGGTGACCGCCCACTCGACGGTGTCGGCGACGTCGTCGGCGGTGAGCGGCTCGGCCACGCCCTCGTAGACCGCGGCGGCCTTGTCCTCGTCGCCGCGGTAGCGGTTCACCGCGAACTCGTCGGTCCGGACCATGCCCGGGGCGATCTCGATCACCCGCACCGGGTCGCCGCACAGCTCGAGCCGGAGGGTGGCGGCGATGGCGTGGGTGCCGTGCTTGGCCGCCACGTAACCGCCGCCGCCCTCGTAGGCGATGTGGCCCGCGGTGGAGGACAGAACGACGACGGTGCCGTCGCCTGAGGCGATCAGCGCGGGCAGCAGGGCCTGTGTGACGTTGAGCACGCCCACCACGTTGACCTCGTACATCGCCCGCCAGTCGGCCGGGTCGGCGGTCGCGACGGTCTCGGTGCCGAGGGCCCCGCCCGCGTTGTTGACCAGTACGTCACAGCGGTCCAGGCCGGCGGCGAAGGCGTCCACGGCGGTGCGGTCGGTCACGTCCAGCACCTGCGCCACGGCCTCGTGCCCGGCCTCCGTCAACTCGGCGGCGAGCGCCTCGACGCGCTCCTTGCGGCGGGCGGCGAGGACGACGCGGAATCCGGCGGCGGCGAGGCGGCGGGCGGTCGCGGCCCCGATCCCGCTGCTCGCGCCGGTGACGACTGCGGTACGGGTGGTCATCGACCCTCCTGAGGCGACGTAATGGGCATGATCAGAGCGCATCCTGCGCGCTTGTGATCCATACGCAGGATATGACGTACAGATTTGACGCCAATCGGGGGACTGAAGATCGAAACCCGCTACGGCGGGAGGGGCCCGGGGAAGGGTGCACTGCGTCCGGCGCGCTGCCGGTCCGGAGCCTCCCTGTGCCAAGGAGTGAAAACAGCCCATGACCCAGCACATCAGATTCACCCAGCGGCCCCGCCGCGCCCTTCGCCGCTGGGGTGTCGCATCAGCCGGAGCTATCGCGGCCGCGGCACTCGTCACCGGTGCGCCGACGGCCGCTTGGGCGGCCGGCAGTGCCACCCCGGGTCCCCATTCCGGGGCGAACAGCAGCTGCCAGCAGGGCAACGAGGAGCAGGACGAGAACAAGCGCGAGCACGAGAACAAGCGCGACCACGAGAAGAAGCGCGACCACGAGAACAAGCGCGACCACGAGAATAAGAACGAGAACAAGGACGAGAACAAGGACGAGGACGAGGACGAGAACAACAACAACGAGAACGAGAACAACGAGCAGAACAACAAGCGCGACCACGAGAAGAAGCGCGAGCACGAGAACAAGCGCGACCACGAGAACAAGCGTGAGCACGGCAACGGCGGCCAGTACGGCGGCGCTCAGCAGCGCAGCCTCGCGCAGCCCTCCGCCGACCGCGCGATGGACGAGGAGCAGGCCGCCGAGTCCGAGAGCGACGACCAGGGCAGCAAGGACAACGCCGCCCGCGCGATCCCCGGCGTCGGCAAGGCATACGCCGCCCTCGCCCAGTACTCGAACCTCGGGCAGCAGTACGGCTCCTCGGAGTCCGAGGCCGCCGAGCAGCCCCGCAAGGAGGCTCAGCCCCAGAACGAGGCCCGCCACGGAGGCGAGGAGCGGCAGGAGGACGAGCGCCGCCACGAGGACGAGGGCAAGCAAGAGGACGAGGGCAAGCAGGACGACGAGAACAAGCAAGAGGACGAGGGCAAGCGCGGAGGCCGCGTGACGCTCAACGAGGCTGTCGAGATCGCCGAGTGCGAGGTCGGTGGCCGGGCCATCAGCGCCGAGCTGGAAGACGAGTGCGAGGAGGAGGACGAGGCCGGCAAGGAGCAGAAGCACGGGGAGGACCACAAGCGCGAGGAGTCCAAGCACAAGGGCCCGCAGCAGCGGACCGACGACCACAAGGACCGCGAGAACAAGGACCGCGACCACAAGGACCACGGGAACAAGGACCGGGACCACAAGGACCAGGACCACAAGGAGTCCAAGAAGGTCTGGGACGTCGACGTCAAGCGCGGCCACGAGGTCTTCGAGGTCCTGATCGACCCGGACACCGGCTGCGTCCTCAGCGTGACCCGCGAGAACGACGAGGTCACCGCCTAAGCGGTGAATACCTGATCACAGCCACGCCGGCCAGGCGGACCAGCCCGGGCGAACGACCCGGCGACGACGCCCCTCCCCTGTGCTCGCGCACCCCTGCCAGTAAAGGAGCGTGCGCTGAGCACGGGGGAGCGGTACGGGGCTCGACGCAGCCGTCCGTACCCCTCCCCGGAGCCGCGCTCTAGAGCCGCTTCGCGCTGCGGAACAGCTTGGCGTAGAAGCCGTTGCCGTCGATGCGCGAGGCACCGCCCTTGTCGCCCATGGTCGGGCCGTTGACCTCCTTGCGGCTGGAGATGAACACCCGGTGGCCGTCGGTGTCCACGCCGAGGTACAGGGCGACGTGGTCCATGTGGTTCCCGGTGCGGTGGTCCATCTTGAAGAAGAGCAGGTCGCCGGGTTGCAGCACGTCGATGTTGGTCGGGCGCGTGTACCAGGGCGAGGGGCCCTGGAGCTTGATGATGTCGGTGCCCACGTTCGAGCGGGCCATGCCGTCGGCGGTGCGCGGCAGTCCGTCCCCGAGGGTGTTGGTGGCCCTCAGCGGGTAGCGGGCGCGGTAGCCCCACACCATGCGCATGAAGCCGGAGCAGTCCAGCGCCCGGTAGCGCTCCTTGCGCGGCTGCATGATGGAGCCGTTCCGGAAGGTGTACGGGATGCCCAGGTAGTCGAAGAAGTCGTTCTGCTCCAGGCGGTCGACGCCGTCCGCCTTGAACGGCCCGAAGACGGCGTCACCGGCGTACGGGATGCCCTCGTCGTCCTTCTTGACCGGCGCGCCCTGGATGTACTGGAAGGCGATCGCGAAGACGTCGTCCTCTTCGCTGTTGAAGAACTCCTGGAACCAGTCCTTGAACCACTTCTCCTTCTCCGCCCCCTTGCGCCAGGGCTCGGGCATCAGCCGCACCCAGTCCTCGGTCACCACGCGGGAGGTGGTGTTGGCGGGCTCGGCGAAGGTGCGGCTGGGGCCCTTGAGGGTGGCGGTGCGGGCGCCGTCGGTGAAGGTGGCGAGCACCTGGCCCTTCGAGCCGCGCAGCACGGTGCGGTCCGGGTTCTTCAGTCGCTCCCAGGTCCGCTCCCCGGTGTCCTGGGCGCTGTTCTCCAGCTGCGGGTCGTCGGTGACCTTCTGCACCGCCGGGGCTTTGGCGCTCTCCTCCTTGCGCAGCTCCACGGTCAGGAACGCGCTGGTGCCGAGCAGCGCGATCACGGTCGCGGCGTGTATGACGAGGCGTTTCTTCGAGTTCTTCTTGGCAGACATGGTCGGCTCCGGTGGTGGGGTCAGGAGGACGGCATGACGCCGAGCAGGATCCCGGCGGTGAGGACGACGTACGCCATGAGCGTCACCGAGCCGGTGGCCAGCAGCGTGGGGCCCTTGGGCTGGCGCACCAGCTGGTAGGCGATCAGGCCGGGCACGATGAATCCGAGCGTCTGGTTGCTGTACATCAGCGGGAACTCGATCGTCAGCGCGATCATCACCGTGGCCTGGAGCAGCACGCCGGTGAGCACGACGGCCGCGAACAGCCGCTTGCCGTAGAGGATCACAAAGCGCTGGAGCAGCAGGACGCACACGTAGGTGAGCACCGTGACGCCGACGACCATGGCGGCGCGCTGGAGGTCCTCGACGAGGGTGAGCGCGAGCCAGCCCGGGGTGATCATGCCGCCGGGCGAGAGGTTGGTCGTCAGATAGCAGACGAGCGAGAACAAGAGCCCGAGCGCGATACCGAGCGCGGCGATCTCGGGGGTGAGGACGGAGGGGATCAACGCGGCTCTCCTGGGCTCTGCCACTGCTGGTCTGCTGCGGGGGGCTGGTCTGCGACGAGGGGCGGATCTGCGACGAGGGGCGTGGGCGGTACCCGGGGCTCGAAGAAGCCGCGGGAGCCGGCCGAGCCGTCCTGCGCGGGCTCCGGGGCGTACTGCCGCTGCCCGTAGCGCGTCTCGTACGCCTCGGGGTAGCGCTGGTACGGGTCGATACGGGGCGCGTACAGCTGCACCGTGTCGCCGTGTTCGGGCATGGCGGGGAGCAGTGTGCCGTCGGTGTCGGCCGGGGTGTGGCCGGCCGGGACCCCGCCGACATGGGCCGGGGTGTCCACGGCCGCCGGTCCTGCGGGCGCCGGGTCGGCGGCGGCGTCGGGGGCGTCCGGGTCGTCGTCCGGGGGGAGTTCGGCGAGGTGCTCCAGGAGCAGCTCGCCCTGGCCGTGGATGTTGCCGATGGCGACCAGCGAGGAGTCGGGGCCGAGCATCCCGAGCATCTGCTGCATGAACTCCTCCGGGTCGCGCCGGTCGCCGCCGAGATCGACGGCGCGCGAGCGGTACGCGGCCGGGATGGCGTCGATGGCGGACTTGGCCGGGTGGCCGATCACGAAGACGTGCTCGGGGTCGAGGCCGGGGATGATCTCGCCCATCTGGCCGTTGCGTTCGACGCGGTCGGGGCGGCAGTTGATCACCACGTTGAGCGGGCGGTGGATGGCCCCGAGGTCGAGCAGCTGGTTGATGTTCATCAGCGTCGACTCGGGGTCGTTGGCCGCGAAGACGTTGGCGAAGCGCAGCCGCTTGCCCTCGGGGGTGCGGTAGCGCTCGACCGACAGCACGCCGGGGTCCGGCGGCGCGTCGTACATGCCCTTCAGGGCCGTCTCGCGCTCCACGCCGAGGAGTTCGGCGACGGTGAGCGCGATCGCCACGTTCTCCTTGAACGTGAACCAGCTGAAGCCGCGCAGCTCCTCGTCGCTGACCGTCTCCGGGTCGGCGTAGATCAGGCGGCAGTCGCGGGCGTCGGCCTCCTCCTGGAGGATGTGCAGGCGCTCCTTCTCGGCGGTGACGCAGATGCCGCCCTCCGGCATGGAACGGCACAGCGAGCGCGCCACGTCGTCCAGGGTCGGGCCCATCTCGGCGAGGTGGTCCTCGCGGACGTTGCACAGCACGCCGATCGTGGAGCGGATCAGCTTGGACTGGTTGATCTCCTGGAGGGCCGGCATGACGGCCATGCACTCGATGACCAGCGCGTCCGGGCGGTACGCGGCGGCGCGCCGCACGATGCCGATCTGCTCGACGACGTTGGCGATGCCGAACTTGCGGTAGACCGGCTCCTCGGTGGCGTCGGGGTGGATGAACCGGGCCGCCGTACCGGTGGTCTTGGCGACGGTGACCAGGTCGCCGCCGCGCAGCGCACCCGCGCACAACCGGGTGATGGACGACTTGCCGCGGATGCCGTTGACCAGCACCCGGGTGGGGATGTTGTCCAGGTTGGCGAAGTGCCGCCGCTGCTCCACGACCCCGGCGACCAGCAGGATCGCGCAGCACACCATGAGCACGGTGTAGAGGAAGAGCACGGTGTTCAGTTCCTTCCGGCGAGGGGGCGAGCGCCGTCGCGTCCGCGCTGCTGCTCTTGCAGCTGCTGCCGGATGAGCTCCAGGCTGCGGACGACGGCGCCGACCTCGTCGTGGTGGCGCGGGAAGAGGACGGTACGCCGGTCGCCGTCCGCGAGCGTCTCGGCCTGGTCGGCGAGGGCGCGCAGCGGGCGGACGACCACGATGTGCAGCCAGCCCAGGCAGGCCGCGGCCGCGGTGAGGCCGAGCAGCCCGACCAGCACGGTGCGGTTCTGGAGGGTGTACGCGGGGATTTCGAGCCGGGACGCGGGCTGCCAGCTGACGACGGTCCAGTCGAGGACCTTCGCCGCGCCGCCGCCCGTCATCGGGGCCGCGGCCGCGATCCGCACGTCGTCGCCGCGCTGGACCTCGGCGTGCGCCCGCTTGGCGTCGAACAGCCCGGTCAGGTGTCCGGGCATCTTCTGGAAGGCCAGATAGCCGGTGTTCCCGGCGATGACCCGGCCCTTGGCGTCGACCACCCGGACCTGGCCGAGGCCGTCGCGGCGCAGCAGCGCGTTGACGAAGTTGATGTCGAACTCGCCCACGACGGCGGCGCCCGCCTGCCCCTGGAGCGGGGCCGTGGCACGGATGACGGGCTTCTTGCCGCCGTGCCCGGACACCTTGAGGGCCTGGGCGGCGGGGCGTTCGCCGGACGAGTGGTGCGGGGCGGACCCGGCCCGGGCGAGGACCTCGCCGTCGGCGCTCAGGACGTAGACGGACTCGTAGCGGGGGTGCTCCTCGATGGTGCGCTCCAGCACGGTCGTCATGTCGGCGGGCGTGGTGCGGCCGCCGATCAGGGCGGCGACGGCGGACAGGTCCGCGTCGCCCTCGTTGAGCCCCCGGCGCACCCGGTCGCTGATGGTCTCGGTGCGCGCCTTCTGGTCGCGGACCACCTGGGCCGGGATGCGTACGGTCGAGTCGGGGCGGTTGAGCAGCAGGGTCAGCGGAATCGACCAGGTCAGCAGCAGGACGGCGGAGACGGCGACCAGGGCGCGGGTGCCCAGGCGCCGGCCGCCGCGGGCACCGGACGGCGCGCCCTCGGGGGATTCCCCGTGCAGCTGCTGCCGCAGCCGCTCCAGGGCGCGGCCGATCCGGGCGGCCTCGCCGAACCGGGGCACGGTCACCGGGCGGGCCAGGTCGCCGCGGGTGAGCCGGCGGCTCTCCAGGAACAGCCGGATCAGGGGGCGCTGTACGGTGCCGAGCAGCAGCGCGATGGCGAGCCCGCCGATGAGCAGCAGCGCGCCCGCGGCGGCCAGCCCGAACGCCGGCCGGGCCAGCTGGGAGGCGCGCTCGGTGATGCCGACCTGGGTGACGATGTTCAGCCCCAGGCCGCTGGCCACCGTGGACTCGCCCGGCTCGGCGGCGGCGAGCGAGGCGTAGCCGCCGACGGTCCGCCGGTCGCCCGCGGAGTCGCCGGTGAAGCTGCCGCTGACGCCCGCGTAGCCGCCGGAGCCCGGCTCCTTGGAGCTGAGGGGGTTCTGCCGGGCCTTCTTGGCGGCGGTGGTGGCGAACTTCTTCAGCTGGGCCTGGGCCCGTTCGCTGTCGAGGGCGCCGTCGCTGCTGAGGATCGTGCCGGTCGAGTCGACGACGCCGATGCCGCGGCCCGTGCCCAGGCTCACCCCGGGCACCTTCAGATTGCTGGAGGCGATCAGCAGCTGCTGGGGCCGGCCCTTCCAGGAGAGCAGGGCGAGGGCGATCAGCCGGGTCTGGCCGTTCTTCAGCCGGACCAGGCGGGGCGCCAGGCCGTCCTCGTCGGAGAGCTTGGTGCGGTCGATCACCGTCAGCGGCACGGTCTCGCCCCGGGCGGCGAGCAGCTTGCCCGACTTGATCTCGATGATCGCGGTGCCGCTCCACTTCTGGTAGACGCTGCCCGTCTTGTCGAGCACGGCGTCCGCGGAGACCGGGTTGCCCTCGTTGAAGAGGATGGCGGTGCGTTCGAGGTCGGTGACCGACTCGTCGAGGGAGGCGCGGAGCGAGACGGCCCCGTCTTCGGCGAAGCGCTGCTGGGAGGTCAGCACTGCCTTGGGGACGAGGACGTTCTCGGTCTTGCCGAAGGTGAGGGCGGTGATTCCCGCCAGGGAGAGGAGCAGAGCCGAAAGTACGGCTATAGGAGGACGAATGCCACCTATCAGTGACATGTCTGCCCGTCGGCGGATCTTTCGCCGCCGCTTCGGCGCCGAAGCGGCCACGGGGGCTCCTCTCTGGAAATACTGGGATGTTTCGTGCCATATGGAGGGCGCACCCATGTGCGGGCCTCGCGGGCGCGGCCGCGTGAAAATACGCGACCCGTGGGGTTTGGATCAACCAGAGAGGTTAAAGGTTGCGTGAGGAGTTGAAAATGTGAGTCAGATCGCTCAATCCCGAGCGGTGCCGGTCGATGGCCGTCCTCGAGGTGCGGGCGGCGCCTGTGGTGCGTCAGTGGACGGGATCTTCGGTGTCCCCGCGTGTGTTCATCGGGATGCGCAGAGTGATATCGCGTCTGTGCGCACGTGATATTCGGCGGCGATCAGGCTGGTCATGGTGTCTTTTCCGTGCATTGATTGAGGTATGAGGGATTTGCCGCTCTCCGGTTCATCGGCAATGGATACGACCAGGGCCGGGTTCCGGCCTGATGACATCGGCAAACAGATATGAAGCACCTGAGTGCTGATAACCGGGCGGCGTCGCGGGAGTCCGAGCTGGACGGGCGTCTGTCCCTGCTGGAGGCTGCCTTCCGCGGTGAATCGGGGCACCGGGACGCGATGTCGTGTGTGCTGGACCAGGCCGTCGCCGCGCTCCGGGGGCTCGCGGCCACGCTGCACGTGTCGGACCAGGGCCGGGCTCGCCTCGTCGCGAGCAGAGGGCTGCCCCTGGAGACCCTGCGCGGCTGGGAGGGCATGGAGGCGGAGAAGCGCGGCAGCGCGCCGGCCCGCGCCATGGCCGAGGGCACGCTCGTCCGGCTGACCGTTACGGCCGATCCCTCCCGCCCTCTCGCGGCGGCCCTCGGTGCGACGGCCGGCTCCACACCCCTCACCCTGCTGTCCGTTCCGCTTCCGGGTGCCGCGGCTCCCTTGGGTGTCCTGTCCGTCCTGACGACGGCAGCCGGGCCGACAGCCTCCGAGCAGGCGTTCCTGACATCGCTCGCGAACTGGGCGGCGCAGTGGGTCGCGGCGCCCCCGGTGCCCGCACCGGCGAAGCCGGCCGGCCGCGGGGCGGCGGACAGCACGGCCGCCGAGCGGGCAGCACGCCTCGCCGAGCTGACGACCGCTCTCAGCGACGCCGTGACCTCACACGACGTCGCGCAGGTGGTGGGCGATCGGATCCTGCCGCTGTTCCGTGCGCAGGGGCTGGTGGTCGAGGTTTTCGAGAACGGGCGTCGGCAGGTGGTCGGCTCCAGGGGGTACCCCCCGGAATTCCTCCACTCCGTCGTGGACGCGCCGCAGGCCTCCCATTCCCCCTTCCACGACGTCCTCCGCGCCCGCCTGCCGATCATCATGGGCTCTCCCGAGACTTATCTCTCGCTCTACCCCGACCTGGCCGGAAGGCTGGCCGCCTCCCGGAAACAGGCCTGGATCTTTCTGCCGCTCATCGCGTCCGGGAAGCCCATCGGCAGCTGCGTCATCACGTTCGACGAGCCCTACCAGCCGTCCGATGACGAGCGGACCCTGCTGATGGCGCTGAGCGGGCTCGTCGGCCAGGCCCTGGCACGTGCCCGGCTGTACGACGCCGAGCACGCCCGTGCCCAGGAGTTGCAGCGATCCCTGCTCCCGCGGACTCTGCCCAGCGTCGGGGCCGTCACCGCCGCGGCCCGTTACGTGCCCGCGAGCGCCGGCACGGACGTCGGCGGGGACTGGTACGACGTGATCCCCCTCTCGTCCGGCCGGGTCGCCCTCGTCATCGGCGACGTCATGGGGCACGGCCTGTCCGAGGCCGCCACCATGGGACGCCTGCGCACGGCCGTATGCACGCTGGCCTATCTGGAGCTTCCGCCCGACGACGTCCTCGCCCACCTCAACGACATCGTCTGCGGCCTGGGTGAGGACTTCTACGCCACCTGTCTGTATGCCGTGTACGACTCCACCACCGGGATGTGCTCCATGGCCCGCGCGGGCCATCCCGCCCCGGCCCTCGCCCTGCCGGACGGCACCGTGTCCACCCCCGGCGATCTCCCGGACCCGCCCCTCGGGGCCGCCGAACTCCCCTTCACCACCAAGGAGCGGGAACTACCGGAGGGCAGTCTGCTGGCCCTGTGCACGGACGGCCTGCTCGAAGCGGCGGACCTGGACATCGAGCACGGTCTGACCGACGTCTGCCGCGTACTGGCGCGGCACGCGTCCGCGGACGTCGAGAGCCTCTGCGACGCGTGCATGCGGGCGCTGCTCCCGGCCCGGCAGTCGATCGGGGACGACGCCGCGCTCCTCGTCACCCGCCTCCACCGGATGGGTTCCGGGGACATCGCGTCCTGGGAGCTGGCCGAGGAGCCGCAGTCCGCGGGCCTGGCACGTGACCACGTACGCGAGCAACTGGCCAGGTGGGACCTGCCGGAGCTGACGATGACCACCGAACTCCTGGTCAGCGAACTCGTCGGCAACGTCATACGGCACGCCAAGGGCCCCCTGCGGCTGCGGCTGCTGCGCGGCCGCACCCTCATCTGCGAGGTCAGTGACGGCAGCCAGGCCACCCCACGGGTCCGGCGTGCCGCGGCCAGCGACGAGGGCGGACGCGGACTGCACCTGGTCGCCGCGCTCTCCCATGCCTGGGGCACCCGCTACACGAGCGACGGCAAGTGCATCTGGGCCGAGCAACAACTGCCCGGCCCAGCGGACGAGAACGGCGAACGGTGTCACACGCGATAGGCGTCCAGGCATTCGGAGGCGAAGATGTCCGCGGGAGCGAACCTCCGCCCGGTCAGGCCCTGTTCGTGCGAGTAGCGAAGCAGGGTGCGCAGGGTGGTGTCGTTGGCATCGACGCCATAGGGCCAGTAGTCGTGCCCGAGGACGGAGCGGGCCCGGGCGAGATCGTCGTAGAGCCAGGGCAGTGAGTAACGGAGCGCGTTGGTCTCGCCGATGCGGGCGAGGGCGATACCGCGTGCCTCCTCGAACGCCTTGTACAGGCTGCGGGCCAGCCAGGGGCGCTGCTCGTAGACGTCGCGGCGCACCACGACGACGTGCATGATCGGGAAGATCCCGGTGTCGAGGGCGTACTGCTCCTCCACGGCACGCGGGTCCGGGAAGAGACGGACGATGCGCGGGTCGCCCTCGGCGAAGGGGAGCGGCAGGCGGGCGCTGTAGAGGGCGTCGATCCCGCCGTCCAGCAGCATGCCGGTCAGGGTCTGCGCGGGGCCGATGGGTTCGATCTCGACGCCGAGGTGCTCGGGCAGCGGGAGCTTTTCGGCCCGGCCGGGTTGGTTGAGGCCGCCGGTGCGGTAGCGGGGTGCGGACACGGGCAGGCCGTGGCGCTCGGCGAGGGTGCCGCGGATCCACACGGCGGCCGTCATCTGGTACTCGGGAACGCCGACGTGGCGGCCGGCGAGGTCGGCGGGTACGCGGATGTCACTGTCGGCGTTGATGTAGATGGCGTTGTGGCGGAAGGTGCGTGACGGGAAGACCGGCAGGGCGATGAAGTCGCCGGTGCGGTCGAGGTTCATCAGGTAGGACGACAAGGACAGTTCGGCCGCCTCGAATTCCCGGTGGCGCAGCATCCGGTAGAAGATCTCCTCCGGAGGCAGGGCGAGATACGTGAGGTCGACGCCGTCGGGGGTCACGGTGCCGGAGCGCAGGGGTTCGGTGCGGTCGTAGTCCCCGCAGGCGAGGACGAGGGGGACGCGGCGGCTCACTTCTCGCCTCCGGGGTTCTCTTCGCGCAGGCGCTCGCCCGCCTCGACGAGGTTTTGCAGGATGCGGACGAGTTCGTCGCGGTCGTGCTCGGACAGGACTGCGGTCATGCGGTCGGTCATGTCGGCGGCGGAGCGGGAGACTTCGGTGAAGACGCGCTCGCCCTCGGGTGAGAGGCTGTGCAGGTTGCGCCGGCGGTCGGCCGGGTCCTTGACTCGCGTGAGGTAGCCGCGTTCGGTGAGGCGGTAGACCACTTCGGCCACGGTGGAGGTGTCGAGGGAGACGCGCCGGGAGATCGTGTTCTGGTCCGAGCCCGGCCGTTCGGCGATCACGCTGAGCACGGCGAACTGGGTGGAGGTGATCTCCGTGGAGACGCTGCTGGTCCACAGGTGGGTGTGCACCTGCTGGGCGCGTCGGATCAGGTGGCCCGGCTGCTGGTACATGTCGATGTCCAAAGCGGCCTGAAGGCGGCGTTCCGCGTCGTTCCGGTCGGTGTGTTCGGTCATCGTTCCGCCTTGTGCCCGGGCCGGTCCTGGTAGGGAATCGCGTCCTCGCCGCTGACGAGGACCTCCAGTGTGCCGATGCGGTCGATGGTGACGGTCACCCGGTCCCCGTGGGTGAGGGGACCGACGCCCGCGGGCGTTCCGGTGGCGATGATGTCGCCCGGGTGCAGGGTCATGGCGGCGCTGGCGTAGGCGATCAGGTGGGGGACGGAATAGATCATCTTGCTGGTGGACGTGTGCTGTCTGAGCTCGCCGTTGACATGGCAGCTCAGCTCCAGCCGTCCCGGATCGGGAATCTCGTCGGCGGTCGTGATCCAGGGGCCGACGGGGGTGAAGGTGTCGAAGGACTTGCGCAGTGAGCGGTCTTCGGTGGAACGCACCGTGACGTCGAGCAGACAGGTGTAGCCGAAGACATGGCGCAGGGCGTCCCGGGGACTGACCTTGCGGGCCGAACGGCCTATGACGACGGCGAGTTCGCCTTCGTGATCGGTGCGCTTGTCGCTCCAGGGCAGGCGTACGGTGCCGCCGTGCCCGATGACGGACGTGGGGGCCTTGAGGAACAGCCCCCAGTCGACGATGGTGGCCGAATCGGGCATCTCGTCGATGTGGTCGTAGTAGTTGGCGGGGGCTCCGATGATCTTCCCGGGGTGGGGCAGCGGGGGCTGCCAGTCCAGCTCCGCGGTGCACAGCCTGGGCCGGTCGGCCAGGTCGGCGGGGCCGATCCGGAGCGCCGGCGGTTCCCCCTGCCCGATGACCTGGTACAGGGGTTGGCCGTCGAGGAGTTCGGTGACGTCGACGGAGCCGTCCGCGAGGACCACGGCGAGGCGTCCATCGCCGAAAGTACCGATGCGCATGGGGTGGGACTCCTACTTCTCCAGCCGCTTGACCACGGCGATGGTCCGGTTGACCGCCTCTGCCTGCCGGCCGGGCGGGATCTCGGGGATGATGCGGGACTGGATCCGCGACAGGGGCGGCAGTCCGTCGGGGGCGGGGGTTTGGGGCCGGGTGCCGTACAGGCCGGCACCGGCGAGCGCCCGTTGCCCCTCCTCGGTGTGGAGCCAGTTGACGAGCAGCTGGGCGGCCTCCGGCGCGGGCGCCCCCTTCAGCAGGCACAGGTACTGGGTGTCGAAGCGCGCGCCTTCCTCGGTGGGGAAGACGAAGCCGACCGGCAGGTTCTTGGCGCGCGCCGCGGCGTAGACGGCGGAGTTGTCGGCCACCATCACCTCGCGCTCGCCGCGGGCGAGGGACTGCTCGGCCAGGGCGGCGGTGTCCACCGTCTGGGGCGAGTTGTCGAGCAGCCGTCCGGTCCAGTCGGTGTTCAGCTTCCTGGCCTCGGTCAGGTGGGAGATCATGAGCGAGGTGACGCCGACGTTGGCGGGGTCGGCCTGGACGAGCCTGCCGCGCCAGGCCGGCCGGGCGAGTTCCGTCCAGCTCCGGGGCGCCTGACGGGCGGTGAGCTTGTCGGTGTTGTACTCGATGCCCACGGCGAAGCGTACGAAGGCCGCGAAGCTGTCGTTCGGGCCGACCTGGTCCGGGCTCAGATAGGCCGCGGTGAAGGGCTTGTAGGGCCGGCACTGCCCGGCCTGGTCGCTGAGGGCTATGCCGGAGCCACCGTTGGTCTGGAGGGACGCCGCGTGCTTGCCGCTGGCGAACTCCTCGGCCAGCTTGGTGGTCAGCTGCGGCCCGAAGATCGGCTGGGGGATGATGGTGATCGCCGGGTAGCGCTCCTGGAAGGCCCGGTAGGCGCCGGCGTAGAAGTTCTGGCTGGGGCCGTAGACCAGGACCTGGGTCCGGTGCTCGGCCTGGGCGGCCTTGTACAGCTTGTCCAGCCGCGCCTGCGCGGCGCTCCCTCCGATGTCCGCGGCATCGGTCCGCGAGGGGGGCGCGGTGGCGGCTCCGGCGCTACAGGCGGTCGGGCCGACGGCACAGGCGAGGGCGACGGCGAGGGACGCGGCTCTGCGAGTGGGCATGGTCTCTCCGGCGTTGGTTCAGGACACGGGCTGGAGCGGGAAGGTCTCGTCGGCGAGGGCGAGGAGGGCCCCGGGCTGGGCGATGAGCGTGACCTCCCGGCCCGCCCGTGCGCGCACGGGCGCGGGGGTACGGACGCGCAGGGTGTGCGCGTGCACGCGCAGCACGTATTCGGCCTGGTCCCCGAGGTAGGTGGCGGTGAGGACACGGGCGGATATCCCGCTGGTGCCGTCGGCGTCCGCGAGAAGGAAGCAGTTGGCGCGGGCCGCGACGGTGACCGGCTCGCCGACGGCCGGTGCCGGCCCTGTGGGCCGGGCCGGAAGCGGTTCGGGGAATCCGTCCAGTTCGACCAGGAGCGCCTGGTCCGTGCTCCCCAGGACGGTGGCCGGAAGGAGGTTCTCGAAGCCGACGAAGTCGGCGACGAAGCGGTTGGCCGGGTCGGAGTAGATCTGTTCGGGTGTGCCCGTCTGCTGGACGCGGCCGTCGTGCATGACGACGATCCGGTCGGCCAGGGTCAGCGCCTCGACCTGGTCGTGGGTCACGTAGACGGACGTCGCCGGGACGGTCTGGCGGAGCAGCTGGAGCTGTTCGCGCATGGTGGCGCGCAACCGCGCGTCCAGGTTGGACAGCGGCTCGTCGAACAGGACGAGCCCGGGCCGGGCGACCAGGGCGCGGGCGAGTGCGACGCGCTGTTGCTGCCCGCCGGACAGGGCGCCGACGGGGCGGTGCGCCAGTTTTTCCAGGCCCACGGTGCGCAGGGCCTCGGTGACGCGTTCGGCGATCTGTGCGCGGGGCGTGCGCCTCATCCGCAGCGGATAGGCGACGTTGGCGTGCACATTCATGTGCGGCCACAGGGCGTAGCTCTGGAAGACCATGCCGAGGTCCCGTTTCTCCGGCGGGACGAACGTGCCCCGGGAGTCGACGACCACGCGCCCGTCGATCCGTATCTCGCCCGCGTCCGGCTTCTCCAGACCGGCCAGACACCGCAGGGTGGTGGTCTTTCCGCATCCGCTGGGGCCGAGCAGGGTGAGGAACTCCCCGTCGGCGATGTCCAGGTCCAGCCCGTCGACGACGGTGTGGTCGCCGTAGCGCTTGGTCAGGCCCCGGATGGAGACTGCGGCCATGGTTACTTGACTCCTGTCGTGACGAGTCGGGGCGCCGACGGGACGGGGGTGTCGCGCGGGGCCCGGCGGGTGCGGTCGCGGGTTCGGCGCAGGGTGGTGGCGGCCGCCCCGAGGACGGTGGCGAGGGCGGCGGCGGAGCCGAGCACGAGCACGAACAGCGCGGCCGCCTGGGTGACCTGGCCCTGGACGTAGAGCTGGTACACGAGGACGGCGGCGGGTTGGTTGGCGGGGTTGGACAGCAGGACGGGAACCTCGAAGTTTCCCGCGATCTGGATCGCCGTGATCAGCCAGGCCGCCAGGCAGCTGGGCAGCACCAGCCGGGCGACGATCCCGAGCGCGGTGCGCAGCGGGCCGGCGCCGCTGACCCGGGCGGACTCCTCCAGTTCCCGCCCCACCTGGGCCAGGGCGGCGTCGACGGCCCTGCCCGCCACCGGGGTCGCGGAGACGACCAGACCGACCAGGACGATGGCGGCGGTGCCGAACAGGGCGCGCAGGAAGGGCACGGACAGGAAGGTCCACACCAGGGCGAGGCTCAGAATGATGCCCTGGACGGCCCAGGGCAGCCAGGTCGCCAGTTCCAGGCCCCGGCGCAGGCGTACCGGCGCGTGCCGGCCGACGACCGCGAGAAGCAGGGCGACGGCAACGGTCAAGGCGCCGCCGAACAAGGCGTACTGGGCGGTGTTGAGCAGCGCGGACGGCACCTGCGGATCGCTCAGCAGGGACCGGTAGTTGTCGAGGGAGAAGCGGTTGACGCCGAATACCGGCTGGAGTGATCCGAGCACGATCTGGGCGACGGGCAGGAGGAGGGCCAGCAGGGCGTACAGGGCGATCGCCGCGTTGCACAGCCAGGTGAGGCGGCCGATGTTCCAGGGTTCCGGCTTGGCTCCCTTGCCGCCGACCGTCGTGAACTGACGGCGGTCCAGCAGCCGCCACTTGAGGGCCACGAGCACCACGACCACGGCGATGAACACCATCGCGAGCGCGCTGGCCCCGGCGTAGTTCGGGGGGATCTCGTTGTTGGCGAAGTCGAAGATCTGGGTGGAGAAGACCCGGAACCCTGCCGGACGGCCGATGATCAAGGGAATGTCGAGGGCGATCAGGCCGATGACGAACCCGATGATGAACACGGACAGCACAGCGGGCGCCATGACCGGGACGGTGATGCGCCAGAACGTCCTGAGCCGTCCGGCCCCCGCGACCAGCGCGGCCTCTTCGAGTCTGCGGTCCATGGCCAGGAAGGGTCCGATGAGGACCAGGTAGCCGAGCGAGCACAGTTTGAGCGACAGGACGAACCACGAGCCGGTCGCGCCGCTGACGGACAGCGCGTCGGGCAGTCCCAGCGCGCGCAGTGCTTCGTTGATCAGCCCGAACCTCGGTGTTCCGAGCAGGTTCCAGGCGAGCGCGAAGAACAGCGGGGGCGTGGCCAGCACCACGGCCATGAGCGGGGTGACCAGCCGGCGCAGTGCCGCGGTGGTACGGGAGACGATCCACGCGAAGCCGACGGCCAGCGCGGTCGCGCTCAGGCCCGCGCAGACGGCGAGCAGTAGGGAGTTGCCGAGGGTGGCGTAGGTGGCGGAGTCGGAGAAGGCCGTGCGCAGCCCGGTGAGGCTGAAGGCGCCGGCCATCCCGGGTGGGGCGGTACGGAAGGCGCCGTAGACGGTCATCACCATGGGCACGATGTACAGCAGGGCGACGAGGGCCAGCAGGGCGAACAGTCCCGGGCGGCTCGGGTTCAGGGACTTCACGGCCTACTCCGGGGTGTCGCTGTGACGGAGGCAGAGCGCCTCCAGAGCGAGCCGGTAGCCGTTGCCGCCCGCGCCGGCCAGATAGACGTTCGCGACGGGCAGGAAGATGTCCGGTTCGGGCTCGGGGCCGTAGCGGTGCAGTTCGGACAGGTGCACCACGGCGACCGGGACGCCGGTGTCGACCAGGGCCGTGCGCAGCGACCAGCCGGCCCGGGTCAGTCCCGCGGGGTTGACGATGACTCCCGCGAGGCCCGGTTCGTCCTGCTGACCGTGCAGGAAGTCGATGAGGTCGCCTTCGTGGTTGGACTGGTGGTGCACGGTGGTGACGCCGAGACGGGCGGCGGCCGCGTCGGTGTCGGCCTGGATGTCGGCCAGGGTCCGTGTGCCGTACCGCTGGGGGTCGCGGCGGCCCAGCCGGTTGAGGTTGGGGCCATGGAGGACGGCGTAGCGTCGCATGTCATCTCCCGTAGGGGGTGAGGTGCGGGGGGATGGGGCGAGTCGGGGTGCCACCGCCCGTCCCGTAGAGCCAGTCGGTGTAGGCGTAGCGGTCCTCGATGCCCAAGCCGGACAGGAAGTGGTCGCGCAGCAGGGCGGCGGCTCCTCCGAAGTGGCAGAAGTCGCCGATGAAGCGGGTGTACTGCTGGATCGCGGAGGTACGCGGGTAGCGTGCTTCCTCGTAGGCGGCGAAGGCGGCTTCCGGGTCGCCGGGGGCGTCGGACAGGGCCTCGGCCAGGGCGAGGGCGTCTTCCAGCGCCTGGCAGGCTCCCTGGGCGAGGTACTGGTTCATGGGGTGGGCGGCGTCTCCGAGCAGGGTGATCCTGCCCAGCGTCCAACCGGGCAGCGGCTCGCGGTCGCACAGGGGCCAGCGCTTGGAGGTGTCCATCTCGGCCACGGCCGCGCGGATCCCGGCGGTGGCGCCGGCGAACTTCTCGGTGAGTTCCCGCGGAGTGCCCCAGGTCTCGCTCAGGGGAGCCCCGCGGGTGGACTTGAAGGAGGCGACGCGGTTCAGCATCGTGCCACCGCTGATCGGATACTGCATGTAGTGGATGCCGTCGCCCACATAGAGCATGACGGCGTCCTCGATGCCGTCCGGGCGCGGTCCGGGGCCGCGGTAGACGACGTATTCCGAGATCAGGGGCGGCTCGGCGTCGAGGAGTTGGGCGCGTACGGTGGAGCGCAGGCCATCGGCGGCCACGGCGGCGTCCGCGGTGAACGTGCTGCCGTCGGCGCAGTGAGCGGTGACCGATCCGGTGTCCTGGGAGATGCGGGTGATCTCCTTGCCGGGTATCGCGGTGACCAGGCCCGTGGCGCGGCATGCGGACAGCAGCGCGGTGAGCAGTTGACCGCGGTGCATGACGGCGTAGGGCGCGCCATAGCGTTGTTCGAAGGCCGTGCCGAAGGGGAGGGAGAAGATCTCCTCCCCGGTGGTGATGTCGTGCAGCGCCCAGCGGCGGGGCATGACGGCCTGTCCTGCCAGGGAGTCGATGACGCCCAGGTCCCGCAGGACGCGCCAGGCGTTGGGCCCGATCTGCAGTCCGGCACCGACCTCACCGAACTCGCTGTGGCGTTCGAGCACGGTGACGCGGATGCCGCGGCGGGCGCAGGCCAGCGCCGTGGTGATACCGCCGATGCCGCCGCCGGCGACGAGGATCTCCGTGCTCACGTCCGCTTCTCCTTGCGCTCCAGGCCGAAGGGTTCGAGCAGGGCGATATCGCTCATCTCGAACAGGATGGTGTCCGTTCCGGGGTCGGGGACGTGCTCGTACCAGGTCCACGCCGGCACGGCGAAGAAGTCCCGGTGCGACCACTCCAGGCGTCGGCCGCCGACGATGCTGTGCCCGCTGCCGCGCGCGACGCAGAAGACGCTGCTGGACACGTGCCGCTGCGGCGCGGTCGGTTCGGGCAGCCGGGCCAGGTAGCAGGCCATGGTGGGCAGCACGTGTCCGCCGGTCAGCGGATTGGTGTACTCGATCCTGACCCCGTCGTGCGGGTCCGGTCCTTCGGCGGCGAGTGCGTCCAGGGCGGCGAGGGCCGCGCCCCAGGTGTAGTTCATGATCGGCGAATGGGGGCGCGCCGGGCGGTCCGCGACGGGGGTGAACCCCGCGCCGTAACGTGCGGTGGAGTAGCCGTCGGGGCGGTGGAGGGGCTGAAGGCCGCCGCTGGGGTGGTCCTCGTAGAAGTTCGCCCGCATCTGTTTGACGAAGGGGACGTCGAGCCCGTCCAGCCACACCATCGGCTCGGCACCGGGGTGGCGGTGGTCGTGCCAGGTCTCGGCCGGGGTCAGCACGAGGTCACCGGGTTCCATCAGCACCGGTTCGCCCTCGACGGTGGTGTAGCCGGTGCCGGCGAGCATGAAGCGGATGGCACCGGGACTGTGCCGGTGTGCCGGTGCGGTCTCGCCCGGCAGGACCAGTTGGTAGCCGGCGACGAGCGTGTGCGTGGTGCCGAAGGCGCGGGTCGGGTTGTGCGCGTTGAGCGCCCGGCGGTCGGCCTCGTCGACGCCCAGTTCCATGACCTCTGTGGCCTGGTGGAGCAGCGGTTCCAGGTCGGCCCAGTGCCATACGTACGGCACCTCGGGCACGCTCGGTTCGGGATCGGTGGTGCCCGGGATGCGCCACAACGGGGCGACGTTCGCCTTCTTGAGCAGGTCGTAGTAGCCGGGCTCGGACGCGGTCGGCGGGGGAGACGAGTTCATCACGGCACTCCCTAGAAGTACCCAAAAGCGGATATTCAGTGGACGGAACTTCCGTGGGCACAACGACAACACGAGTGCGGGGGTGGGTCAAGGTTCCGGACAGAACTTTCCGTGTCCGCAAGGACCGTGGCCGCGGCGTTCCGGCACCTGAAAGTCACCGGCGCGATGCGCGGCCGACACCCGGTGCTCTGTATGGCTCCGCAGGTCAGCGACTTGGCGCAGGTTCGGTGCCGAGGGTGTAAGACTCGACCGCACACAGTGCGGCCGAGCTGTCCGAGCCGGGAATCCCCGGCGACCCCGAAGGCCGGAATCCACCGCCTTCAGGGGGAGGAGCAGTCAAATGGAGGAGCAGCCGAGATGAGAGCCGACTCCATGAGAGCCGACCGCCTCCGAAAGACCACCCTCGCCGTCGCCGCCCTGGCGCTCACCGCCACGGCCGCCCTGCTGACCTGGGCCCTCGCCCTGCGCGGGGGCGGCGGCGACCACGGAACCACCCCCGACGGCGGGCCGGCCGGCACCGACCTGGAGCGCCGGGTCGACGACTACACCGCCCGGTTCGGCGCGGACACCGGCTATCTGCCGCCTACGCGCTCCGACCGCCGGGGCGTCGCGCGCGCCGTCGGGCTCCTCCTGGACGGCCACCGTGCCGAGGCCGCGGAGCGGCTCGACGCCCTGGACTTCGACCTCCGTACGATCACCGACAGCGCCACCGGCCGGCGCTACGCCGAGATCGCCGACCGCACCGACGCCGGCCCCTCGCCCCGCGGCTGGGGGCGGGTGTACCTCGACCTCTCGGCCCCCGTGCGCTGGTCCGTCCAGGTGCCCCACCCGATCGCGGACGCCCGCACCGAACAGCTGGGCGTCGGCGTGCTGCGCGGCACCCCGGGCGGCGTCCTCGTGCTCGCGGGCGCCCACCGCGCCGCCGGCACCGGCGACGCCGCCGACGTCGCCCACCGGCGCGACACCGTCTTCGCCGCGGTCTGCGCCGAACTCGCCGGGCGCGGACTCCCCGGCATCCAGATCCACGGCTTCGCGGACGACACGGCGCCCGACTACGACGTGATCGCCTCGACCGGCCGCGCCACCCACCACAGCCGCACCGACGCCCGCGCCCTCGCGAACGCCCTCCGCGCCCGCGACTTCACGGTCTGCCGCGCCTGGGTCCGCTCCTGCCCCCTGGAGGGCCGCACCAACGAACAGGGCCGCAACGCCGCGGAGGAGGACAGCCCCTTCCTCCACGTCGAGTTCGCCAACGCGGTCCGCACCGACCGCCGGGAGGCCGCCCGCGCCGTCGCGGCGGTGAACGTGGTGACCGCCCGCTGGTCGAAGCGGACCCCCGAGCCGGGCGCGGCCGGCTGACCGGCCGCGCCCCGGACGGGCGTTACGACGTGGCCCCCAGGGCCTCCGCCGACTCGGCCGGCCCCGCGGCCGCCGCGGGCGCCGCCTGCCCGGCGGCGGCCCGCCGGCGCGGCAGGAAGGAGGCGAGCGCGAAGGCGAGCAGGGCGGCACCGGCGCCGATGGCCATGACCACCTTGAATCCGTTCTCGGAGGTCAGGGCGTGGCCGTGGAAGTCGGTGGTCATCTGGGCGAGGACGACGCCGGCGACGGCGCTGGCGAACGAGGTGCCCAGGGAGCGCATCAGGGCGTTGAGGCTGTTGGCGGCGGCGGTCTCGGAAGCCGGGACGGCGCCCATGATCAGGGCGGGCAGCGCGCCGTAGGTGAAGCCGACGCCGCCGCCGATCACGCAGGACACCAGGATCAGGTGCCAGACCTCGGACATCAGCACGATGTTCAGGCCGTAGCCGGCGGCCACGATCAGCGCGCCGATCATCAGCGTCACCTTCGGGCCCCTGGCCCTCGTGATGGCGGCGGAGACCGGGGCCATGGCCATCATGACCAGGCCCTGCGGGGCCAGGACCAGACCGGCGGTGAGCATGGACGTGCCGAGGCCGTAGCCGGTCTGCTCGGGCAGCTGGAGCAGCTGCGGCAGGACCAGGGACATCGCGAACATCGAGAAGCCGAGCGCGACCGAGGCGAGGTTGGTGAACAGCACCTGGCGGCGGGCGGTGGTGCGCAGATCGACCAGCGGCTGCCGGGCCCGCAGCTCGTACGCTCCCCAGGCGAGCAGGACGACGACGGCGGCGGCGAACAGACCGAGGGTGGTGGCGCTGGTCCAGCCCCAGTCGGCGCCCTTGGAGACGGCCAGGAGGAGGGACACAAGACCGGCCGACAGGCCGAGGGAGCCGAGCAGGTCGAAGCGTCCGCCGGTGCGCACCTTCGACTCGGGCACGATGGCCCCGACGAGCGCGAGGGCGACGGCCGCGAGGGCGGCCGAGGCCCAGAACAGGGCGTGCCAGTCGAAGCGGTCGGCGATGAACGCGGCGGTGGGCAGGCCGAGGGCGCCGCCGACGCCGAGGGAGGCGCTCATCAGCGCGGTGGACCCGGCCAGCCGCTCGGGTGGCAGCTCGTCGCGCATGATGCTGATGCCGAGCGGGACGACGGCGGCCGCCAGGCCCTGGAGGGCGCGTCCGACGATCATCGGGACCAGGGACTCGCTCAGCGCGCAGACGACCGATCCGGACGCCAGCAGCACGAGGCTGAACAGCAGCAGGCGGCGCTTGCCGAACATGTCGCCGAGGCGGCCGACGACCGGAGTGGCGACGGCGGCGGCGAGCAGCGTGGCGGTGACCGCCCAGGTGGCGTCCGAGGGCGAGGCGTCGAGGTACGTCGGCAGCTCGGGGACGATCGGGATCACCAGGGTCTGCATCAGCGAGACGACGATTCCGGCGAGGGCCAGCACCGCCACCACGGCGTTCGGCCTGGGCGGGGCGGAGCCCCCGGCGGGGGGTCGGGTGAGGGCGTCGGACATGGCGGGGGCCTCCAGGGGACGGAAAGACAGATGAGTTGAGGCGCGCGCGGCGCGCCACATGGCGACGAGCGGCGGCAGAAGCCGGACGTCCGCCGTGCTCACGGCTCGAAGGTGACGACGACCTTCTCCGCGGCCCCCGGCGTCATGGCGAGTTCGAAGGCCCGCTCGACCTCGGAGAACGGCACGCGGTGGCTGATGAGCCTCGCGAAGCGCTCCTGGTGTTCGACGAGTTCTGGCGTCACCTCGAAGATCTCGGTGGGGTAGCCCTGGGAGGCGATCAAGGTCAACTCGCTGCGCAGCATGCCGCCGAGATCGACGGCGTCGGACTTCTTCTGCACGGCCACCATGACCAGCTTGGCGCCCCACTTGGCCGATTCGACGGTGGTGTTGAAGACGGCGGGGGCGCCGGCCGCGTCGATGTAGATGTCGGTGCCCGCCCGCGGCTGGCCGAGCGCGTTGGCCGCCGGGCCGTGCAGTTCGGTCAGACGGGCGGTGACGTCCTCGGCGGCGGAGTCGATGACGGCGTCGGCGCCGACGGCCAGCGCCGTACGGAGGCGCTCGGGAATGACGTCGGCGACCACCACGTGCTCGACGCCGCGCAGCTTCAGCCAGATGGTGGCGCCAAGACCGATGGGTCCGGCGCCGAACACGACGACCTTGTCGGCCGGCTTCGCCTCGGAGCGGTTGACGCAGTGGCGGGCCACCGCCATGGGCTCGTTGAGCGCGGCGACGTCGAAGGGCACGGTGTCGGGGAAGACGGTGACGCTCCTGCCGACGACGGCGTCCTCGATGAGCAGATACTCGCTCATGCCGCCCAGCGCGCCGCCGCAGCCGATGATCCCCGAGGGCGCGCCCTGCGGATTGACGACCACGCGGTCGCCCGCCTTCAGGCCCTTGACCTCGGCGCCGACCTCGACGACCTCACCCGCCGGCTCATGGCCGAGCGGCAGGGGGACCATCGACCCGCCGGGGCCGAAGGGGACTCCGCCCAGGTGGAGAAAGTGGGTGTCGGTGCCGCAGATGCCGCAGGCGCGGATCCGTACCAGGGCGTCCTTGGGGCCGGGGGAGGGCCGTTCGGCGTCGACGACGTCGATCTTGTTCTGCTCGCCGGTCCGGACGGACTTCATCGTGGTCATGGCGGGGCTCTCTCCTTCTGGCTGACTTGCTTGACTCAGGCAAGCATGAAGGAGTTACTTGAGTCAAGCAACCTTTTTGATGTTGCTTGACTCAGGCAATCATCTGTTACGGTGGTGCCATGTCCACACCGTCATCCCCAGCGGCACCCGACTCGACGGACCTGATCGAGATCGAGCGCGCCCTGACGCGCATCACCTACCTGGCCGGCCGGGCCCGGCAGCACGAGCGCCTGATGGCCCTGGCCGGACTGTCCCTGGACCGGGCCGCCGTGGCGATCCTGCGGCACATCGCCGAGAGCGAGCCGCTGCGCCCGGGGGTGCTGGCGGTCCGGCTGTCCGTGGAGGCCTCCCATGTCACCCGGCAGCTGGCGCAGTTGGAGAAGGCCGGCTACGTGATCCGCGTCCCGGACCCGGACGACCGCCGCGCCCAGCGCGTCCAGCTCACCGACGCCGGCCTGGCCGCGGTCGAGCGCATCCGGGAGGCCAGCCGCCGCGGCATGGCGATGGCCCTGGCCGACTGGTCGGCGGAGGACCTGGGCCGGCTCGCCGGGCTCTTCCACCGCCTGGCCGACGACTTCGTCACCCACGCCGAGGCGGATGTCGAGGTCCCGCGGCCGGCCTCATCCTGACAGGCCGCCCCAGCACGGGCGGCGCCGCTTCCTGCACCTGCCTGCGCAGCACCAGGACGTGATCGTCGCGGACGATGACCGCGGCCGCGATCCCCGGTTCCGGTTCGGCGGGCTGCTGTGCCATGCGCTCAGCGCCAACCGTCGAGGGTGACTTGCGGGCCGCCGCTGAGGTAGCGGGCGAGAACGTCGGCAGTTGCCGATGCGAACTCGAACTCGTCCGCGAGGGTGTCGGTCTCTACCCAGCGGACCTGGGCATGCTTTCCGGGCTCCGTGTTGACCGGTTCGCCGGTCCATTCGTGGGTGGCGAAGACGACCGTGAGGAAGCCGGTGGGGGCTTCGACGCCCCAGGCGCCATGGATGATGTGGGCGACGCGGAGCGACTTGGGGTCGACGACCAGGCCGGTTTCCTCGCGTAGCTCCCGGACGGCGGTTTCGGTGATGGGTTCGCCGGGGTCGCTCTTGCCCACGGGGAGGTCCCACAGCCCTTGGGCGAACTTGGCGTTGGGGCCGCGCTGGAGGAGGACGACGCGGCGGTTCTCCTCGTCATGGACGATCGCACCGGCTGCGAGGAGCGTCATCGACTCGGTGGCGGGCTTGAGCGCGCGAGGCTTGTTGCCGGTGTGCTGGTCAGCCACGGCTGTCCCTTCGTCGGCACGGTTGACCGCCACCAGCGCTACGGCCGGCAGGCCAGGATGCCGCCGAGGCAGGTGATCGTGAATGAGCCGTTGGCGGCGATGTCGGCGGTCACCAGATCACGGGCACGGGCCACGGTTTCCTGGAAGGGGACGCCACACTGCTCGGCCCAGGCCTCGTAGGAGGCCAGGTGGGCCACGACCGGAGCGGGGTCGGTGACCTCGATGGTCCCGGGCAGTTCCCGCACGCGGATGTCGCTGAAGGCGTCTCCGAGGAACTCGGGGGCCTTCTCCAGCGAGAAGCGGGAGCTGAGGGAGACCCGGGCCGGCCCCTCCGGGACGCCGAGGACATCACCGGCTGCGCGCTGCCACAGTTCGTCCAGTTCCCCCTTGTCGGTGGCGCTGTTGGTCGAGGCGACGCAGATGCCACCCGGTCGCAGCACCCGGGCCAGTTCCTGGACCGTGGCCGGGATGTCGGTCACGTGGTAGAGCATGTGCAGGGCCAGCACGGCGTCGGCGGTGTCGTCGGCGAAGGGCAGGACCTGGGCATCGGCTACGAGGACGGGTTTGTCGACGTCGGTGAGGATGCCGGCAGAGATGTCCGTGCCCACCGTGAGCAGGTCGGGGCGGTCCTTGTGGAGGCGGCTGACGAATTTGCCGTTGCCGCAGCCGATGTCGAGGACGGTTCCCTTGGTGTCGGTGAGCTCGTGCACGACGATTCCCGGCAGGTCGTACTGGGGCTGCTGCCAGTAGTAGATGGACTGCCGCGCGGTCAGGTGACGTCCATCCGAGTAGGCGCTGTGGGCGAGGATGTTCCGGTCGGCTACCGCCGCGTCCTGCTGTTCGGTGTTGGTCGTCACGTGGCCGACTCCGTGGGGTTGGTGAGTGAGGGACGAGTGCAGGCTTCCCTGACAGTCTCGCGAAGGCCCATAACCATCGGCGAGCGTGCGTAGACAGGTTCGGCCAGGCGGGCGCTCAGCGCGTGGAGCCGCTTGGAGATGCTGGCGGTACGACGGTCGGGTGTGACTCCGAGCACGACGGTCAGTGCGTCGTGGACGCCGTCGATGTCCCCGTTGACCAGGTGGGCGGTGGCGAGGTCCAGGCGGGCGGCTTGGAGGTCGCCAGAGGAGCGGTCCTCTTCTGGGGCCGACTCGTACAGGGTGATGGCGCGCGAGGACGCTTCGATGGCACGGCCCAGGTGGGGGAGGCTGTTGATGGCCAGCAGAGTGGTGCCGGCATAGGCCCACTGCTTGGCGTCGGGGAAGGTGAACACTCCCGGCAGTTCGGATTCCCCGGAGTGAGCGTGACGTGCGTCCGCTGCGGCTTCGACTGCTCGTAGCGCCCGCTCAGTGTCTCCGATCGCCGCCGCGGCGCGGGCTTCGAGGCTCAGTAGACGGGCTGCGATGGTGCCGACGATGGCGTAGGGCAATCCGGACCTGGCCAGATCAGCCGCCTGGCGGTAGTTCTGCTGCCAGTAGGCGATCAGAGACTGGACCGACCGGACCCACGCCCTCAGTCCGTTGTCGCCCGCTGACTCGGCGCATCGCCAGGCCGTGCGGGAATGGGTCGCGGCTGCGGCGTACTGGCCGAGGTCGAGGGCCACGTGGGTCGCCAGACCGCAAAGGCGTCCGGCTGCCAGGTATAGGTGGGCAGTCTGGTGCGGGCGCTGGCGTCCGCGCAGCAAATCGAACACTGCTCGCCGGAGCGTGCTGATGTCTTGGAAAACGTCTGTCAGGGGCTTGCTCACGTAGTCCTTGGCCAGGCGGACGATATCGGCATCGAGCTGTTCCAACAGAGTGCTGTCGACATTCGACGTACTGGCGAAGTGAAGGAACAGAGCTGATTCGCTCGAATCCGCCGCAACCGCTTCGACGATCAGGCCGGTATCGCGTACGCCCTGGGGCCGCCCCGCAGCAGGGGCGTGACCGCTCGATTGCGCGGGAACCGCTGGCTCCCCCTGCGGTGGCGACAGCAGCACGGCGAGCTGATCGAGAGACGTTCGTAGCGCCTTGGCGAGTTTGGGGCGCATCCACGGCTGCGGGGTGGCTCGGCCGCTTTCCCAGCGGCCGATGGTGGTGCGGTCGACCCCGAGGGCTTCGGCCAGTGACTCCTGGGTGTGCCGACTGCCTCCCTCCGCTGAGTGAACTCGTGCCTTCTGGATGCCATCAGCGTCCTTCCCCCGGTATCCAGCACTTTTACGTGGCTAACGAGCCAGGTCACGCCCAGGTTTGCGCCATGGATGCCTCAATGCCACGTCAATTCTTCTCTGGTTTCGGCCGATCGGAAGGGGTTCTGTGGAGATCTGGCCGGGCACGAGGGCTCGGCCTGACCTGGGCTGCTGAAAGGTCAACACACTCATCCTCGCGATCAGCCACGGCCACAACAGCTGGTGTCGCGTCTCCCACGAAGGAGCTGCACGTCGTGTTTGAGCACCGCGCTCTGAGAGGCCTCAGCGATCGCGTCCCGGTCCGGGTCACTATGGATGGCACTCTGAGGGTCAAGGTCATCGATGCCTGCGGCATGACCTGCACCTTCTGCCATAACGAGGGCACCCCCGTGGCCGCCGACAACCACGCGCAGTATGCCGGCGAATTCGGCGCCGCCGGCCGTTCGGGACACATTTCCATCTACCTCGCGACCAACGGAGCACGCTTCGTGGCCGCTCCAGTCTTCCCCGATGACACGTTCCGGGCGGCCTTGCGGGGGCTGCGTGACGCCCTGGGCTTCGAGGAGGTTCACCTCACGGGAGGTGAGCCGACCCTGCACCCCGAACTCGCCGCGATTGTGGGCCTGGCCAGGGAGGAGGGATATAACGTGGGAGTCACCTCCAACGGTGAGAACGGCGTCAGGATCCTTCCTGGCTGCGCGAAGGCAGGGCTGAACCGCGTCAACTTCTCGATCTTCGGCACGACGCCGGAGGAGCTGGCACAGGTGCAGAACGTCCGGTACCGGTCCGCCTCGCTGGCGACGCGCAAGATCCAAGCCTTGGAGCGATCGATCCAGGTGGCGACCGAGGAGGGGATCGACGCGAGCGCCAACGTGGTCGTGCCCGACCGCACCCATGTCGCGCGTGTGCACCGGCTGCTGGCTCGGTACTCCCCGCTGGTCTCGTTAAGGGTTCTGTCCTCGCTGGCGGACGGTGACAACTCTCTGGACGCCATCGACCAGCTTCTCAGCGATCTTGATGCGGAACCTCAGGAGGTTCACTTCATCGCCGGCACCTCTGGGTTCCGTATCTCGTACCGGCTGCCCAGCGGGCGCGTGATCAAGGTCAAGCACATCCGGCCGCTGCGCCTGCCGGAGACCTGCGCGAGCTGCCGCTTCAACAACCCGACCGACTGCCAGGAGGGCTACTACGGGGTTCGTCTCTACCGCGATCCCAAGGGGACCTTCCAAGTAGGGGTCTGCATCCAGCGCATGGACCTGTGTCTGCCCATGGACCAGTTCCTGGACAGCGCCGTGTGCGGCGAGATCAGCAAGATGCGCGAGCAGGAGTTCCACGACCTGAGCGCTTAGCCCGTCATATCCGAAGGAGAATCGTGGCGCAGAACGAGTACGAGGCCAAGTTCCTGAAGATCGACGTGGAGGCCACTATCGGCGCACTGCGTGCCGCCGGGGCCCAGCAGGTCTTCCCCAAGACCATGTTCACCCGCCTGATCTTCGAGAACGACACTGTGCAAGGTGAACAGTGGCTGCGGCTGAGGGACGAGGGCGGCAAGACGACGCTCACCCTGAAGCAGGTCACCGACGCCACACACATCAACGGGACCACCGAGATCGAGATCGAGGTCGACGACCTCACCATGACTGCGGAGCTGCTCACAGCGCTTGGTTTGAGGCAGGTCCGCTACCAGCAGAACTACCGTGAGGAATGGCAGCTGGACGGCGTCACCTATGACTTCGACACGTGGCCCGAGCTGCCCACCTTCCTGGAGATCGAGGGCGCTTCCGAGCGGGCTGTGAGGGACGCGGTGGCGTCCCTCGGTCTGGACTACGACCAGGCCCGTTTCGGCAGCATCGATCTGATCTACAAGAGCGAACTGGGACGTGACATCCTCTCGGAGCCGACGCTCCTCTTCGGATAATGGAGCCCCGGACACGGTGAAACACGCGTCAGGTCGTTGTCCGGATGGTCGACGGCCAGGGCCTCCCAGCGGGGCTCACCCATCGTGAATGTCCGCGTGCTGGAGGTCCACCACGGCTGATGTCATGCGTCCCAGTCAACCAACTGCGTGGTCGGACGCAGGGCTGTATCACGACCACAGACAGCCCTCACACCGCGCAGATGCCCTATTCCGGATCGGTGTCCTCGTTGAAATCGCCCAAATGTACAGGGGCTCGATCACGGTCGGCGGTTGCCAGCACCTCGGGCAGGAGAGAGGCCATCTTCTTCGGGCGGACGAACTCCGCGGTAGTGGCCAGTTCCGGTATCGACCACCAGCGGTGCCCGTAACGGGCCTCCTCCGTCCGAATGTTCATCCCGCGAGCCTCATCAGGAGTGACGCGAGCTAGACGGTATTCCTCGTACTGGTCGAAGACTTGGCCGTCGACACTGAAGATCGCCTGCCGGGTCCAGACGACGGGACTCAGCCGCCCCATGGGAAGAGGCAGTGCCGTCTCCTCCCAGACTTCACGCACGGCAGCCTGGAGATAGTTCTCGCCTTCCTCGACAGCACCGCCGACGGTGAACCACCATCGTGCCCCTGGCCTGCGCGGATCACGGCCGCACAGGAGGAGTAGGCGGTTGTCTCCGTCCAGCAGGAGAACGCGGGAAGTCCACCGCTTCGTCAGCGTCATGAACGCTCATGCTATCTGCGACGTTTTGCCGGCTCTTGGCATTCAGGTCGGCCAGGTAGCCGTCCAGGAGCTCGACCTGACGCTGAGGCGGGAACGCCGCCGGGTCGAACAGGGCCTGGACCACCAGGCCGAGAACGAAGGACTGGGCGCCGGCCGCGATGTGCGCGGGGTTGCCCGGGGGCAGCTCGCCGAGCTCCTGGGCCGCGGCGACCCGCTCGCTCAGCCTGTCGCGGCTCTGGGCGTACTTGCGGGCGTAGTCGGTGCTCAGGGCGGGGTCGGAGAGCGCGGCGTCCCAGGAGGAGACCCAGATCCGGTTGGAGTCGGTGGCCTCGGGGGTCAGCGGCAGGATGTCGAGCAGCGCGTCCCTGAGGGCGGCCAGACCCTGGCCCGACTGGCGGCGGGGGCGGGAGATGGTGCGCTGTTCGAGGAGGTCGAGGGCGTACTCCACCAAGGCGTGCTTGGTGGGGAAGTAGTGCGTCAGCAGGCCGGTGGTCGCGCTGAGTTCGGCGGCGACGGCGCGCAGGGTCAGGCCGGCGAAGCCGCGTGTGGCCATCACCTTCCAGACGGCTTCGGAGACATCGCGTCGGCGGGCCTCGTGATCTCCCTTGGTGCGTGGCATGCCGCCACGCTACATTGCCGTAACGCCTGTTATGTGATTGAGGAGGCCGCTCATGTTCTCGTTGTCGCTGTCCGACGGTGCTCGCCTCGGACCGCTGGAGGTCTGGCATGCCGAGGAGTTCGCCGACCATCTGGATCGGGCTCGCGAGCACATTCGCCCCTGGGTCGGACCCGCGTTCGTCACCGGCGATGTGGACGGTGCGCGGGCCACGCTCAAGCGGTACGCCGAACGCCAGGCCGGTGACGGTGCCCGCCTGTACGGCATCTGGCGGGGTGGAGTGCTGCTCGGCGGCGTGATGTTCACCGACTTCGACGCCGCATTCGGTTCATGTGAGATCGGCTGCTGGCTGGAGCCGTCCGCTGAGGGCCACGGTCTGATCACGCAGGCGTGCGGCGCGCTGTTGGACTGGGCGCTCACGTCCCGGGGGCTGCACCGGGCCGAGTGGCACTGCCGGGCCGACAACGACCGAAGCGCGGCGGTGGCCAAGCGGCTCGGTATGACGCTGGAGGGCGTGCGACGCGAGGCATGGCCGTACGAGGGCGTGCGCTACGACAAGCAGATCTGGGCGGTCCTCGCTCCCGAATGGCGAGCCCTGAGCCGGTGAAGCCGGCCGGTGGCGGGGCCGCCGCGGTCGCCACCGGCTGAACCCGGCAGCCCGTTTTTGCCGCACGAGGCGGCCGCTGGCTTGGGCAACGGCAAGGACTCCAGGACGAAGCTACGCCGTCGGCGGCTCGGGGATGCGCCAGGTGATGCGGAACCGCTGGTCCGGCGGAAGCCCGAATCTGCCCACTGGGCCGATCTCCTTGATGAGGTAGCCGAAGATCTGATGGTGGGCCTCCTCGGAGAGTTCATGCCAGGTCTCCGGGGTCGCGGTCATGACCTCCCGCATCAAGGACACGTCGGATTCGGCGCGCAGCATCTCGATGCGGTCCTCACGGTTCATCGTCTCGTCGGCATGCATGGCGCTGATCGACCGCTGAAGGAGGTTCGGCTCGACGGCCAGCCGCCGGAGAATCCGGTCGCAGCCGTGGCGGAAGGCCGTATGCATTTCGACAGCTTCCTGGTCCGGATAGCGGTAGCCGAAGGGGCTGCCCTCCTCGGCGCCCAGGTAGTCGCCCTTCAGGGTTCGCAGGAGAACACGCAGAGCAAACTCGGCACCGTTCTCCTCGATGAGGCGGACACCGACCTGCACCCAATCGTCCTCTGAGATCACAGGCTCGTGCGGCACCGCGAGCGAGGGGGCGATCTCAATGGCATTGAACGGGTTGATCATCACGGCGACGACCGCCTCAGCGGTCCACTGCCCGTCATCCGTGCCCCATCCCTGTGACAGCGCCAGTTCCCGGGCCGACTTCATGCCACCCGGTTCTCCCTCCCGCACTGCGCGCCACAAGGGCAGGAACCGCGCCACCTCGGCCGTCGGGTTCCGGGGCGGATCGACGCAGGCGGCGGCGAGTACCGCCACGATCGACTGCACGGTCTCCCAGCGCGGGACGTTCAGGCCCTTGAGGGTCGTACGGACGCCCTCATGGCTGACGACCGCCGGGTGGTCGCCTTCAGCGATCAGGGTGCTCACCTTTCGCATGCCGGGGCGGCCCGCCGCCCGGTGGAGTTCTTCCAGGGCGCGTACCAGCTCCTGGTGGGCTTCGTTCGGAAGAGAGACGGTGCCGGTGGTCACGAAACGACAGAACCCTTCGGCCCTTCAGGTGGCGGCCCGGATGGCCGTCAGATAGTGCCAAGAGCGTAGAAGTCGCAGGCAAAGTGCCACATGCCAGATTTCGCCAACTTCCCCGTCCCGGGCGTCAAACGATGACAAGCAATCGGAGAAGGCCCCGAGCATGGAGACAGCGTCGTGAGCGAACCGGCGCCGTTTCCCGAGGAGTTGCCCCCCGTGCACATCCCTAAATATGCCTATGCCGTGATCCGGTCCGCACTGCCGGCTGTCCCCACCTCCCGCCAGGTGGGGGCGCTGGATTGCTGCCTCTGCGACAAGCCCTTTGAGGATCGGCCGCCCGTACCACTCGGGCCGACTCCCGAGTCGGGACTGTTCGGCTGCCATCCCTGTCTGACCCGGTTGGTCGCCCGGGCGCGGCGGGCCCGTGACGCCGCGCTGACCCAGGACGCCGAGCGGGCCCGAACGGAGTCCGCGGCCTGGCTGCCGGTGCGTGAGCGGCATCTCGCCCGGCTCCACAGTGCGCGGCAGGCCGCGGAGGCCGTGGCCGGGCTGACCCGGGACGGTGACACCGAGCCGCTGCGGGTCGCCTGGCTGCTGGTCTCGCTGGAGTCGGCGTACGCCTGGGTCCAGGAGGCGCCGGAGCCACCAACCTCTGCGGAGCGCGAGGACCCAGAGCTGAGGGACGAGGCGTTCCGGCTCGACCTGGCGATGATCACAGCGCGGGAGGCGGTGGCGGAGCGGCTCGCCTATCACCTCATCAACGAGGCGCAGCCCGAAGAACCGGAGATGTGCGAGGAGCTCGAGTGCCTGGAAGGCTGCTCGGGACGCCATGACTCCTCACACATCGACTGCGGACCGGACGCCGTCTTCGAGGATCTGGCGAAGCACGGAATCACCGTGGAGCGGCCGGAGCCCGAACCCCTGTCGCCTCGGCTCGCGGCTCTCTTGGGAAGGGCCGAGGCCGAGGAGAAGCACTCGCTGCTCACGGGCATCGAGGAGCAGGCGCCCGTTGTCCTGGCGTATTTCGGCATCGACACCGACGACACGGATGCCCTGGTGAGCGCGGCGGCGGTCGGGCTGGTGGCCGACGCCTGGCGCGAGGGGCCGCTGGACGCGATCCACGCGGCCGACGACGGGCCGAGCGACGGGGAGATCTTCGCGCAGAGCGTCGATCTGTACCGCAGGGCCCGCGCCGCGCTGGTGGCCGCGCGGGACGACGGGCCTGAGGTGCTGCTCGCGTTCGTGGCCGTCGCCTCGGACGTGAACCTTCCGTGGGCCGGCGGTTCGCGCTTCGCGCTGCGGACGGTGTCCGAATCCGTGGCGGAGCTTGTCCAGCACGTCGACGACCGGGTCTGGTTCACCGCGGAAGTGATGCGTGAGCAGGGCTGGCGCGCGGGGCTGCTGCACAGAGCCACTTCGGCCGCGTTCAAGGTTCCTGTCCACTTCGGTATGCCGGGCTGGCCCGGCGCTGTCGCCTCGGCAATGGAGCGTCTCGCCGTGCTGGACAGGTCGGGCGCACCCGAGGCGCTGACAGACCTCGCGGCGGTGGAAGCCGCGTTGCTCGAAGCGCCCGACCGGCTGGGAGCAGACGTCCTCGACTGGATCTCCCGCCAGGCCCTACTCGGCTAGCGCGCCACCCGGGCCCGCTCGTTCGCTGCCGGGCCCGGGGTCGGGAACCCCCTTGCACCAGGGCATACCTTCATTGCATCCGGCTCGCGGAGAGTCGGTGGGCGGCATTTTCCTGCGGGCCCCGGCACCCGAGGAAGCCGCACATGGGCGTGGTTCCACCCGACTCCGCACACTCACATCAGCGGCTCACCAGGAATGTGACCTGAAGTGCCGGCCGGGGTGGCGCGAGGTGTCGACATGCCCAGAAGCACTGGCAAAATACTGGCCCGCACCCCTGTGCAGCGGCCCGAGCGCTGCGGGGCGGCCCAGCAGAAGGTAGAGGCCGCCCGGTGAAGTGGGACGAAGTGACCCTCGTCATTCTCGCCGCTTTCGGCTGCGTCACGCTACTGCTGGCGCAGATCAGCGAGGTGCTCTCAAAGCTGCCACACATCATCCGTGCGTGGCGGCAGGTCCGGCACGAACTGCGCGCCGGCACCGATCCCGGCTCCCGGGATCACTCAACAAGGGGCACCGCCCCGGGCACCCCTGCGGTCGACCCGAGCGATGGGGACCGTACATCCAGAGAGCCATGACGAGGGCGGGACCCGAAGGCCCCGCCCAAACCGCGAGAAACTCCAGGTCAGGGCCAGACCAGGCAGTACGGCTGGTGCCCCGCCTCGTGCAGCCGGTGGGAGAAGTCCTGCCACTCGTGCAGCAGCCGGTAGACCGTGAAGGCGTCGCGGGGGCCGCCGCGGTCGGGGACGGTGGACCAGATGAAGGCGGCGGCGCCGACCGCCTCCTCGCCGACGCCGCGGAGCGGGTCGACGGCGGTCATGGGGAGCTTGACGACGGCGTAGTCGGGGTGGAGGACGACGAGTTCGAGTGGCGGCACCTTGTGGAGGGGGACGCCCTCGATGCCGGTGAGGACCATCGCGGCCACGGTCTCCGGCTTGATCTTGGTGAACATGCCATGACCGAGCTCGTCGCCGCCGAGCTCCTCGGGGCGCATGGAAATGGGGACCCGCGCGGCGGTCGCGCCGTCGGGCGCGCCGAAGTACTTGTAGGTCACCCCCATACGACCGCTCCCGCCCCTGTGCGCCCCGCTTGTGTCCCCGCGCCTATGGCGTCCGGGGCGGGCGCGCTCGGGACCTCGGTCGTCGGTCCCTTCACCGAGTTCGCCACCGCGATGCATATCTCCACCCGACCACTCGCGGCTACCTGCCGCGCAACCCGATCATCGTGTCAGAGACCTCCCCCGCGCCAGTCGTGTGAAACGCCCGACGGCAGTTCTTAGTCAGCCTCTGACAACATGGCATGCGTGAGCTATCCGTACGCAGCACCAGTTTCGCAGACGCTTTTCGACCGCGCGGCCGTCGTGACGCCCGGCGGCGTGAATTCTCCGGTGCGGGCGTTCCGCGCCGTGGGAGGTACGCCCCGGTTCATGGTGTCCGGTACCGGTCCGTACCTCACCGATGCCGACGGCCGGGAGTATGTCGACCTCGTGTGCTCGTGGGGACCGATGATCCTCGGCCATGCGCACCCCGAGGTGACGGCGGCGGTGCAGGCCGCCGTGGCGCGGGGGACCTCGTTCGGGACGCCGGGGGAGGGGGAGGTCGCGCTCGCGGAGGAGATCGTGGCGCGGGTCGCCCCCGTCGACCAGGTGCGCCTGGTCTCCTCGGGGACCGAGGCGACGATGTCGGCGATCCGGCTGGCGCGGGGGTTCACCGGGCGGGCGAAGGTGATCAAGTTCGCGGGCTGCTACCACGGGCATGTGGACGCGCTGCTGGCCGCGGCCGGGTCCGGGGTGGCCACCTTCGGGCTGCCGGACACGCCGGGGGTGACGGGCGCGCAGGCCGGGGACACGGTGGTCCTGCCGTACAACGATTTGGACGCGGTGCGGGCGGCCTTCGCGGCGCACCCGGATGAGATCGCGTGTGTGATCACGGAGGCGTCGCCGGGCAACATGGGCGTGGTGCCGCCGCTGCCGGGGTTCAACGCGGGGCTGAAGGAGCTGTGCGCGGGCCACGGCGCGCTGTACATCTCCGACGAGGTCATGACCGGCTTCCGGGTCTCGAAGGCCGGGTGGTTCGGGCTCGACGGCGTCGAGCCCGACCTGCTGACCTTCGGCAAGGTGATGGGCGGCGGCTTCCCGGCCGCCGCGTTCGGCGGGCGCGCCGACGTCATGGCGCGGCTGGCCCCGGCCGGCCCGGTGTACCAGGCGGGCACCCTGTCCGGGAACCCGGTCGCCACGGCGGCGGGCCTGGCCCAGCTGCGGCTGTTGGACGACGCGGCGTACGCGGCGGTGGACGCGGCGTCCGCGCGGCTGCGGGCGCTGGTGACCGAGGCGCTGGCCAAGGAGGGGGTCGAGCACCGGGTGCAGGCCGCCGGAAACATGTTCTCGGTGTTCTTCACCGGTGACGAGGTCACCGACTACGAGAAGGCGAAGGCGCAGCAGGCCTTCCGGTTCACCGCCTTCTTCCACTCGATGCTGTCCCAGGGCGTCTACCTGCCGCCGTCCGCCTTCGAGTCGTGGTTCCTGTCCACGGCGCACGACGAGCGGGCGCTGGAGCGGGTGGCGGAGGCTTTGCCGGGGGCGGCGCGGGCCGCCGCCGAGGCGACTGAATGATGGGCCCCATGACGAAGAGCGACAACGACATCACCGTCGTGCATGTGATGCGGCACGGCGAGGTCGACAACCCCACGGGGGTGCTGTACGGGCGGCTGCCCGGATACCACCTCTCGGAGCTCGGCCGCCGGATGGCCGACCGGGTGGCCGAGCACCTGGCCGACCGCGACATCACGCATGTGGTGGCCTCGCCGCTGGAGCGGGCGCAGGAGACGGCGGCGCCGATCGCCAAGGCGGACGGCCTGGACGTGGCCACCGACGAGCGGCTGATCGAGGCGGCGAACGTCTTCCAGGGGAAGACCTTCGGCGTGGGCGACGGCGCGCTGCGCAGGCCCGCCAACTGGAAGCATCTGACCAACCCCTTCCGCCCCTCCTGGGGCGAGCCCTATATCGACCAGGTCGTGCGGATGATGGCGGCCATCGGCGTGGCGCGGGACGCGGCGCGCGGGCACGAGGCGGTCTGCGTCAGCCATCAGCTGCCGATCTGGATCGTGCGCAGCTTCGTCGAGCGGCGGCGGCTGTGGCACGACCCGCGCAAGCGGCAGTGCACGCTGGCCAGCCTCACCAGCTTCACCTACCGCGGCGACCGGATCGTCTCGGTCGGCTACAGCGAGCCGGCCCGCGATCTGGTCCCGGCGCATCTGCTCGCGGGGGCCAAGCCGGTGAAGGGCGCCGCCAAAGGCTACGGCGCATAACCGGCGTGTAATGGATCGGAGACAGCGCGTCGACAATTCAATTCGGTGGTGCTGACCGGGAACCTCGGTATTCGCATCGCCATCTCACCGGGCGTCCGCGACACCTTGCGGACGTCGGATACGGCGAGAGTGAATTGAGGACGCGTGATGCGGGAGATCAGCCGGAGGGGGATTCTCGGTCTGGGAGCGGGAGCGGTGGCGTCGCTGGCCGTCGCCGGCTGCTCCTCGTCGGATTCCGGTTCCAGGCCGCGGGCGGGCAGGACGACCCAGGCCAGGCCGACGCTCCAGCCGATCGGCGACGGCTCGACCGCGTACTCCGGGAAGCAGCCGAACCAGCCGCCCGCGCCGGAGCGGCTGGAGCCGGGCCAGAAGCCGCCGCAGTTCGTGGTCTTCTCCTGGGACGGGGCGGGGGAGGTCGGCAACGGCCTCTTCCCGCGGTTCCGCAAGCTCGCCAAGGACCATGGCGCGGGCATGACCTTCTTCCTGTCCGGGCTGTACTGCCTGCCGGAGTCGAAGAAGAACCTGTACCGGCCGCCGAACAACCCGGCCGGCGCCTCCGACATCGGCTATCTCACCGATGACCACGTGCGGATGACCTTGCAGAACGTGCGCGAGGCATGGCTGGAGGGCCATGAGATAGGCACCCACTTCAACGGCCACTTCTGCGCGGGGAGCGGCACGGTCGCCAACTGGACGCCCGCCCAGTGGCGGTCGGAGATCGACCAGGCTGTGTCGTTCGTCACGAAGTGGCGGACGAACACGGGGTTCACGGACCTCGACCCGCTGCCCTTCGACTACCGCAAGGAGCTCGTCGGCGCCCGCACCCCGTGTCTGCTCGGCCAGGACAACCTGCTGCCGACCGCCAAGGAGCTCGGCTGGCGCTACGACGCGAGCTCGCCCGGCGGGCGCCAGGTGTGGCCCTCGAAGAAGCAGGGCATCTGGGACTTCCCGCTCCAGCAGATACCGTTTCCCGGGCATTCCTTCGAGGTCCTGTCGATGGACTACAACATCCTGGCCAATCAGTCGCGGAATTCGACGAAAGCCCCGCCGGCCAACTACCCGGGCTGGCGCAAGCAGGCCACCGAGGCGTACATAGCCGGTTTCCAGCGGGCCTATGAGACAAACCGCGCCCCCTTCTTCGTCGGTAACCATTTCGAGCAGTGGAACGGCGGCATCTATATGGATGCCATCGAGGAAGCGATCAAGCACATCGCGGACGAAAAGCACAAGGACGTCCGGCTGGTGTCCTTCCGGCAGCTCACGGACTGGATGGACGCCCAGGACCCCGCGGTGCTGGCGCAGCTGCGCACGCTCGACGTCGGCCAGCAGTGGAGCGCCGCGACCGCCTGAACGGGCGGGCCGGCGGCGTCCCGGCGGCGTCGGGAGTGAGCCCGAAAGCAAGGCCGAAAGCAGGGCTGAGGGGGGTGCCGAAGATCCCCGAAAGGCGCATGCGAAACTTTTCACATGAGTGCCTGCCGCGCCCCTCGGCGCCTCGCGACCCGCCGTCGCGCAACCGTGCTGGCCACCGGAGCCGCCGTGGCCGCCCTGACCCTCTCCGCCTGTGGAGCGGGCGGTGCCTCGGGCGGCTCCAGCAACACCAAGTTCATCCAGGGCACCGGCGGGGTGGACACCGTGGCCAAGGGCGACCGCAAGCACGCCCCCGAGCTGGCGGGCAAGACCCTCGACGGCGGCAAGCTCGATGTCGCCGACTACCAGGGCAAGATCGTCGTCCTGAACATCTGGGGCTCGTGGTGCGCGCCGTGCCGGGCCGAGGCGCCCAACCTGGTCAAGGTCGCCAAGGACACCGAGGCGGACGGGGTGCGGTTCGTGGGGATCAACACCCGTGACCCCGACCCGGCCAACGCGATCCAGTTCGAGAAGGAATTCAAGGTCGACTACCCGAGCCTGTACGACCCGATCGGGAAACAGATGCTGCGCTTCCCCAAGGGCAGCCTCAACCCGCAGGCCATCCCCACGACCATCGTCCTGGACCGGCAGGGCCGGATCGCGGCCCGCGCGCTCACCCCGCTCAGCGAGGAGAGCCTGCGCAAGATGCTCAAGCCGCTGATCGAGGAGAAGTGACGGCGTGAGCCTCCTCGCCGCCGCCGTCCCCGGCGCCAACGAGACCGTCCTGACCGGGGCGCTGCTGGTGGCGCTGCCGATCGCCGTCCTCGGCGGACTGGTCTCCTTCTTCTCCCCCTGCGTCCTGCCGCTGGTGCCCGGCTATATGTCGTATGTCACAGGCGTCACCGGTACGGATCTCGGCCAGGCCAAGCGCGGCCGGATGCTGGCCGGCGCCTCGCTCTTCGTGCTCGGATTCACCGCCGTCTTCGTCTCCGCCGGCGCGCTCTTCGGCAACTTCGGCTGGACGCTCCAGGAGCACAAGGAGACGCTCTCCAAGGTGCTCGGGGTCGTCACGATCGTCATGGGCCTCGCCTTCATGGGGCTGCTCAAGGGCTTCGGGCAGCGGGAGTTCCGCTTTCACATCAAGCCCGGGATGGGGCTGGTGGGCGCCCCGGTGCTCGGCGCCCTGTTCGGCGTGGGCTGGACCCCGTGCCTGGGCCCCACGCTCACCGCGGTCAACGCCCTGGCCCTGAACGAGGCGAGCGCGGGTCGCGGGGCCCTGCTGATGGTCGCCTACTGCCTCGGGCTCGGACTGCCGTTCATCGCCGTGGCCATCGCCTATCGGCGCATGCTCGGCGCGTTCGGCTGGGTCAAGCAGCACTACGTCTGGGTGATGCGGATCGGCGGCGGCATGCTCGTCGCCCTGGGGGTGCTGCTCCTCACAGGTATCTGGGACAGCATCATGGGCGATATGCAGGCCTGGGCCCTGCGCTTCAACGTTGGGATCTGATCGATGTCCACCACCGATACCGACACCGCCACGGAGAACGGCCCCTCGGGCAAGGCCGCCGGCCCCGCCGACGAGCGTGAGCTCGGCGCGGCGGGGGCACAGCTGTCCACGGCCCCGGTCGAGGAGATCAACGTCCCCTCGATGGGGCCGATCGGCTGGGCCCGCTGGTTCTGGCGCCAGCTGACCTCGATGCGGGTGGCGCTGCTGCTGCTCTTCCTGCTGTCGCTCGGCGCGATCCCCGGCTCGCTGGTCCCGCAGACGGGCATCGACCCCGTCAAGGTGGACGACTTCAAGCAGCGGCACGAGACGCTCTCGCCGATCTACGAGAAGCTGGGGCTGTTCCACGTCTACAGCTCGGTGTGGTTCTCGGCGATCTACATCCTCCTGTTCGTCTCGCTGATCGGCTGCATCGTCCCGCGCACCTGGCAGTTCGTCGGCCAGCTGCGCGGCCGCCCGCCGGGCGCCCCGCGCCGGCTGACCCGGCTGCCCGTGTACACCACCTGGCGCACCGAGGCCGAGCCGGAGCGGGTGCTGGAGGCCGCCCAGCGGGTCATGAAGCGGCGCCGCTTCCGGACCCATACGGTCGGTGGCGCGGTGGCCTCCGAGAAGGGCTATCTGCGCGAGGCGGGCAACCTCCTGTTCCACATCGCGCTGATCGTGATGCTGGTGGCCTTCGCCGTCGGGCAGCTGTACAAGGCCGAGGGCGGCAAGCTGGTCGTCGAGGGCGACGGCTTCTCCAACAGCCTGGTGCAGTACGACGACTTCAAGTCCGGATCGCTCTTCGACAAGAACAACCTCGCTCCCTTCGGCTTCAAGCTGGACCGCTTCACGGCGACCTACGAGCGCAGCGGCCCGCAGAAGCGCACCCCCCGCACCTTCCGCGCCGATGTCACCTACTGGGAGGGCGCGGACGGCAAGGAGCACAAGACCTCGATCAAGGTCAATGAGCCCCTGGAGGTCGCGGGCTCCAAGGTCTATCTGCTGGGCCACGGCTACGCCCCGGTCGTCACGGTCCGCGACGGGCAGGGCAAGATCGCCTACCGCGGCGCCGTGGCCTCGCTGCCGTTCGACGGGGTCAACCTCACCGAGAACGTGGTGATCAAGGTGCCTGACTACCGCGACAAGAGCGGTAAGAAGGACCAGATCGGCTTCCAGGGACAGTTCGTGCCGACCCTCGACCTGAGCACGGGCACGATGTTCTCCCAGTTCCCGGCGCTGGACAATCCGGCGCTCATCCTGACCGCCTACCGCGGCAGCCTGGGGATCGACGGCGGGCTCCCGCAGAACGTCTACCAACTCGACACCTCCCGGATGAAGCAGTTCAAGAAGTCGGACGGGGCGCCATTCGCGGACGCGCTCAAGGTCGGCGACACCATGAAGCTCCCGAACGGCGCCGGCACCTTGAAGTTCGAGGGCATCAAGACCTGGGCCACCTTCCAGATCTCCCACCGGCCGGGCAATGACTACGCGCTCGTGGGTGCCGTCGCCGCCCTGATCGGTCTCGCCGGCTCGCTGTTCATCCAGCGCCGCCGGGTGTGGGTCCGCGCGGAGACCGGAGCCGACGGCGTCACCGTCGTCGAGATGGCGGGGCTCGGCCGCAGCGAGTCCGCCAAGCTTCCCGAAGAACTCGCCGACCTCGCCGTGGCACTCCAGTCCGAGGCTCCGCCCGCGCCGGACCAGGACCCCGAACCTGAAGCGGGCCCGGAACCGGAAACCGGCACCGCCGAAGCCGAGACCGACACCGCACAACCCGCTGATCCTGCCGAAGGAGCGCGCGCGTGAACCTCGCTGCCGAAACCAATGAGTCGCTGGCCCAGTTCAGCAATGTGCTGATCTATTCGGCCATGGCGGTCTACACCCTCGCCTTCCTCGCCCATATCGCCGAGTGGGTGTTCGGCAGCCGCAGCGCCGTCGGCCGCACCGCAGCCGCCATCACCGCCGACTCCGCCGCCTCCACGGCCTCCACCAAGGTGACCGTGCGGGCCGCCCAGGGCGGCGGCACCGCCGTGCTGGAACGCCCCAAGGTCGTCACCCGCTCCGCCGCGGGCACCCGCGACGTCCCCGACGGGCCAGGCGCCGCGGGCGGCACCGAGCAGGGCGATCTGTACGGCCGGATCGCCGTCGGCCTCACCGTGCTCGCCTTCCTGATGCACGTCGGCGCCGTGCTCACCCGCGCCCTGTCCGTACAGCGCGCCCCCTGGGGCAACATGTACGAGTTCTCCACGACCTTCGCCGTGGTCGCGGTCGGGGCGTATCTCACGCTCCTCGTGCTCAAGAAGAACGTGCGCTGGATCGGGCTCCCCCTCGTCACCACGGTCCTCCTCGACCTCGGTCTCGCTGTCTCTGTCTTGTACACCGACAGCGCCCAGTTGGTTCCCGCCCTCCACTCGTACTGGCTGTGGATCCACGTCAGCTGCGCGATCATCTCCGGCGCGTGCCTCTACATCGGGGCCGTCTCCACGCTGCTCTACCTCTTCCGCGACCGGCACGAGGAGAAGCTCGCCAAGGGCGAGGAGCCCGGCCGCTTCGCGTCCGTCCTGGAGCGGCTGCCCGCGGCCGCCACCCTCGACAAGTTCGCGTACCGCATCAACGCCACGGTCTTCCCGCTGTGGACCTTCACGATCATCGCGGGCGCGATCTGGGCCGAGGCCGCCTGGGGCCGTTACTGGGGCTGGGACCCCAAGGAGGTCTGGTCCTTCATCACCTGGGTCGCCTACGCCTGCTACCTGCACGCCCGCGCCACCGCCGGCTGGAAGGGCCGCAAGGCCGCCTACCTCGCGCTGATCGCGTTCGGCTGCTACCTCTTCAACTACTACGGCGTCAACATCTTCATCACCGGCAAGCACTCCTACGCCGGAGTCTGACCCGCCGCCGTCCCGAGGGCCGGTTCCCGTGAGCATCGTCACGGGAACCGGCCCTCGTCGCGCGGACAGTCCCCGGTCGTGGAGAAGAATCTTCGTGCCCGTATCAGAGACGGGGACCCCGAAGCCTTCGGGGCGCTCTTCGACGCCTGTGCCCGCTCCGTGTACAACCACGCCTACCGCCTGACGGGGGACTGGTCCACGGCGGAGGACATGGTGTCCCTGACGTTCCTCGAAGCCTGGCGCCTGCGCGCCAGGATCGACCCCGAGGGCGGCAGCCTGCGGCCCTGGCTGCTGGGCATCGCCACCAACACCGTCCGCAACGTCAGGCGTGCCGCCCGCCGCCACACCGCCGCCGTGCACCGGCTGCCCCGCCAGGAGGCCGTCCGCGACTTCGCCGACGACGTCGCCTCCCGCATCGACGACGCCGAGCTGCTCGCCTCCGTGACCACCGCGCTCAAGGCACTGCGCCGACCCGAGCGCGAAGTCCTCGCCCTGTGCGTCTGGTCCGGCCTCGACTACGCGGCCGCCGCAGAAGCCCTCGGCATCCCGGTGGGCACGGTGCGCTCACGGCTGTCCCGGGCCCGCAAGAAGCTCGCCGCGGCGGCGGAGAAGGCGGCGGGCAAGGTCGCAGAGAAGGCCGCGGAGAAGGCCCCCGAGAAGGCCGCGGCGAAGAACAACCGGGAACCCGCCCTCCACCGCGCACAGGTGAGAGACGGCCGCACGCCCGCGGCCAGGCCCATCCAGGAGGGAAACCGATGAACGACATCCCGACTCTCCCCGAGAGAGATCTTCCGCCGGGCCGTCACCGCCTCCTCAAGGAGCACCTGATGCACGAGATCCGGCAGGACGACGCCAGGACGGCCCAGGAACCGCGCAGGCCGTGGCTGCGCCCGGCCGCCCTCGGCCCCGCCCTCGCCGGCGCCCTCGCGCTCGCCGTGGTCGGGGGCATCGCGGTGACGGGAGCGAACGACGGCGAAGGGGTGCGGGTCGGCCCCGACGGCAAGGCCACGTACGCCTTCGCGCCGCGGGTCAACGGGGACACCCGGGACAACGCGCCCGAGGTGCTGGGCCGTATCGCGACCGTCGCCGAGAGGTCCGCGGCGCACTCGTCGGCGAGCTCCGCGGCGAGGCCGACGGGCAAGCCGGGCGAGAAGCCGCCGGCCGACGGGGGCATCCGCGACGACCAGTACGTCTACATCGACAGCAAGGTGGCCTTCACGACCCAGGAGAACGGCGGGCCCGCCAAGCTGGACCCGCTGCACCGCCGGGAGATCTGGCTGTCGGTGGACGGCTTGCACACGGGGCTGCTGCGCGAGCCCGGCCGGAAGGAGAACGCGCACCAGCCCCTGGAGCCCGCCCCCGCCTCTGGCAAGTTCGCTTACGACAGGTCGACCAGCTACCGCTACCTCCAGGCCCTCCCCACCGACCCCGACCGGATGCTGAAGTGGATCTACGGCACGGTGGAGAAGCGCAAGGACCGCGAGCGGTCGCCGGACCAGGACGCGTTCGTCCTCGTCGGCGACCTCATCAGCGAGTCGCTGATGCCGCCGAAGGTGAGCGCCGCGCTCTATCGCGCGGCGGCGAAGATCCCCGGCGTGGTGGTGGTCCCCGACGCCGTGGACGCCGCCGGGCGGCACGGGGTCGCCGTCGCGCGGGTCGATTCCGGCCACTCCGCGATCCGCGAGGAGCTGATCTTCAACGAGAAGACGGGGGAGTACCTCGGTGAGCGCAACGTCGCGCTCGAGGACGGCGACGACTATCGGGCCGGGCAGGTCATCGGCACCGCCGCGGTCCTGAAGCGGGCGGTCGTGGACAGGCCGGACCAGCGCCCGTAGCGACGGCGGTACTGCCGGGCACATGTGAAGAGGCGTACGGGCCGACCGGACCGGCCCGTACGCCTCTTCACGTCGCCCTTAAGGGCTCACTCCTTGGCGTCCCCCGAGCCCTCTTCCTTCTCGCGGCGCAGCTCCTCCTCGCGGCGGCGGAGGTCCGCCTCCCAGTCCTTGAGCAGCGACTCGTCCTTCTTGTTCTCATCCTTGAGGGACTTGAGGAACTCGGGGTTGTCGTCCGGGGCCACCCACTGCTGCTGTCGCCGTCCGGCCGGGGAACCCCCGCCGGCGCCCCCGCCGGCCCCCGCGTGCGCGGGCCGGTTCTTGCCCGCCACCAGCCAGGCGATCGGACCGATCAGCACCTCGCCGAAGAGCAGCACGATGAGCACCCAGACCACCTTGGGCAGGTGGCGCACTTCCTCTTCGGGGGTGTTCAGGCAGTCGATGAAGGCGTAGATCCACAGCGCCAGGATGAGCAGGAAGGGCAGATACCTGAGCATGATGGCCGGTCCCCGGGGAACGATGGGGGGCCGTGCGTGGCCCCATGACGGATCCAGAGTAGTGCGTACCGGATACTGGGACGCATGGCTTATGACGATCTTCGCTCCTTTCTGCGGGCGCTCGACCGCGAGGGAGACCTCAGGCGCATCAAGGCCGAAGTCGACCCGTATCTGGAGATCGGGGAGATCGTCGACCGGGTGAACAAGTCGGGTGGCCCGGCGCTGCTCTTCGAGAACGTCAAGGGCTCGTCGATGCCGTTGGCGATGAACGTCTACGGCACCGACCGCCGCTTCCTCAAGGCCCTCGGGCTCGGCTCGTACGAGGAGATCGGCGAGAAGATCGGCGGGCTGGTCAAGCCGGAGCTGCCGCACGGCTTCGGCGGGCTGCGCGAGGCGTTCGGGAAGCTCGGCGCCATGGCGCATGTGCCGCCGAAGAAGGTGAAGGACGCGCCCGTCCAGGAGGTGGTGCTCACCGGCGACGACGTCGACCTGGAGGCGCTGCCCGCGCTGTTCACCTGGCCCGAGGACGGCGGGTCCTTCTTCAACCTCGGCCTGACGCACACCAAGCACCCCGAGACCGGGGCCCGGAACCTGGGCCTGTACCGGCTCCAGCGCCATGACCGCCGCACCATCGGCATGCACTGGCAGATCCACAAGGACAGCCGCAACCACTACCAAGTGGCCGCCAGGCGTGGCGAGAAACTGCCGGTGGCGATCGCCTTCGGGGCGCCGCCCGCCGTGACGTACGCCTCGACCGCGCCGCTGCCCGGGGACATCGACGAGTACCTCTTCGCGGGCTTCGTCCAGGGCCGGCGGGTCGAGATGGTCGACTGCAAGACGGTGCCGCTCCAGGTCCCGGCGCAGGCGGAGGTGGTCATCGAGGGGTGGCTGGAGCCCGGAAAGACGCTGCCCGAGGGGCCGTTCGGCGACCACACGGGCTTCTACACCCCGCAGGAGCCCTTCCCGGCGCTCACCATCGACTGTGTGACGATGCGGCAGCGCCCGCTGCTCCAGTCGATCGTGGTGGGCCGCCCGCCGACCGAGGACGGGCCGCTGGGGCGGGCGACGGAGCGGTTCTTCCTCCCCCTGCTGAAGATCATCATCCCGGACATCGTGGACTACCACCTCCCGGAGTCGGGCGGCTTCCACAACTGTGCGATCGTCTCCATCGAGAAGAAATACCCCAAGCACGCACAGAAGGTGATGCACGCCATCTGGGGCGCGCACATGATGTCGCTGACCAAGCTGATCGTCGTGGTCGACGCCGACTGCGACGTCCACGATCTGCACGAGGTGTCCTGGCGGGCGCTCGGCAACACCGACTACGCCCGCGACCTGACCGTCGTCGAGGGCCCCGTCGACCATCTCGACCACGCCTCGTACCAGCAGTTCTGGGGCGGCAAGGCGGGCATCGACGCCACGGCGAAGTGGCCCGAGGAGGGCTATACGCGCGACGGCGGCTGGCCGCACATGGTCGAGTCGGACCCCGACACGGCCGAACGGGTGACAAGGCGATGGAAGGAGTACGGGCTGTGACAGGCGCGTCGAGAACGGAGGCGGGCGGCGCGGGCCTGCTCCCCGCCCCCGCCGGGGAGGCCCGATGAGTGCGAATTCGGCCACCCCCGACCTCCTCGGCCCCGAGCCCGCGCCGCCCGGCCGCGTCCGCGCCTTTCTGCGGCTGGTGATGATCGAGCACTCGGTCTTCGCGCTGCCCTTCGCCTACATCGCCTCGCTGACCGCGATGGAGCTGTGGGACGGCACGGTCCACTGGCTGCGGCTGCTGCTGGTCACGGTCGCGATGGTGGGGCTGCGCACCTTCGCGATGGCCTGCAACCGGATCATCGACCGGGAGATCGACGCCCGTAATCCGCGCACCGCGGGGCGCGAGCTGGTGACCGGCGTGGTGCCGGTGCGTTCGGCCTGGATCGGCGCGCTGGTCGCGCTCGCCGTCTTCCTCGGCGCGGCCGCGCTGCTGAACCCGCTGTGCCTGGCCCTGGCGCCGGTCGCGATCGCCCCGATGGTGGTCTATCCGTACGGGAAGCGCTTCACGAACTTCCCGCACGCGATCCTCGGCCTCGCCCAGGCCATGGGCCCGGTCGGGGCGTGGATCGGGATCACGGGGGAGTGGTCCTGGGACGCGGTGATCCTCGGCCTCGCGGTCGGCATCTGGATCGGCGGCTTCGATCTGATCTACGCCTGCCAGGACGTGGCGGCCGACCGGGCCCACGGGGTGAAGTCGGTGCCGGCCCGCTTCGGCATCGCCGGGGCACTGTACGGGGCGCGCGTCTGCCATGTCGTCACCACGCTGCTGCTGGGCTGGTACGGGCTGGCCACGGACGCCGGGTTCTTCTTCTGGCTCGGTCTGGTGATCGTGGCGGCGGCGTTCTGGTACGAGCACTCGGTGGTGCGGCCCGGCGATCTGTCCCGGCTGAACCGCGCGTTCTTCACGGTCAACGGCTTCGTGGGGATCGCGCTGTTCTGCTGCGCGCTGCTCGACCTGCTGGTGCGGGGACTGAGCCTGTGAGACGCGCCGGTTAGGCTCGTCATGTGGAGCCGCCGCATGAGCCGTACAGGCCGCACGAAGAAGTGAGACGGCGCCGGCCCTGGGTGGTCGGTGTCTCGGGCGCGTCCGGGACGCCGTACGCCGCCTCCGTGCTACGCGCGCTGATGGCCGCGGGGGAGGCCGTCGACCTGGTGGTCAGCCGGGCCTCGCGGCTGACGCTGCTGGACGAGACGGGGATTTCCTTCCGGGACGCGCACTGGCGCCAGGACCTCGGCCGCTGGCTGGCGCGGGGCGCGGACGGCACGCCCGACGCCTTCGAGGCGCGGGTGGACGTGGCGGACGTACGCCACTGGGCGGCCGGGGACCTGGCCGCGGGCCCGTCCTCCGGCAGCTATGACGTCAAGGGGATGCTGATCGTCCCGGCGAGCACCGCGTGTGTGGCGGGGGTGGCGCTCGGCCTGTCGAAGGACCTGCTCCAGCGGTCGGCGAGCGTGACGCTCAAGGAGCGGCGCCCGCTCGTGGTGGCGGTGCGCGAGGCGCCGCTGAGCGGCCAGACCCTCCGTCACCTGGTCGCGCTGGACGAGGCGGGCGCGGTCGTGGTGCCCGCCTCGCCCGCGTTCTACGCGGGGGCGACCCATATCCAGGACCTGGTGGACTTCGTGGCGGGGCGGGTGCTGGACGCGGCAGGGGTGCCGCACAAGCTGTACCGCCGGTGGGAGGGGGAACTCCGGGGTGGGGCCGGAGACGGCTAGCGGGCCGCACCGCCACGTCGCCCTGACGCGTGGCTCGCCCGCAGGTTCTGCGGGATTCAGAGGGTGCCATGCCCTGATGCCTTAGATTATATGTGTAAACTTGCTGTATCTCTGAATAATGGAAGGCGCGCGGCATATGGACGCGGTTGATAGGCAGCTCATCCAGGCCCTGCGGGAGAACGGGAGGGCCTCCTACGCGGAGCTCGGCCGCCTCGTCGGCCTGTCCGGACCCAGCGTCACCGACCGGATCAACCGCCTGGAGGCGGCCGGTGTGATCACCGGCTACCGCGCGACCGTCGACGCCGCGTCCCTCGGCCTCGGGGTCACCGCCCTCATCGGCATCCAGCTCTCCGACGCCGCCGACCACGAGGACGTGGCGGGGCGGCTGCGCGAGCTGGCCGAGATCGAGGACTGCTGGTTCATCGCGGGGGACGACTCGTACATGCTCAAGGTGCGCGCCGGCGACGTGGACGGGCTGGAGCGGACCATCCGCCGGCTGTCCCGCACCAAGGGCGTAGCCCGAACGCGTACCACGATCGTGCTGTCCACCAAGTGGGAGAACCGGGTCGGCGAACTGCCCGACGACGTCGAGGCGTAGGCTCAGAAGGTCACTCAAGCAAAGGCCTACAAAAGCAGACATATGGGAGGCGGCCGCATGACTGCGTCTATCGAAGATGCGGGTCTCAAGCGCGAACTGGAAGACAAGGTCCGCGCCGGAGAGCGGCTGTCGCGCGAGGACGGCATCGCGCTGTACGCGTGCGACGACCTGGCCTGGCTCGGCGGGCTGGCCCACGAGGTGCGCACCCGCAAGAACGGTGACGTGGTGCACTTCAACGTCAACCGCCACCTCAACATGACCAATGTGTGCACCGCCTCGTGCGCGTACTGCTCCTTCCAGCGCAAGCCCGGCGAGAAGGACGCGTACACCATGCGCATCGAGGAGGCCGTCCGCCTCGCCAAGGCGATGGAGAACGAGAACCTCACCGAGCTGCACATCGTCAACGGCCTGCACCCCACCCTCCCTTGGCGCTACTACCCGCGGTCGCTGAAGGCGCTCAAGGAAGCCCTTCCGCAGGTGTCCCTGAAGGCCTTCACCGCCACCGAGATCCACCACTTCGAAAAGATCTCCGGGCTGCCGGCCTCCGAGATCCTCGACGAGCTGATCGACGCCGGCCTGGAGTCGCTCACCGGCGGCGGCGCGGAGATCTTCGACTGGGAGGTCCGGCAGCACATCGTCGACCACGAGACCCACTGGGAGGACTGGTCGCGCATCCACCGGCTGGCGCACGAGAAGGGCCTCAAGACCCCGTGCACCATGCTGTACGGGCATGTCGAGGAACCCCGGCACCGGGTGGACCATGTGCTGCGGCTGCGCGAACTCCAGGACGAGACCGGCGGGTTCCAGGTCTTCATCCCGCTGCGCTACCAGCACGACTTCGTGGACATGAAGGACGGCAAGATCCGCAACCGGCTCCAGGCCAGGACCACCATGGCCACCGGCGCGGAGGCGCTGAAGACCTTCGCGGTCTCACGGCTGCTGTTCGACAACATCCCCCATGTGAAGGTCTTCTGGGTGATGCACGGCGTACGGACCGCCCAGCTCGCGCTCAACCACGGCGCGGATGACATGGACGGCTCGGTCGTCGAGTACAAGATCACTCACGATGCCGACAACTACGGCACGCCGAACAAGCTGACCCGCGACGACCTGCTGGAGCTGATCCGGGACGCGGGATTCCGGCCGGTGGAGCGGAACACCCGCTACGAGATCATCCGCGAGTACGACGGACCGGACCCGGACCGGCGCGAGACGCCGCAGGCCATGCGCGTCTGACGACGGATCTCAGGGTCGTCGCCGGGGCGCTCGGCGGGCCGTGATTCACTGGATGGGCAGGTTTTCCCAGCAGAACAGAAAGAAGACGGGCCGTGTCCTTCAAGCCGAGCGCGACGTTCCGCTACACCGCCATGCGCCTGGGGATCTTCGCGGGCTGCTTTCTGGTGATGTGGGGCCTGGTGTACTTCCGGTTGCTGCCCTCCGGACTCGGCAACGCGAACCTCTTCTGGGTCGTGCTGCTGGCGCTGGTCGTCTCGGCGCCGCTGAGCTTCGTTCTGCTGCGCAAGCAGCGCGACGACATGGCGGCCCAGGTCTCGGAGCGGGTGGACCGCGCCAAGGAGCGGCTCGCGGCGAACCAGGGCCAGGAGGACAGCGCCTGAGCCGCGCTCGGCCGCCCACCCGCCCTGTAACCCTCCTCACACACCTCCGACGCCCCGCCGGCCAGCTCCCGCTGGCCGGCGGGGCGTTGTTCGCTTCCGCCGCCGTGTGTAAAAGCTTGCCTATGGGGAACTCAAAGCCAGGGTGTTAATGTTTTCGTCATGACGACAGCAGCCGCGCCCCGAATCACCACGAGCGTTCCGCTCGTGGCGCGCCTGCACATCGATCTCTGCCGCTGCCGGTCGGCGGCCTGTCGCCGCCGCTGACCGCTTGTCCCCCCGTCCCAGCGGCCGGAGATCCAAGCACGGACTCCTGGTTCACCCCTGTCCGCTTCTTCTCCCCCCGACGTCGTCCCCCTGACTTCCCCTGCCTTTTCCTGCCCTCGGAGTGTGTCCGTTGTCATCCATACGCCTGCCCAGAGTGCCGTTCTGGGCGCAGATCCTGCTGGGCCTGGTGCTCGGCGTGCTGCTCGGCTGGGCCGCCCGCAGCGGTGATGTCGGCTGGCTGGTCACCACCCTCGACAAGATCGGCTCGATCTTCGTCCAGCTGCTGAAGCTCGCCGTCGCCCCGCTGGTCTTCTTCGCGATCCTGGTCTCGATCACCAACCTGCGGAACGTCAACAACGCCGCGCGCCTGGCGACCCGCACCCTGCTGTGGTTCATGGCGACCTCGCTGATCGCGGTCGCCATCGGCCTGGCGATCGGCCTGGTCACCAACCCCGGCGCGGGCACCGGCCTCACCCCGCAGGACGGCGCCAAGCCCGAGCACGCGGGCTCCTGGCTGGACTTCCTCACCGGCATCGTGCCGACCGACGTCATCACGCCGTTCACCGAGCTGAACGTCCTCCAGATCGTCTTCATGGCCGCCGTCGCGGGCGTCGCCGCCCTCAAGCTCGGCGAGAAGGCACAGCCGATCCTCACCCTCAGCCAGGCCGTCCTGGAGCTGCTCCAGAAGGCCCTGTGGTGGGTCATCCGCCTCGCCCCGCTGGGCACCCTCGGCCTCATCGGCTACGCCATCTCCGAGTACGGCTGGGACCTCATCGGCAAGTACGCCACCTTCACGGCCGACATCTACGTCGGCTGCGCCCTGGTGATGTTCGGCGTCTACCCGCTGCTGCTGGCCACCGTCGCCAAGGTCAACCCGCTGCACTTCTTCAAGGGCGCCTGGCCCGCGATCCAGCTCGCCTTCGTCTCCCGCTCCTCGGTCGGCACCATGCCGGTCACCCAGAAGGTCACCGAGCGCCTCGGCGTCCCCAAGGAGTACGCCTCCTTCGCGGTGCCCTTCGGGTCGACGACGAAGATGGACGGCTGCGCCTCGATCTACCCGGCCATCGCCGCGATCTTCATCGCCCAGATCTTCGATGTGCACCTCGGCGTCGGCGACTACCTGCTGATCGCCTTCGTCTCGGTCATCGGCTCGGCCGCCACGGCCGGCCTCACCGGCGCCACCGTCATGCTGACCCTGACCCTGTCCACGCTCGGCCTCCCGCTGGAGGGCGTCGGCCTCCTCATGGCCATCGACCCGATCCTGGACATGATGCGCACCGCCACGAACGTGGCAGGCCAGGCGCTGGTCCCGGTCATCGTCTCGGCCCGCGAGAAGATCCTCGACCGGCAGGCCTACGACCACGCCTCGGCGTCCCCCCTGGATGACGCGACCACCGTCGAGGACCGCCAGGTGGTCCCCGCCGCCGCGTAGCGGCCGCCCGGCCCCGACGTCGCCCCGCTCTCATGGCCCTCGGCCGGGAGCGGGGCGACGTGCATTTCCGGTTCGGTCGCGCTTGCCGGAACGGCAACGAAGTTCGCCGTTCCGGCAGGGGCGGCGCATGGTGGGGGCATGAGTGAGCACAGGCTTTCTGATGAGTTCGATGTCGTGGTGGTCGGCGGGGGTGTCGCCGGGCTGTCGGGGGCGCTGACGCTGGCGCGCGCCCGTCGCTCCGTATTGGTGATCGATTCCGGTGAGCCGCGCAACGCGCCCGCCGCCGCGGCGCATGGACTGCTGTCCCGGGACGGTGTGCCGCCGCTCGAGCTGTTGCGGATCGGCCGGGAGGAGGTGGTCGGCTACGGCGGGCGGATCCTGTCCGACCGGGCGGTCTCCGCGCGGCGGGTGGCGGGCGGCTTCGCCGTCGAGGCCGGGAGCGGCCGGGTCTTCCGGGCGCGGCGGCTGCTGGTGACGACCGGGCTGGTCGACGAGGTGCCGGAGGTGCCGGGGCTGCGGGAGCGGTGGGGGCGGGATGTGCTGCACTGCCCGTACTGCCACGGCTGGGAGGTCCGCGACGCGCCGATCGGGGTGCTGGGCGGCAGCCCGCTCTCCGTGCATCAGGCGCTGCTGTTCCGGCAGTGGTCGCCCCGGGTGACGCTGTTCCTGCACACCGGTGGCGATCTGGCCGAGGAGGAGTGGGAGCGGCTGGCCGCGCGGGGGATCGCCGTGGTCGACGGCGAGGTGACGGGGCTGGACGTGGTGGAGGACCGGCTGGCGGGGGTCCGGCTGGCCTCGGGCCGCCGGGTGGCGGTGGAGGCCTTGGCGGTGGGGCCGCGGATGGTCGCGCGCGGCGAGGTCCTCGCGGGCCTGGGGCTGAGCGCGGTGGAGCACCCCATGGGGGTCGGGACCTGTGTGGCGTCGGACGCGAGCGGGCTCACCGAGGTGGCCGGGGTGTGGGTGGCGGGGAACGTCACCGATCCGACGGCCGGCGTCCCGGTGGCGCAGGCCGCCGGGGTGCAGGCCGCCGCGGCGATCAACGCGGATCTGGTGAACGCGGACACCGAGGCCGCTGTGGCCCGCCGCAGGGCGGCCGCCTCTGGCGGTTCCGGGGGAGTTTTCAGTGCGGTCGCCGAGGCCGAGGTCGCCGCGCGGGTCCTGGGCGAGCGCCGGCATGGCCTGGACCCGCTGCCGCGCTCCGAAGGGCCCGCGCGACCGTAGCGTGGGCGGGGTCAGCCGGGGCGGACGCGCAGGTGGGCGCGTTCGCCCTGCTGGCCGAAGATGATCAGGAGCTCGACCGGACGGTCATCCGCGGGGCCGAGCCAGTGGGGGACGTGGGTGTCGAACTCCGCCGCCTCGCCGGGGGCCAGGACGAGGCTGCGCTCGCCGAGGCGGAGGCGCAGCCGGCCGTTGAGGACGTAGAGCCACTCATAGCCCTCGTGGGTCTTCAGGTCGGGTTCGCCGACGCTGGGCGCGATGACGAGCTTGTGGGCGTGCAGACCTCCGGCGCGGCGGGTGAGCGGCACGAACGTCAGGTGGCCGCGGGTGACCGGGTGCAGATGGACCCGGGGGTCGCCGGTGTGCGGGGCGCCGACGAGTTCGTCCAGGGGGACTCCGTAGGCGCGGGCGAGCGGGAGCAGCAGCTCCAGGTTGGGCCTGCGCCCGCCGCTCTCCAGGCGGGAGAGCGTGCTCTCCGAGATGCCGGTGGTGTGGGCCACGGAGGCCAGGGTGAGGCCGCGCTCCCGGCGCAGCTCCCGGAGCCGGGGACCGACCGCGGCCAGCACGTTGTTGAACTCGTCCACACCCCTCATCGTCCCTCATGGCGGCCGGTAGGCGGCGCCGGTCAGCCCACGCCGTCCTCGGCCAGGACGCGGGCCATGTTGCGCTCGGCCAGGGCCGTGATGGTCACGAAGGGGTTGACGCCGATCGAGCCCGGGATGAGGGAGCCGTCGGTGACGTACAGCCGGTCGTAGCCGAGGGCCCGGCCGTACGCGTCCGTGGCGCGGCCCAGGACGCAGCCGCCGAGCGGGTGGTAGCAGAAGTCGGCGGCGAAGGAGCGGGTGTCGCCGAAGAGGTCGAAGCGGTAGATGGTGCCGTTGGCGGAGTTGACGCGGTCGAAGAGGGTCTTGGCGGCGGTGATGGAGGGGGCGCTCTGGGTGCTGGTCCAGTTCAGGACGGCCGCGTCCTTGGCCGGGTCGTAACTGAAGGTGCCGCGCTCGGGGTTCTTGGTGATGGCCAGATAGAGGCTGGCCCAGGTCTCAAGGCCGGCCGGGAGCGGGGCGATCTCGGCGAAGACCGGGTTGGCGGCGTTGGACCAGTCGTCGAGGGCCATCACCGGGATGGTGGACTGGTTGGCGCCGGTCGGGTTCCAGATGTGGTTGGCGCGGCCGAGCATGACGTTGCCGTTGCCGCCCCAGCCCCGGCCGACCTGGGCGCTGAGGGCGGGCAGCGTGCCGGTCTCGCGGGCGCGCAGCAGGAGTTCGGTGGTGCCGAGGCTGCCGGCGCCGAGGAAGAGCGAGCGGCAGGAGACCTCGTCGGTGGCGACGACGGCGCCCGTGTCGTCGAGCCGGTCCACGGTGAGGACGTAGGTGCCGTCGGCGGCTCTCCGGACGGCTCTGGCGCGGCTGAGGGTGCGGATGGTGACGTTGCCCGTGCCGAGGGCCGCCGGGAGATACGTCTTGTCGAGGCTGCGCTTGCCGAAGTTGTTGCCGTAGATGACCTCTTGGGCGAGGGCCGACCTGGCCGCGGTCCCGGCCGCCTCGCGCTGCATGTAGTCGAAGTCGTAGACGTTGGGCACGAAGACGGTCTTCAGGCCCGCCGCCTTCGCCTGGTCGCGGGCGACCCGGGCGTACTTGTACCACTCGGTGGACTCGAACCACGCGGACGGGACAGGGGCGGCGCCCAGCATGCGGTTGGCGCGCGGGAAGTACGTGGCGTACATCGCGTCCGCGTCGACCTGCGGCAGGACCTCCTGGAGGTACGCGCGGGGCGGGGTGACCGCGATGCCGCCGTTGACGAGCGAGCCGCCGCCGACGCCGCGCCCGACGTAGACGGACATGTTGGGGAAGCGGACGCGGTCCAGGACGCCGGGGTAGGGCGTGATGTCCTTGTTGATGACGTCCAGCCACAGGAAGGTGGCCAGCGGGGCCTCGGTTCTGGTGCGGAACCACATGGAGCGCCGGTCGGGCGAGGTCATGGAGCAGTAGACCTTGCCGTCGGCGGCCGGGGCGTCCCACAGCCGCCCCATCTCCAGGACCAGGGTCCGCACGCCCGCCTCGCCGAGCCTCAGGGCGGCGACCGCCGCGCCGTAGCCGGAGCCGACGACCACGGCCGGGGCGTACTCGGCGCTCGCGGTGGCGGTGGGGCGGTCGGCGGCGGCCGCCGGGGAGAGGGCTATCCGGGTGAGCCCGAGGGCCGCGGCGCCGCGCAGGGCGGCCAGACCAAGAATGTGACGACGCGTCAGATTTACTGTCATGCCCGCATCATGTGCGGAGGGTTGGGTTCCGGCCATACGGCTCACTCATGGTCTTTTGTTGACCACTCACGCCACACGCCCACCAAAGGGTCATAGCAGCCTCTTCCGCCCCATTCGCGTTATCAACGTCGGACGCGTACGGCGTCGGGTGGAGGAACGATGGCGGTAGAGGCGAGGCGGGCGGAGCAGCGGGAGCCCGATCCGGAGAGCCGGAACAGAGTGGGCACGGTCATCGTCGACTGGCTGACCACGACCGACCACAAGAAGATCGGCACCTTGTACATGGTGACGTCCTTCGTCTTCTTCCTCTTCGCCGGGCTGCTGGCGATGGTGATGCGGGCGGAGCTGGCGCGGCCGGGCACTCAGATCGTGTCCAATGAGCAGTTCAACCAGGCGTTCACCATGCATGGCACGATCATGATGCTGATGTTCGCGACCCCGCTGTTCGCGGGTTTCGCCAACGCCATCATGCCGCTCCAGATCGGCGCCCCGGATGTGGCGTTCCCGCGGCTGAACATGTTCGCCTACTGGCTCTATCTCTTCGGCTCGCTCATCGCGGTGTCCGGTTTCCTCACCCCGTCCGGGGCCGCCGACTTCGGCTGGTTCGCCTATACGCCGCTGTCCGACAAGGTGCATTCGCCGAATGTGGGCGGCGATATGTGGGTCATGGGGCTCGCCTTTTCCGGGTTCGGCACGATCATGGGCGCGGTCAACTTCATCACCACGATCATCACCATGCGCGCCCCGGGCATGACGATGTTCCGGATGCCGATCTTCACCTGGAACGTCCTGCTGACCAGCGTGCTGGTGATCATGGTATTCCCGGTGCTGGCCGCGACCCTCTTCGCGCTGGAGGCGGACCGCAAGTTCGGGGCGCGGGTCTATGACCCGGCCAACGGCGGGGCGCTGCTGTGGCAGCACCTGTTCTGGTTCTTCGGCCATCCCGAGGTCTACATCATCGCGCTGCCGTTCTTCGGGGTGATCACCGAGATCATTCCGGTCTTCAGCCGCAAGCCGATCTTCGGATACGCGGGTCTGATCGGCGCGACCATCTCCATCACCGGGCTGTCGGCCACGGTGTGGGCGCACCACATGTTCGTCACCGGGGCGGTGCTGCTGCCGTTCTTCGCCTTCATGTCCTTCCTGATCGCGGTGCCCACCGGGGTGAAGTTCTTCAACTGGGTCGGGACGATGTGGAAGGGGTCGCTGTCCTTCGAGACGCCCATGCTGTGGGCCATCGGATTCCTGGTCACCTTCCTCTTCGGCGGGCTCACCGGTGTTCTTCTGGCCTCGCCACCCCTCGATTTCCACGTCAGCGACAGCTATTTCGTGGTGGCCCACTTCCACTACGTCGTCTTCGGCACCGTGGTGTTCGCGATGTTCGGCGGCTTCTACTTCTGGTGGCCGAAGTTCACCGGGAAAATGCTTGACGAGCGGCTCGGGAAAATCCATTACTGGACGCTGTTCACCGGTTTCCACACCACCTTCCTCGTCCAGCACTGGCTCGGCGTCAAGGGAATGCCGCGCCGCTACGCCGACTATCTGGCCGCGGACGGATTCACCGGGCTGAACACCATCTCGACGATCGGCGCGTTTCTGCTCGGCATGTCCACCCTCCCGTTCCTCTACAACGTCTGGAAGACCGCCAAATACGGGGAGAAGGTGACCGTGGACGACCCCTGGGGATACGGCCGGTCGCTGGAGTGGGCGACCTCCTGTCCGCCGCCGCGCCACAATTTCCTGGCCCTCCCCAGGATCCGCAGCGAGTCCCCCGCCTTCGATCTGCGCCACCCCGAGATCGCCGCCGAGCCGGTGCAGCACGAACGGGCGTAGGCGCGGGTGCCAGGGCGCCGCGAGATGTCCCGCGAGACGCCGCGCGAGGTCGAGTCGGGCATCGCCCGGCTGGAGGGCTATCTGCTGTGCCGGAGCGAGCTCGACGACGCCCGGGCGGACGCCGAGGCGTTCGCCGGCCGTCTGGCCTGGCTCACCGCCGCCCAGCGCGAGGAGGTGGTCCGCCTGTACGCCGAGGAGCGCGTCGAACTCTCCCGGCGGATGCTGCGCCGCATCGTCGACCGCTGCGAGGAACTGCGCGCCGAGTACACGGCGCGGTACGAGGAGCTGAGGCGGCGTCTGCTGTGCCGGTGCGTCGCGCTGGCCCTGGTGGTGCTGGCGGTTCTGGTGCTGGTGGCGCTGGTGGCGGCCCCGGCCGCGGTAGCGCTTGACCTTGATCTTCCGGACCCGGTGTGAGGGGTCCTCGGCACCCGTAGGCTTGGCGGCGATCAAGGCGGCCGAGGGGCGCCGGGGCACGGGCGAAGGGGGCGGCCGGCGTGGGCGGGGCGACGAAGAACAGGCGGATGCCGAGGGCGGTGCGCGAGCGGCAGATGCTCGACGCGGCCGTACAGACCTTCGCGCGGCGCGGCTACCGGAACGCCTCCATGGACGACATCGCCGAGCAGGCCGGGGTCTCCAAACCGCTGGTTTATCTGTATCTGCACTCCAAAGACGAGCTGTTCGCGGCGTGCATCCGGCGGGAGGCCGCCTCGCTGGTGGCGGCCATACGGGCCGCCGTCGAGCACGACGCGCCCGCCGACCGCCGGCTGTGGAGCGGGCTGCACGGCTTCTTCGCGCACACCGCCGAGCACCCGGACGGATGGGTGCTGCTGCACGTTCAGGCCCGTACACACGGCGGTCCCTTCGCGCGGGAGGTCGTCGCGATGCGGGCGGAGATCGTCGAGTTCGTGACCCAGGCGCTCACGGCGGCCGCGCGGGAGAACGCGCGGTGCGGGTCGGCGCGGGGGACGGGCCGGATAACCGGCGGCGAGGCGTCCGGGCTCGCGTACGCGCTGGTGGGCGCGGCGGAGTCGCTGGCCGAGTGGGCGGGCGACCCGGCGGGCGGGGGGCCTTCGGCCGAAGAGGCGGCGGCCACCCTGATGAACTTCGCCTGGACGGGGCTCGGCAACCTGATGCGGGGCGAGCGCTGGTCGCCCGGGGAGCACACACCGGCGTAGGCGCGCGCCCGTACGCACAGGGCGTACGCGTACGCAGACGCAGACGCAGACGCAGGCCTCAGCCGATGAGGGCCTTCGCGTACAGCGCCTTGGGGTCCTTGGCCCGGGAGACCCCGGAGGGGTGCGCGTACCGCTGCGTGGCCGGGTGCGCGACGCCCTCCTGCCACACCGCCGACACATCGGCCCCGCTGCCCGAGCCGCCCTCGGCGGGGGACAGGTCCACCGGAGTGAAGTTGGACGGGGCGGTGTGCCAGCCGTCCGGGGCCAGCCGGGTGGCAAGGACGTAGGTTCTGCCCGGCTGGAGCGCCGGGGCGTCGCCCACCACGATCCGCTGCCGCCGCAGCGGGTCGTCGCCGCCCTCCTGGGCGACCCGCACGCTGCCGCTCACCTCGCCCTTGAGCGTCGTGCGCACCTCGACCACGTAGGTCGTCCACAGCAGCCGGTCGCCGTCGGTGCGCCGCGGCCCCTCGCGCGCCGTGACCTTGCCGATGAACACGTCGTCGGCCCAGCCGGCGGCGAGCTCCGGGGTGTCGAGCCGTACCGCGTAGGTGGGGTGGTACCGCGTGGTGCCGTACGGCACGGTGAACCACGCGGCCGCGCTGCCGCCGATGGCCACGAGGGCCGTGCCGAGCGCGATCGCCATGCCGCGCGCCCCCGTGCGCGTCGCGCGCGCTGCTCCGTCGTGGCGAGAGCCGGTGAACACGGCGCCGTTCACCCCCAGATGGCCCGGTAGGCCGTGATGTCGAGGTCCGACGGGGCGATGGCGGTGCGGGTGTCGTCGCAGTACATGACCGCGCCGGAGGCGGTGCGGTGCCCCAGCCGCAGCGCGTGGCCGAGTTCATGGGTGACCACGCCGCGCCGGGTGTCGGCGGAGTAGTCCTTCAGGAAGTGGTCGTTGAGGATGATGTCGTCGGAGCCGAGGTCATGGGACTCCCACATGCCGGACCAGCCGACGTCGTCGCGGTCGATGTCGCTCGCGTCGACGTCCGCGTACGCGGTGCTGTCGTTGCCCTTCGTGCCGGCGTCGGTCCCGGCCTCCGGCCTGATGTCGACCCGGCCCAGGGCGTTCCACTCGGCGCGGGCCCGGTCCCACTCCGCCGTGTACTTGGTGTGCAGCACATAGGTCAGCACCGCGCCGTCCACGGAGCCGACGGTGTCCGGGTCGTCCCCGCAGGCGGCGAGGGCGGGTGTGGCGGGCAGCCCGGCGCACAGCCCCGCGGTCAGCGAGGCGGTCGTCAGAAGGCGTATGGGGAGGCGTAGGGACCGCCTGGTGAGGCGGCCGCCGCCGGTGCGCACCATGTGCACCACCCCTCGTGGGTGTACGGCCCGAGGGCATCAACGTAAACAGGCGCCGCCACACGGCGCATGCGCACAGGTCTTCCCGGGGGAATCCAAGAATGATTACTCTGAAGTAAGGTTACTGACGGGTCAGGAGACGTCATGGCACAGCGGTCAGCACCTCCCACGGCCACCTCCACGGCCCCGCCCGCGGTCGCGGCCCCGCCCGCCCTCGCCCCGCCCGAACTGCGGTCCGTGGACGGCCGGATACGGCAGGCGGCCGTCCCGCCGCTCGCCCCGCACCCCACCCGCGGCAGCCTGGCCGACATCCCCTTCGACAACGCCGCCCAGGCCCCCGACGCCCCCGTCCTCAGCCGCCCGACCCCGGACGGCGGCTGGCGGGACGTCACCGCCGCCACGTTCGCCGCCGAGGTACTGGCCTGCGCCAAGGGCCTGATCGCGCACGGTCTGCGCCCCGGCGACCGGCTCGCCATCATGGCCCGCACCACCTACGAGTGGACGCTGTTCGACTTCGCCGCCTGGGCCGCCGGTCTTGTCACCGTCCCCGTCTACCCCACCTCTTCGCAGGAGCAGACGCTGCACATCCTGCGGGATTCGGGCGCGGTCGCCTGCGTCGTGGAGAGCGTCGAGCAGTCGCGGCTGGTCAGCGCCGTACGGCGGGAGCTGCCCGGCCTCGCCCACCTCTGGCAGTTCGACGCCGGGGCCGTCGCCAAGACCGACGCGGCCGGGCGGGCGGTCACGGACGCGGAGGTGGCGCGCCGCCGCGCCGGCCGCGGCCCCGACGACCTCGCGACCCTCGTCTACACCTCGGGCACCACGGGCCGTCCCAAGGGCTGTGCGCTCACCCATGGCAACTTCTTCGCCGAGGTGGACAACGCCATCGAACTGCTCCACCCGGTCTTCAAGTCGGTCAGCGTGGAGCCCGCCGCCACCCTGCTCTTCCTCCCGCTGTCGCATGTCTTCGGGCGCATGATCGCGGTCGGCTGTCTGCGGGCACGGGTGCGGCTCGGCCACGCGCCCAGCCTCCGCACCGAGGACCTCCTCGCGGGCCTGGCCGGATTCCGGCCGACCTTCCTGCTGGCCATCCCTTATGTACTGGAGAAGGTCTTCAACTCGGGCCGCGCGACGGCCGAACGGATGGGCCGCGCCGCCTCCTTCGACCGCGCCGCCGGGGTGGCCCGGCGGTACGGCGTGGCGCTGGAGGAGGCCCGGCGCGGCGGCCGCGGCCCCGGGCCGGTGCTGCGCGCCGCCCACGCGCTGTACGACCCGCTGGTCTACCGCCGCATCCGGGACGCGCTCGGCGGCAAGGTTCGCTATGTGATCTGCGGCGGCTCCCCGCTCGGCCGCCGGCTCGGCGCCTTCTTCGCGGGCGCGGGCATCGAGATCTTCGAGGGCTACGGCCTGACCGAGACGACCGCGGCCGCCACCGTCACGCCCCCGCTGCGCCCGCGCCTGGGCACGGTGGGCTGGCCGCTGCCCGGCAGCGCCGTGCGGATCGCGGAGGACGGCGAGGTGCTGCTGCGCGGCGGGCAGGTCTTCTCCGGCTACTGGGACGCGGGGCTGGGGCGGGCGGTGCCCGAGGGCGGCGCGGAGGCCTGGTTCGCCACCGGTGACATCGGGGCGCTGGACGACGAGGGCTATCTGACCATCACCGGCCGCAAGAAGGAGCTGATCGTCACCTCGGGCGGCAAGAACGTGGCCCCCGCCCCGCTGGAGGACCGGCTGCGCGCCCATCCGCTGGTCGGCCAGTGCATGGTGATCGGCGACAACCGCCCGTATGTGACGGCGCTGCTCACCCTGGACCCGGACGGGCTGGCGCACTGGCGGCGGATGCGGCAGCGGGAGGGCGTGCCGATCCGCCGGCTGGTCGAGGACGAGCTGCTGCTCGCCGAGGTCCAGCGCGCGGTGGACGACGCCAATGAGCTGGTCTCGCGCGCCGAGTCGATCCGGCGCTTCGCCGTTCTGCCGGTGCCCTTCACCGAGGAGTCCGGGCATCTGACCCCGTCCCTGAAGCTGCGGCGGGCGGCGGTCGCGCGGGACTTCGCGCGGGAGATCGAGGCGCTGTACGCGGGGGCCGCCGCAAAGGTCAGGGGCGAGGGGCGCGACGAGGGCCTATGAGGCCCTATGCGGGCCCATGGGGATAAGCGAGAGAAAACGCCGGAGAAACCCGAAGTGAATACGCGAATACCGGAATGCGGGGGAGCGGCGGGCCGGAAAACAAAGGCAGGAGCCCCGACCCCGCCGAAGCGGGGTCGGGGCTCCTTGGGTACTGCGGATCAGACCGGGCTGACATTCTCCGCCTGCGGACCCTTCGGGCCCTGGGTGACGTCGAAGGTAACGGCCTGGTTCTCCTCGAGCGAGCGGAAACCACTCGCGTTGATCGCGGAGTAGTGAACGAAGACATCGGGGCCGCCGCCGTCTTGGGCGATGAAGCCGAAGCCCTTCTCGGCGTTGAACCACTTGACGGTTCCGGTAGCCATAAGCCCTCCTTGGGCCAAAGGGTTGCCCTGCTCCAGAACCTGCAAGAAGTCTGAAAATTACAAAAGCCCGCGGTTACATGCTCCGCAGGCTTTGTACTGCAAGGAAACCTAACTGCAACTTGCGGTGAGCCTAGCACGCTGCGTGTGCGCGAGGAAAGAGCCGAAGATCACGAATTCGAGGGGTTTCCCGGGCTGATGGATTGGATAGTACCGCAGGTCGGGGCCTTACAGCCGGGCACGGGGCGGAGGCGGGGCGGGCCCCGCCGCCGCCGCATGTGACGCGCGGGTCTAGCCTCCGTATGTGGACAATTCACCGAGTTCCCCCGCCCGGAGTACACCCGACGCCACGACCACCGAGGGCTACCACCCGCGCGGTCGTACCCGGCCGAGGGTCGGCCACATCCAGTACCTCAACTGTGTGCCCCTCTACTGGGGCCTGGCCACCAGCGGGGCCCTCCTGGACCTCGAGCTCACCAAGGACACCCCCGACGCGCTCAACGACAAGCTGGTACAGGGCGATCTCGACATCGGCCCGATCAGCCTGGTGGAGTTTCTGCGCAACGCCGACGACCTGGTGGCGCTGCCCGACATCGCGGTCGGCTGCGACGGGCCCGTCATGTCCTGCGTGATCGTCTCGCAGCTGCCGCTCGAGCAGCTGGACCGGGCCCGGGTCGCCCTCGGCTCGGCCTCGCGCACCTCCGTACGGCTGGCGCGGCTGCTGCTCGCCGAGCGGTACGGGATCTCCCCGGACTACTACACCTGCCCGCCCGACCTCAGCCTGATGATGCAGGAGGCGGAGGCGGCGGTACTCATCGGCGACGCCGCGCTGCGCGCCAATCTGCACTACGCCGAGAAGCTCGGCCTCCAGGTGCACGACCTCGGCCAGATGTGGAAGGAGTGGACCGGGCTGCCGTTCGTCTTCGCGGTGTGGGCGGCCCGCCGCGAGTACCTGGAGCGCGAGCCGGAGATCGTCCACCAGGTGCACCGGGCCTTCCTCGACTCCCGCGACCTGTCCCTGGTGGAGGTCGCCAAGGTCGCCGAGCAGGCGGCGCGCTGGGAGGCGCTGGAGGCGCCGGTCCTGGAGCGCTACTTCACCACCCTGGACTTCAGCCTGGGCGAGCGGCAGTTGGAGGGCATCGCCGAGTTCGTCCGGCGCACCGCCCCGGCGGCCGGCTACCCCGCCGAGGTACGGGTGCGGCCGCTGGACCTGGCCGGCCCGCGCGGGCTGGTGTAACGGCTTCGCGCCCATCAGGTATTGCCCCGGCGGCCTGTCCGGGGCAGCACCTAGGCCCTGTCTCCTCGATCTCTGTGGATCAGGCCGCGGCGTCTGGTGCGTGCGATCGCAAGGCGGAGGGTCGCTCTCGTAGTGGGCCTACTCGGGCGGGCCCGACAACGCAGCGAGCGTGCGTGCCAGGCGTCGTGGGCCCGCAGAGATTGGGGAGACAGGGCCTAAGCTGGAGCGGCGGAGTCGAGGGGAGCGGGGGAGGCAGACGGGATGGAGCCGCTGGGGGCGGACGATCCGCGGGTCATCGGCGACTACCGGCTGCTCGGGCGGCTCGGCTCGGGCGGCATGGGCCGGGTCTTCGTGGGGCGCAGCGCGGGCGGCCGGACCGTGGCGGTGAAGGTCGTCCACGCTCACTTCTCGCTCGACGAGCAGTTCCGCGCCCGGTTCCGGCGCGAGGTGGAGGCCGCGCGGCGGGTCGGCGGGGCGTGGACCGCGCCGGTGCTGGACGCCGACCCGGACGCCCGCGTCCCGTGGGTGGCCACCGGCTATGTGGCGGGCCCGTCGCTGAGCCAGGCCGTCGCCGACGAGGGCCCGCTGCCCGAGCCGTCGGTACGGGCCCTGGGCGCCGGGCTGGCGGAGGCGCTGGCCGCCGTGCACGCGCTGGGCCTGGTCCACCGCGACGTCAAGCCGTCGAACGTACTGCTCGCGCTGGACGGCCCGCGCCTGATCGACTTCGGCATAGCGCGGGCCACGCAGGGCACGGTGTCGCTGACCACCACCGGCGCCTCGATCGGCTCGCCCGGCTATATGTCGCCCGAGCAGATCCTGGGGAAGGGCGTGGAGGGGGCGGCCGACGTCTTCTCGCTGGGCGCCGTGCTGGCGTACGCGGTGACGGGCGAGCCGCCCTTCCCCGGCGACAGCTCGGCCGCGCTGCTCTACAAGGTGGTCCACGAGGAGGCCCGGCTCGGCCCCGGCCTGACCGGTGACCTGCGGGACCTGATCGCCGCCTGCCTGGCCAAGGACCCGTCCGCCCGGCCCGCCCCGGAGCGGATCGTGAGCCGCCTCGCCCCGGACGGGGGCGCCGCGAGCCTGGTGCGGCCGGGGTGGCTGCCGGGGCCGCTGGTCGAGCGGGTGAGCCGGCGGGCGGTGGAGCTCCTCGACCTGGACGCGTCGGATCCGCCCGCGCCCCCGGCGGCGCAGCCGGCCGTGTCGGCCGTGTCGGGCGCGCCCGTGCCGCCCCTGGGCGCGTTCGGCCCGCCCGACCCCTCGTACGGCCGCCCGGCCCAGCAGACGTCCGGCGCGTCCGCCCCGCCCGATGCACCGCCGTCCGGCGGGCAGCCGTCCGAGGGCCGCAGGGTCTCGGTCTCCGCCGCCATCGGGCGCCGGAACCGTCCGAAGGCGCTCAGCTGCACGCTGGTGCTGTCCGTCGCGGGCGCGCTGGCCGCCGCCACGACCGCGGCCTTCGTGTTCCATCTGCTGCCGGGCACCGGCGGGGGCGAGGGGACGGGCGCCAACGACTCCGCCGCGTCCCCGAGCCCAGGGGCCTCGTCCTCGTCCCCGGGCCCGGGGTCGGAACCGACGGCGACGGAGGGCCCCGGCGACTACGGCGACGACCCCGTCAAGACCGTGCCCAAGGCGTTCCTCGGCACCTGGAAGGGCCAGCTCACCACCGAGTCCAACATCCCCGGAGGCGAACTGACCATCACCATCCGCGAGGGGACGCCGGGGGAGAAGGTGGGCAGCGGCCGGGTCGAGATGGCGGTGCTCCGCTGTGACAGCAACTGGAAGCTGGTCTCGGCCACCTCGAAGGAGCTGGTCCTCGACTCGCGGGTCGGGGACGGCGGCCAGGAGCAGACCGGCTGCACCGGCGGCTCGGCCGAGGAGCGGTTCACCCTTACCTCCGACGGCTCGCTGCGCTACAAGGCGGCCGATGAGGAGGGCGGCAACCCGAGCGGCACGCTGCGCAAGGTGACCGCGGGCTCAGGGGACCGCTGAGGGCCGCCGCGGGGGAGCGGGGCCTCGGCGGAGGGCCGTGACCACTGGCGTACGCTGGGGCAGTCCGTCCGCAACCCGCCGAAAGGGACGCCCCGGTGACCGAGAGCGCATCGCTTCAGGCCGTCCTCGACCGCGCCGCCGCCGGGGGCCGTATCACCCCGCAGGAGGCGCTCGACCTGTACCGGTCCGCGCCGCTGCACGCGCTCGGCGCCGCCGCCGACGAGGCCCGCCGCCGCCGTTACGCGGGCATCGAGCACATCGCGACGTACATCATCGAACGGAACATCAACTACACCAACGTCTGCGTGACGGCCTGCAAGTTCTGCGCCTTCTACGCCGCGCCCAAGGACACCGCCAAGGGCTGGACCCGCGACCTCGACGACATCCTGCGCCGCTGCGCCGAGACCGTCGAACTCGGCGGCACGCAGATCATGTTCCAGGGCGGTCACCACCCGGACTTCGGGGTGGAGTACTACGAGAAGCACTTCTCGGCCATCAAGAAGGAATTCCCGCAGCTGGTGATCCACTCGCTGGGGGCCTCCGAGGTCGAGCACATGGCGCGGATCTCCGGTGTGTCTGCCGAGGAGGCGATCCGCCGCATCCACGACGCGGGCCTGGACTCCTTCGCGGGCGCGGGCGCCGAACTGCTGCCCGAGCGGCCGCGCAAGGCCATCGCGCCGCTCAAGGAGTCGGGCGAGCGCTGGCTGGAGATCATGGAGACCGCCCACAACCTGGGGGTCGAGTCCACCTCCACGATGCTCATGGGCACCGGCGAGACGAACGCCGAGCGGATCGAGCACATCCGCATGATCCGCGACGTACAGGACCGCACGGGCGGCTTCCGCGCCTTCATCCCGTACACCTACCAGCCCGAGAACAACCATCTGAAGGGGCAGACGCAGGCGACCGTCTTCGAGTACCTGCGCATGATCGCGATCGCCCGGCTGTTCCTCGACAACGTGGCCCATATCCAGGGCTCCTGGCTGACCGTCGGCAAGGAGGCCGGCCAGCTGTCGCTGCACTACGGGGCGGACGACCTCGGCTCGGTGATGCTGGAGGAGAACGTGGTCTCCTCGGCGGGCGCCCGGCACCGGTCCAACCGGATGGAGCTGCTCCATCTCATCCGTACGGCGGGGCGGGTGCCCGCGCAGCGCGCCACCACCTACGAGCACCTGGTCGTGCACGACGACCCGGCGAACGACCCGGTCGACGACCAGGTCGTCTCCCATCTGTCGTCGACGGCGATCGAGGGCGGGACCGCCCACCCCGAGCTGAAGCTCATCGACGCCTCCTGACCCCTCTCCTGACACCCCTTCCGATGCTCACCCTTCACGCGGCGCCCCTCGTCCGGCTCACCCCCGACGACGCGGCGCCGCTGCACGACGCCGCCGTCGCGGTCGACGGCGACCGGATCGCCGCGGTCGGGCCGCTGGACGCGCTGCTCCGCACGTATCCGCGGGCCAGGGTGCGCCACTGGCCCGGCACGCTGGGCCCGGGCCTGGTCCACGACGCGCCGGTGCCGGACGCGCCCAGCCCGCGCGAGCGGATCCACGCGCTGCTGCGGCGGGGCGCCACGGCGGTCGTCGCGGCGCGGGTCGCCGACCCCGAGCTGCTGGCCGCCGCGCGGCGGGGCGGCCTCGCCGTCCTGGACCGGCCGCGCCCGCCCGCGCTGGCGGAGACCGGCCGCGCCGACCTGGCGGCCTTCGACGCGGACGGCGCGTGCGTGGCCACGGTGCTCGCGGGGCGGCTGGTGCACCGGCGGCGCTGAGCGCGGCTCGCGCACCGGCGCCGATGGGCGGCGCGGGCGGGGTCCGGCGCGGTGCACGGCGCGGGCGGGGTCCGGCGCCGGGCGCGGCGGGGGCCGGGTGAACAATGGGGGCATGACCCGAGCATCCCTGGACAAGCAGCCGCACGAAGTCGCCGCGATGTTCGACGGCGTGGCGGCCAAGTACGACCTCACCAACGATGTGCTCTCGCTCGGGCAGGCCCGGCTGTGGCGCAAGGCCGTGACGCGGGCCGTCGCCGCGCGCCCCGGCGAGCGCGTGCTCGACCTCGCCGCCGGCACCGGCACCTCCTCGCTGCCCTTCGCCGCCGCGGGCGCGTACGTCGTCCCCTGCGACTTCTCGCTCGGGATGCTGCGGGTGGGCAAGCGGCGCCACCCGGGGCTGCCGCTCACGGCGGGCGACGCGACCCGGCTGCCCTTCGCGGACGGGGTCTTCGACGCCGTCACGATCTCCTTCGGGCTGCGCAACGTCCAGGACACGGACGCCGCGCTGCGCGAGCTGCTGCGCGTGACCAGGCCCGGCGGACGCGTCGTGATCTGCGAGTTCAGCCACCCCACCTGGGCCCCGCTGCGCACCGTCTACACCGAGTACCTGATGCGCGCGCTGCCGCCGGTCGCCACCGCGGTCAGCAGCAACCCGGACGCGTATGTCTATCTCGCCGAGTCGATCCGCGCCTGGCCCGACCAGCCCGGGCTGGCGGCGCGGCTGGGCGAGGCGGGCTGGGCGAAGGTCGCCTGGCGCGATCTGTCCGGCGGGATCGTCGCCCTCCACCGGGGCGTCAAGCCGTAGGCCCACCAAGGCGTCAAACCGCGGGCGCCGCCGGGTTCTCCCGGGGGTGGCCCCCCGTATCGGCCGCGGCACGCCACATAGACTGCAACCGTTCCAGTGCCCGGCGTGACCGGCACGCCGTTACCGAGCCTTCGGGAGACCCGCGTGAGCGAGACCGCATCCACGGAGCGGACCGCCGATGTCATCGTCGTCGGCGCCGGGCCCGCCGGCTCCACCACGGCGTACTACCTCGCCAAGGCCGGGCTGGACGTGCTGCTGCTGGAGAAGACGGCGTTCCCGCGCGAGAAGGTGTGCGGCGACGGTCTGACCCCGCGCGCCACCAAGGAGCTCGTGGGCATGGGCATCGACGTCTCCGAGGAGGCGGGCTGGCTGCGCAACCGCGGCCTGCGGATCATCGGCGGCGGGGTGCGGCTTGAGCTCGACTGGCCGGAGCTGGCCTCGTATCCGGACTACGGTCTGGTCCGCAAGCGCGACGACTTCGACGAGCAGCTGGCGCGGCAGGCCCAGAAGGCCGGCGCCCGGCTGTACGAGCGCTGCAATGTGGGCGCCCCGATCCTCGACGACCGTACGGGCAGGATCACCGGCGTCGAGGCCAAGCTCGGCGTGGAGAAGACGCCGGTCACCTTCCACGCCCCGCTGGTGGTCGCCGCGGACGGCAACTCCACCCGGCTCTCGCTGGCCATGGGGCTGCACCGGCGCGAGGACCGGCCGATGGGCGTGGCGGTGCGGACGTACTTCACCTCGCCCCGCCACGACGACGACTACCTGGAGTCCTGGCTGGAGCTGTGGGACCGCCGCGGCCCCCAGGACCGGCTGCTGCCCGGCTACGGCTGGATCTTCGGCATGGGCGACGGCACCAGCAACGTCGGCCTCGGCGTGCTCAACACCTCCGGCTCCTTCAAGGAGCTGGACTGGCGCGAGATCCTCAAGGTGTGGTGCGCCTCGATGCCCGAGGAGTGGGGCTACACCCCGGAGAACATGACCGGCCCGATCCGCGGCGCCGCCCTCCCGATGGCGTTCAACCGTCAGCCGCACTACACCCGGGGGCTGTTGCTGGTCGGCGACGCGGGCGGCATGGTCAACCCGTTCAACGGCGAGGGCATCGCCTATGCGATGGAATCCGGCCGGATCGCGGCGGACGTCATCGTCCAGGCTCAGGCCCGCGCCACCGCCGACCGCCGCGAACTGGCCCTCCAGCGCTACCCGAAGGTCATCAAGGACACCTACGGCGGCTACTACACGCTGGGCCGGGCCTTCGTGAAGCTGATCAGCAACCCGACGGTCATGAAGCTGGCGGCCCAGCGCGGTCTGACCCACCCGATGCTGATGCGGTTCACGCTGAAGCTGATGGCCAACCTCACCGACCCGACGGGCGGCGACGCGATGGACCGCGTCATCAACGGCCTGGCGAAGGTGGCCCCGAAGGCCTGACGCGGTGCAGCCCGCTCAGGCGGCCGTCGTCGCCGGGTTGGCGCTGGTGATGACGGCGAAGTGCGCGCCGGAGGGGTCGGCCAGCCAGGCCATGCGGCCGATGTCCTCGGCGGTCATGGCGGGCATCAGCACCGCCCCGCCGAGCTTCTCGGCCCGGTCGACGACGAGATCGCAGTCGGCCACCTCGACGTACGGCAGCCACTGCGCGACATCGTGCCCCTGCTGGAGCTGCGCCATGCCGCCGAAGGACCCCTCGCTGCCGCGCCCGCCCGTCGAGAGCACGGTGTAGGTCCCGCCGGAGAACGACATCTCCTCGGCGTCCCAGCCGAACACCGTGTGGTAGAAGGCGAGATTGGTGACCGGGTCCGGGGTGTGCAGCTCCACCCAGCACAACGTGCCCTCCTCGGTGACCGCTTCGAGGCCCTGGGTCTTGCCGGGCTGCCAGACGGCGAACCGGGCGCCGCCCGGGTCGGTGAACTGGGCCATCCGCCCCTCGTCGAAGACGTCGAACGGCGCGGAGCGCACCGCGCCGCCCGCCTCCGCGACCACCGCGGCGGTGGCCTCGGCGTCGGTGGTGCGGAAGTACGGCGTCCAGGCGGGGCGCGCGCCCTCCTCGTGGAGCGGGCCGACGGCGGCGACCGTCCTGCGGTTCTTCTTGAAGAAGCCGTAGCCGCCCGCCTCAGGTCCGGCCGACTCCCAAGTCCAGCCGAACAGGCTGGTGTAGAAGGTGCCGGCCGCGTCGGTGTCGGGGGTGCCGAGGTCGAGCCAGTTGGGGGCGCCGGGGACGAAATCGGTGGTGAGCATGGGGGCTCCTTCGGCGGATCCTGATCAGCCGGGGGCGTTGGGGCCGGATCCCGCGCCGCCGTGGGGGCGACGGCGGCCACCCCGGCAGTTCTCAGTCTGGCACCGGGCCCCGGGGGCCGCCGCTGGGGAGCGGGGACGCGGCGCCGGTCGCGAGGGCCCGTCGGCGGTGGTGACATGGAAGGAGGGGGCACCAGTCGGGTACCAGGAGGTACACATCATGACCAAGGCCGCAGACATCATGCACCCGGGCGCGCAGTGGATCCCCAAGACCCAGACGCTGGACCGCGCGGCGCAGCTGATGCGGGACCTGAACGTCGGCGCGCTGCCGATCGCCGACGAGAACGAGCGGCTGTGCGGCATCCTGACCGACCGCGACATCATCGTCGGCTGTGTCGCCGAGGGCAAGGACTGCTCCAGGACGACGGCGGGGGAGCTCGCCAAGGGCACGCCGCGGTGGATCCCGGCCGACGCGGACGTCACCGATGTGCTCCGGGAGATGGAGCAGAACAAGATCCGCAGGCTGCCGGTGATCGACAAGGACAAGCGGCTGGTCGGCATGATCAGCGAGGCCGATCTGGCCCACCACGTCAGCGAGCCCCAGATCGCCGAGTTCGTGGAGAAGGTGTACGCCTAGGCGGCTTGTCGGCTGCCGGCCGGCGCGGACAGGGAAAGCGGGCCGCGGACACGGAATGAGGCCGCCGCCCCGGACGTGGACGTACGGGAAGGCGGCCCCATGCGGCTCGCTCTCGGCTCTCGGCTCGCTCTCGGGTCGTGCTCGGTCGTGAGAGTGCTCAGAGAAGGCGGACGGCGCCGGACGGCGGGTCGTAGCTCAGGTCGCGCTCGACGATGCCGGTGCTCGGGTTCTGGGCGCCGATGAACTTGCCGCCGCCGATGTAGACGCCGACGTGGTACGCGTTGCCGCGGGCGCCCCAGTAGAGGAGGTCGCCGGGCTGGAGGTTGTCCAGCGACACGGCGGTGCCCTGGTTCGACTGGTCCTGCGACACGCGCGGCAGGCTGATGCCGATCTGGTTGAAGGCGGACTGGGTCAGGCCGGAGCAGTCGTACGAGGAGGGGCCGCTGGAGCCCAGCACGTACGCCTTGCCCACCTGGGCCTTCAGGAAGTTGATCAGCGTGGCGGCGTTGCCGGTCGCCTTCGTCGCGGTCGACGGGGCCGACGTGGTGTTGCTCGACGCGGTGCTGAGGCTGGTGCGCTCGGCGGTGCGGGACGCCCGCTCGGCCTTCTCCTGTGCCGCGCGGCGGGCTGCGGCCTTGCGCGCCGCCTCCTTGGCCTCCTGGGCCTTGCGGTCGGCCTCGGCCTTGGCCTTCTTCGCCGTGGCCTTGGCCTTGGCGGCGGCCTGGTCCTGCTGCGCCTGGAGCTGGTAGTCGGCGGCCGCCTGCTGGGTGGCGTCGGCGGACTGCGCGGCGGAGCTCGCCAGGGTGGAGCCGAGGGTCGGCATCTCGAGCGTCGACTCGGCGGCGGACGGCTCGGCGGCCAGGGCGGGCGCGGCGGCGCCGGCGACCGCGAGCGTCAGGAAACCACCGGTGACCCCGGCTCGGAGTGCACGCGTGGAGGAGGCGGCACGGCGGGGCTTCCGGTGGCTGGGTATCTGTGCGGTCTGGGACATGGACCCAACCGCTATCAGGGTTAGGAGGGCCGGATCAAGAAAAGTGGAGTGCGCCACATTTGACGCGTACATGCTTAGAATTGAGGGTGTTGGATCTCGGCTGAGGCCCTCGGTGCCGTGTCCGAATTTTTCGATCATGCCCATACGCACGGCATTTTGTGGCCCCGGCGGGTACCCACGCCGCCTACCATCAACCCGGCCCGCATGCCAAGGATCCTGATCAAATTGAGATCCACAACCTTTTGCGAGGTGGGATACCTCACTCCCCGGCGCGGCCCGGCGCGGCTCGTGAACGAAAGCGCGTAGTAGTGATCAAGGGGGCCGCGGGGTGGGCGGCGGGGGTGGGTGACGGCGCGGTGGTCCGGGCGTGGGGTCGCTCGACGGGATGGTTGTCACATATCAGATATGAGCGCCCATCGCAAATTTGTGTGTAGGTACCATATCTTGTAAGGAGCGCAAGCCGCTCACCAGTGGCGACGGATTCTTATGTCACTTCTCGTGATCGATCGGATGCTTCGAGTGCAAGATCACCGCTCATCCGACTTCATGATCCTTCGTCAGGTGGTGGAGATCACAAAGACGTTGTTGCACCCCGTGTCGCAGATCACATAGCGGCGGGCATAGGATGCAGGCGAAACGGGCTTGTGAACTGCCTCACATGTGCGCGATCTTCGTGGGAGCGGTCCGGGAGTCCGTACGGTCCGCCAGCCAGTCACCGTCGACTGAAGGGAGCGGGGACGGTGAACGCATACGCGCCCATCCTCGTACTGGGAGCCCTCGGGGCAGCCTTTGCGATCTTCTCGGTCATCATGGCCGCGATCATCGGCCCCAAGCGTTACAACCGGGCCAAGCTCGAAGCCTATGAATGTGGCATCGAGCCGACTCCACATCCGGCCGGCGGTGGGCGCTTCCCCATCAAGTACTACCTGACGGCGATGCTCTTCATCGTCTTCGACATCGAGATCGTCTTCCTCTATCCCTGGGCCGTCACCTTCGACGCGATGGGGCTGTTCGGGCTGGTGGAGATGCTCCTCTTCGTGCTCACCGTCTTCGTCGCCTACGCGTATGTCTGGCGGCGCGGAGGCCTGGAGTGGGACTGAGTGGCCGGTGTGGGACCAAGTGAGAGGAGAACCGTCACATGGGTATCGAAGACAAGCTTCCGAGTGGATTTCTGCTGACCACCGTCGAGCAGGCGGCCGGGCTGGCGCGCAAGTCCTCCGTGTTCCCGGCCACCTTCGGGCTCGCCTGCTGTGCCATCGAGATGATGACCACGGGCGCCGGGCGCTATGACCTGGCCCGGTTCGGCATGGAGGTCTTCCGCGGCTCGCCCCGACAGGCCGATCTGATGATCGTCGCCGGGCGCGTCAGCCAGAAGATGGCCCCGGTGCTGCGGCAGGTCTACGATCAGATGCCGAATCCGAAGTGGGTCATCTCGATGGGCGTGTGCGCCTCCTCGGGCGGCATGTTCAACAACTACGCGATCGTGCAGGGCGTCGATCACATCGTCCCGGTCGACATCTATCTGCCCGGCTGCCCGCCGCGGCCCGAGATGCTCCTGGACGCGATTCTCAAGCTGCACGAAAAGATCCGCGAGGAGAAGTTCGGCGTGAACCGCGAGCGCGCGGCCCGCGAGGCGGAGGAAGCGGCGCTGAAGGCACTCCCGACGATCGAGATGAAGGGGCTGCTGCGGTGAGCGACGCGCCCAAGGCCAATGAGGCGCCCAAGGCCAACGGGGTCAACCCGGACCAGGACCTCAACGCCGAGAACCTCCCCGGCCGGCGGGGCGACCAGGGCGAGCCCGTCCGCGTCCAGCGCGGCATGTTCGGCGCCAACAACGGCGGGGACACCTCGGGCTACGGCGGCCTGGTGCGGCCGGTGCGGCTGCCGGGGCCGGCCAGCCGGCCGTACGGGGGCTGGTTCGACGAAGTCGCCGACGAACTCGAAGGCGCGCTCGAGGAGCAGTCCCTGGTCCCGGAGAACGCGATCGAGAAGACCGTCGTGGACCGCGGCGAGCTGACCTTCCACATCGCGCGCGAGCACCTGCCGCGGGTGGCCAGGACCCTGCGCGACGACCCGGCGCTCCGCTTCGAGCTGTGCACGGGCGTCAGCGGCGTCCACTTCCCGGGCGACAAGGGCCGGGAGCTGCACGCCGTCTACCACCTGCGCTCGATCACCCACAACCGGCTGGTCCGGCTGGAGGTCAGCGTCCCCGACGACGACCCGCACCTTCCGTCGATCGTCGACGTCTATCCGACCAACGACTGGCACGAGCGCGAGGCGTACGACTTCTTCGGCCTGATCTTCGACGGTCACCCCGCGCTCACGCGGATCATGATGCCCGACGACTGGCAGGGCTTCCCGCAGCGCAAGGACTACCCCCTCGGCGGCATCCCCGTCGAGTACAAGGGCGCCCAGATCCCGGCTCCGGACCAGCGGAGGTCGTACAGCTGATGTCTGCCACCCACGCAACCCCCTCCGCCTCCGCGCGCGAGACCACCGAAGGCACCGTCTACACCGTCACCGGCGGCGACTGGGACGAGGTCGTGGCCGCGGCGTCGCGGGCCGACGACGAGCGGATCATCGTCAACATGGGTCCGCAGCACCCGTCCACCCACGGCGTGCTCCGGCTCATCCTGGAGATCGACGGCGAGACGGTCACCGAGGCCCGCTGCGGCATCGGATATCTGCACACCGGCATCGAGAAGAACCTCGAATTCCGGAACTGGACGCAGGGCACCACCTTCGTGACCCGCATGGACTATCTGACGCCCTTCTACAACGAGGCCGCTTACTGCCTGGGCGTCGAGAAGCTGCTGGGCATCTTGGACCAGGTCCCGGACCGGGCCTCGGTCATCCGGGTGATGCTGATGGAGCTCAACCGGCTCTCCTCCCACCTGGTGGCCATCGCCACCGGCGGCATGGAGCTGGGCGCCACCACCATCATGATCTACGGCTTCCGGGACCGCGAGATGATCCTGGACATCTTCGAGCTGATCACCGGCCTGCGGATGAACCACGCCTACATCCGGCCCGGCGGGCTCGCCCAGGACCTGCCGCCCGGGGCGGTCGACCAGATTCGCGCCTTCGTGAAGAAGATGCGCAAGAACCTGCCGGAGTACGACAAGCTGGCGACCGGGAACCCGATCTTCAAGGCCCGGCTCCAGGACGTCGGCTATCTCGACCTCGCCGGCTGCATGGCGCTCGGGGTGACCGGCCCGATACTGCGGTCCACCGGTCTGCCGCACGACCTGCGCAAGACCCAGCCGTACTGCGGCTATGAGACCTATGACTTCGAGGTCCCCACCGCCGACACCTGCGATGCCTACGGCCGCTTCCTGATCCGGCTGGAGGAGATGCGCCAGTCGCTGCGGATCGTCGAGCAGTGCCTGGACCGGCTGGCGCCGGGGCCGGTGATGGTCGAGGACAGGAAGATCGCCTGGCCGGCCCAGCTGGCGCTGGGGCCGGACGGGCTCGGCAACTCCCTCGACCACATCAAGAAGATCATGGGCACCTCGATGGAGGCCCTGATCCACCACTTCAAGCTGGTGACCGAGGGGTTCCGGGTCCCGCCGGGACAGGCGTACACGGCCGTCGAGTCGCCCAAGGGCGAGCTGGGCGTGCATGTGGTCAGCGACGGCGGCACCCGCCCGTTCCGCGTGCACTTCCGTGACCCGTCCTTCACCAACCTCCAGGCCGTGGCGGCGATGTGCGAGGGCGGCCAGGTCGCCGACGTGATCGTCGCCGTGGCGTCCATCGACCCCGTGATGGGAGGCGTCGACAGGTGACCGACGTACAGCTGGGGATGCCGAAGCTCCCCGCCCCCGACTACCCGGCAGAGGTCCGGGCGCGGCTCGAGGCGGATGCCGAGGACGTGATCGCCCGCTACCCCGACAGCCGCAGCGCACTGCTGCCGCTGCTGCACCTGGTGCAGTCGGAGGAGGGCCATGTCACCCGCACCGGCGTCCGGTTCTGCGCCGAGGTGCTGGGGCTGACCACCGCCGAGGTCACCGCGGTCGCCACCTTCTACTCCATGTACCGGCGGGGCCCCTCCGGCGACTACCAGGTGGGGGTGTGCACCAACACCCTGTGCGCGGTGATGGGCGGCGACGCGATCTTCGAGGCCCTCCAGCGCCATCTGGGCGTGGGCAACGGCGAGACCACCGAGGACGGCAAGATCACCCTCGAGCACATCGAGTGCAACGCGGCCTGCGACTACGCGCCCGTGGTGATGGTCAACTGGGAGTTCTTCGACAACCAGACCGTGGACTCCGCCAAGCGGATGGTCGACGACCTGCGGGAGGGCCGCACGGTCGAGCCGACCCGCGGCGCTCCGCTGTGCACCTTCAAGGAGACCGCGCGCATCCTCGCCGGCTTCCCCGACGCGCGCCCGGGCGCGGTCGAGGCGACCGGCGGCGCCGGCCCGGCCTCGCTCGTCGGGCTGCGGCTGGCCAAGGGCGAGGCCGCGCCGGGCCGGGTCGTATCGCCCAGGTCCGCGAGCTACCCGGTGGACGAGCAGGCGGGCGAGCAGGCGTCCGGCCCGGTCGCTGAGGAGGGGGAGTGATGACCGTGACCGTCGAGCGGGGCGAGAGCAGCCCCGAGAAGCTGCTGGCACCCGTACTGTCGTCGTTCTGGGACGACCCGAAGTCCTGGACCCTGAGCACCTATCTGCGCCACGACGGGTACGAGGGCATGCGCAAGGCCCTCGCCATGCCGCCCGACGATGTGATCGCGCTGGTGAAGGACGCGGGGCTGCGCGGCCGCGGCGGGGCGGGCTTCCCCACCGGGATGAAGTGGCAGTTCATCCCGCAGGGTGACGGCAAGCCGCACTACCTCGTCGTCAACGCGGACGAGTCCGAGCCCGGCACCTGCAAGGACATCCCCCTTCTCTTCGCCAATCCGCACGCCCTCATCGAGGGCATGATCATCGCCTGTCACGCCATCCGCTCCCAGCACGCCTTCATCTATCTGCGCGGCGAAGTCGTGCCCGTGCTGCGGCGGTTGCACGAGGCCGTGCGCGAGGCGTACGAGGCGGGCTACCTCGGCAAGGCCGACGCGCGCGGACAGAAGCTCGGGAGGGACGATCTCTCCGATCTCGACATCACCGTGCACGCGGGGGCCGGCGCGTACATCTGTGGTGAAGAGACCGCACTGCTGGACTCCTTGGAAGGGCGGCGCGGCCAGCCCCGGCTCCGCCCTCCGTTCCCGGCGGTCGAGGGTCTGTACGCGTGCCCCACTGTCGTCAATAACGTCGAGTCCATCGCCTCGGTTCCCGCCATCCTCACCAAGGGCAAGGAATGGTTCCGGTCGATGGGCAGCGAGAAGTCCCCTGGCTTCACGCTCTACTCGCTGTCCGGGCATGTCGCGGCCCCCGGCCAGTACGAGGGCCCGCTGGGCATCACCCTGCGGCAGCTGCTGGACATGAGCGGCGGCATGCGCCCCGGCCACCGGCTGAAGTTCTGGACGCCGGGCGGCTCCTCGACGCCGCTGCTCACCGAGGAGCACCTGGACGTCCCGCTGGACTACGAGGGCGTGGGCGCCGCCGGGTCGATGCTCGGCACCAAGGCGCTCCAGTGCTTCGACGAGACGACCTGCGTGGTGCGCGCGGTGACCCGCTGGACGGAGTTCTACGCGCATGAATCCTGCGGCAAGTGCACGCCCTGCCGCGAGGGCACGTACTGGCTGGTCCAGCTGTTGCGGGACATCGAGGCGGGCAAGGGCCGCATGGAGGACCTCGCCAAGCTGGCCGACATCGCCGACAACATCAACGGCAAGTCGTTCTGCGCGCTGGGCGACGGCGCCGCCAGCCCCATCTTCTCCTCCCTCAAGTACTTCAAGGAGGAGTACGAGCAGCACATCACCGGCGGCGGGTGCCCGTTCGACCCCGCCAAGTCCACCGTCTGGGCCGACGATCCGAGCTCCACTCACCTGGGGGTGACCGCATGACCGTGACCACCAATGCACCCTCCGGAGGCGGAGAGGCAGCGGTGCCGCGCGAGGATCTGGTCTCCGTCACCATCGACGGGATCGAGATCTCCGTCCCCAAGGGGACCTTGGTGATCCGCGCGGCCGAGCTGCTCGGCATCGAGATCCCCCGCTTCTGCGACCATCCGCTCCTCGACCCGGCCGGCGCCTGCCGCCAGTGCATCGTCGAGGTCGAGGGCCAGCGCAAGCCGATGGCCTCCTGCACGATCACCTGCACCGACGGGATGGTGGTCAGGACGCAGCTCACCTCGCCGGTGGCCGAGAAGGCGCAGCGCGGGGTGATGGAGCTGCTGCTGATCAACCACCCGCTGGACTGTCCGGTCTGTGACAAGGGCGGCGAGTGCCCGCTCCAGAACCAGGCCATGTCCGCCGGGCAGGCCGACAGCCGCTTCGAGGGCCGCAAGCGCACATTCCAGAAGCCGGTGCCGATCTCCCCGCAGGTGCTGCTGGACCGTGAGCGCTGTGTGCTGTGCGCGCGCTGCACCCGGTTCTCCAACCAGGTCGCGGGCGACCCGATGATCGAGCTGCTGGAGCGCGGCGCCCTTCAGCAGGTGGGCACGGGCGAGGGCGACCCCTTCGAGTCGTACTTCTCCGGCAACACCATCCAGATCTGCCCGGTGGGCGCGCTGACATCGGCCGCGTACCGCTTCCGCTCCCGCCCCTTCGACCTGGTCTCCTCGCCGAGCGTGTGCGAGCACTGCTCGAGCGGCTGCGCGACCCGCACCGACCACCGGCGCGGCAAGGTCATGCGGCGGCTCGCGGCGGACGACCCCGAGGTCAACGAGGAGTGGATCTGCGACAAGGGGCGCTTCGGCTTCCGCTACGCGCAGCTCCCCGACCGGCTCACCACCCCGCTGGTGCGCGACCGGGAGACCGGCGAGCTGGCGCCCGCGAGCTGGCCCGAGGCGCTGGAGGCGGCTGCCGCCGGACTGGCCGCCGCCCGCGGCAGCGCGGGCGTGCTGACCGGCGGCCGGCTGACCGTCGAGGACGCCTACGCGTACGCGAAGTTCGCGCGGGTCGCCCTGGACACCAACGACATCGACTTCCGGGCCCGGGCGCACAGCGCCGAGGAGGCCGACTTCCTGGCCACCCAGGTGGCGGGCCGGGGCCGCGACCTGGACGGCGGCGGCCTGACGTACGCCGCGCTGGAGAAGGCCCCGGCGGTCCTCCTGGTCGGCTTCGAGTCGGAGGAGGAGGCGCCCGGAGTCTTCCTGCGGCTGCGCAAGGCCCACCGCAAGCGCGGCCAGCGCACGTTCTCGCTTGCCACCCACGCCACCCGGGGCCTCGCCAAGGCGGGCGGCACGCTGCTGCCCGCGGCCCCCGGCACCGAGACCGAGTGGCTGGACGCGCTCGCGGGCCGCACCGGCCTTGACGCCGACGGGGAGCGGGCGGCCGAGGCGCTGCGCCTCGACGGTGCGGTGATCATCGCCGGTGAGCGGCTGGCGGCCGTGCCGGGCGCGCTGACCGCCGCCGTCCGGGCCGCCGCGGCCACGGGCGCCACGCTGGCCTGGATCCCGCGCCGGGCGGGGGAGCGGGGCGCCGTCGAGGCGGGCGCGCTCCCCGGGCTGCTGCCCGGCGGCCGCCCGGCCACCGACTCGCGGGCCCGCGAGGAGACCGCCGAGGTCTGGGGCGTCGCCGAACTGCCCGGCCGGGCAGGCCGCGACACCGGCCGGATCGTCGAGGCCGCGGCCGACGGCGGGCTCGGCGCGCTGCTGGTCGCGGGCGTCGAGATCGCCGATCTGCCCGACCCGGCGCGGGCCGCCGAGGCCCTGGAGGCGGTCGGCTTCCTGGTCAGCCTGGAGCAGCGGCCCACCGAGGTCACGGCGCACGCGGACGTGGTGCTGCCGGTCGCGGCGGTCGTCGAGAAGACGGGCACCTTCCTCAACTGGGAGGGGCGGGCCCGGCCGTTCGAAGCGGCCATCAAGCCCGACCAGATGACCCGCCGCCACGTCCTTCCGGACGCGCGGGTGCTGCACATGCTGGCCGACGCGATGGATGCGCCGGTCGACCTGCCCGATGTGCAGGCCGTACGGGCCGAGCTGACGCGTCTCGGCACCTGGCACGGCACGCGCGGCCTGGGGCCGATGGAGACCGGAGGGCCGCTGCCCCGCCCCGGCGAGGGCGAGGCGCTGCTCGCCGGCCACCGGCTGCTGCTGGACCAGGGCCTGCTTCAGGAGGGCGACGCGGCGCTCGCCGCGACCCGGCACGCGGCGGTGGCCCGGCTGTCGCCGGCGACCGCGGCGGAGGCGGGGGTGGGCGACGGGGACACCATCCGGGTCACCGGCCCGGCCGGGTCGGTCCAACTGCCCCTGGCGGTGACGTCGATGCCCGACCGGGTGGTCTGGCTGCCGCTGAACTCCACGGGCGGCGGCGCGTATCGCGACCTGGGCGCGAGCCCCGGTGAACTGGTCAAGATCAGCGCTCCCGCGACCGAACCGGAGGTGACCTCATGAACCTGAGCTACCTCGCCGCAGAAGACCTGTCGATGTTCGGGCGCGACCCGTGGTGGCTGGTTCTGATCAAGGCGGTCTTCTGCTTCGCCTTCCTGATGGTGACCGTGCTGATCTCCATCGTCATGGAGCGCAAGGTCGTCGGGTGGATGCAGCTGCGCATCGGCCCGAACCGGCACGGCCCCTGGGGCATGCTCCAGTCCTTGGCTGACGGCGTGAAGCTGATGCTGAAGGAGGACATCGTCGTCAAGGGCGCGGACAAGGTGGTCTACGTCCTGGCGCCGGTCGTCGCGGCGATCCCGGCCTTCATGGCGGTCGCGGTCATTCCGTTCGGCCCGGCTGGCAACGAGATCTCGATCTTCGGTCACCGCACCACGATGCAGCTGACCGACCTGCCGATCGCGATCCTCTACATCCTGGCCACCGCCTCGGTGGGCATCTACGGCATCGTGCTGGCGGGCTGGTCGTCCGGCTCGACGTATCCGCTCCTCGGCGGCCTGCGCTCGTGCGCCCAGATGATCAGCTACGAGATCGCGATGGGCATGTCCTTCGCGGCGGTCTTCCTCTACTCCGGGTCGATGTCGACGTCCGAGATCGTCAACTCGCAGCACGACCGCTGGTACGCCCTGCTGCTGCCGGTCTCCTTCATCATCTACATCATCGCGATGGTCGGTGAGACCAACCGCGCCCCCTTCGACATGCCGGAGTCCGAGGGCGACCTGGTCGGCGGCTTCAACACCGAGTACTCGTCGATCAAGTTCGCGATGTTCATGCTCGCCGAGTACATCAACATGGTCACCGTCTCGATGGTCGCGGTCACCCTCTTCCTGGGCGGCTGGCGGGCGCCATGGCCGATCAGCACCTTCTGGCCGGATGCCAACCACGGCTGGTGGCCGATGCTCTGGTTCATCGGCAAGGTCCTGTCGCTGCTGTTCGCCTTCGTCTGGATCCGCGGCACGCTGCCGCGGGTGCGCTACGACCAGTTCATGAAGCTGGGCTGGAAGGTGCTCATCCCGATCTCGATGGTCTGGCTGATGCTGGTCGCGACCGTGCGGGCGCTGCGCAACGAGAACTACGACTACCAGGACATCGTGCTGTACGTCGGCGGCGCGGTCCTCGTCCTCCTGCTGCTGTCCTTCGTCGTCGACGTCTTCCGCGACAAGGAGGCCCGCGACCGCGAGGCGCAGGCCGCAGCGGAGGCGGAGGCCGAGGGGGGCCCGGAGCCCGCCTTCGACCCGATGGCCGGCGGCTTCCCGGTGCCGCCGCTGCCCGGCCAGAACCTGCCGCCCGTACCGCGCCGACGCCCGCGACACGACCGCGAGCTGATTGTCAGTGGCGGGCCCGACACTGTCAGTGACGGAAAGGAGGCCGACGGTGTCTGACTTCCAGAACCCGGTGGCCGGCTTCGGCGTGACCTTCAAGGCCATGTTCAAGAAGCGGCTCACCGAGCAGTACCCCGAGCAGAAGAAGCCGACCGCGCCCCGATTCCACGGACGCCACCAGCTCAACCGCCATCCGGACGGGCTGGAGAAGTGCGTCGGCTGCGAGCTGTGCGCCTGGGCGTGCCCGGCGGACGCGATCTATGTGGAGGGCGCGGACAACACGGACGAGGAGCGCTACTCCCCGGGCGAGCGCTACGGCCGCGTCTACCAGATCAACTATCTGCGCTGCATTCTGTGCGGCCTGTGCGTCGAGGCGTGCCCGACCCGGGCGCTCACCATGACCAATGAGTACGAGCTCGCCGACCGCACCCGCGAATCGCTCATCTACACCAAGGAGGAACTGCTCGCGGGTCTCGAGGAGGGCATGGTCGACGCCCCGCACGCGATCTACCCCGGCATGGACGAGCAGGACTACTACCGCGGTCTGGTGACCGAGGCCGCGCCGGGGACGGTGCGTCAGGTGGCGGTCAGCAAGGGCGAGACCGAGCCCGAGGACGCGCCTCAGGACGCCACCGAGGGGAAGCAGGAGGGGGTGCAGGCATGAGCAGCATGCTGGTCGCCGCCGCTTCCACCACCTCGACCGGCGAGGCCGTGCAGTTCTGGATCCTCGCCACGGTGGCGGTGGTCGGCGCCCTGGGCACGATCCTGATGCGCAAGGCCGTGCACAGCGCCCTGTGCCTGGCCGGCACCATGATCGTCCTGGCGATCTTCTACCTGGCCAACGGCGCGTACTTCCTGGGCGTCGTCCAGATCGTGGTCTACACCGGCGCGATCATGATGCTCTTCCTCTTCGTCGTCATGCTGGTCGGCGTCACCGCCGCCGACTCGTTGAAGGAGACGCTGAAGGGGCAGCGCTGGCTCGCCGCCCTGTGCGGGCTCGGGTTCGGCATCCTGCTGTGCGCCGGGATCGGCAATGCCTCGCTGAAGAGCTTCAACGGCCTGGGCCAGGCCAACTCCGGCGGCAATGTGGAGGGTCTGGCCACCCTGATCTTCACCAAGTACGTCTTCGCCTTCGAGATCACCGGCGCGCTGCTGATCACCGCGGCGGTCGGCGCGATGGTGCTGACCCACCGCGAGCGCACCGAGCGCGCGCTCAGCCAGCGTGAGCAGGCCGAGCGGCGGGTGCGCACCGGCAAGCAGGTGCCGCCGCTGCCCGCGCCCGGGGTCTACGCCCGGCACAACGCGGTGGACATCCCCGGTCTGCTTCCCGACGGCACCACCTCCGAGCTCTCGGTCAACGCGACGCTGCGCGGCCGCGGTCAGGTGCGGGACGTCTCCGAGGAGGCGCTGGCCGAGCTGGCCGCCCTGGAGCAGCGCTCGGCGCGCTGGCTGGGGCGGGACGCCAAGGGCGCCAAGCGCCGAGGAGGCGGTCAGAGCGTCGAGGGCGCCGACCGCCACGACAGTGCGAACGGCGCGGCCGGGTCGGGCGGCGCCGAGCATCCCGAGGACTCGAAGGGGGTCGCCAAGTGAATCCGGTCAACTACCTGTATCTGTCGGCCCTGCTGTTCACCATCGGCGCGGCCGGCGTGCTGATCCGGCGGAACGCGATCGTCCTCTTCATGTGCGTCGAGCTGATGCTGAACGCCTGCAACCTGGCGTTCGTCACCTTCTCCCGGATGCACGGCAATCTCGACGGCCAGATCATCGCCTTCTTCACGATGGTCGTCGCGGCCGCCGAAGTCGTGGTCGGCCTCGCGATCATCGTGTCGGTGTTCCGCGCCCGCCATTCGGCCTCGGTCGACGACGCCAGCCTGATGAAGCTCTAGAAGGGTCGCGTTCACGTGGAGAACCTCATCGGATTGCTTGTCGCGGCCCCGCTTCTCGGCGCGGCCCTGCTGCTGTGCGGGGGGCGGCGGCTGGACGGCAAGGGCCACTTGCTGGGCACCGCGCTCGCGGTCGCCTCCTTTGTGATCGGGGCGGTGCTCTTCGCCGACATGCTCGGCCGCGACGAGCACGACCGGGCCCTGCACAGCCATCTGTTCAGCTGGATCCCGGTCGGCGGCTTCCGCGCGGACGTCGCCTTCCAGCTCGACCAGCTGTCGATGACCTTCGTGCTCCTGATCACCGGTGTGGGCAGCCTGATCCACATCTATTCGATCGGCTATATGGAGCACGACGAGCGCCGCCGCCGCTTCTTCGGTTATCTCAACCTGTTCCTCGCGGCGATGCTGCTGCTCGTCCTCGCCGACAACTACCTGCTGCTGTATGTGGGGTGGGAGGGCGTCGGCCTCGCCTCGTACCTGCTCATCGGCTTCTGGCAGCACAAGCCCAGCGCGGCCACGGCGGCCAAGAAGGCGTTCATCGTCAACCGGGTCGGCGATGTCGGCCTGTCGATCGCCATCATGCTGATGTTCACGACCTTCGGGACGTTCGCCTTCGCGCCGGTGCTCTCCAACGCCGCTGACGCGGGCGAGGGCAAGCTCACCGCCATCGGGCTGATGCTGCTCCTGGCCGCCTGCGGCAAGTCGGCCCAAGTGCCGCTCCAGTCCTGGCTCGGGGACGCGATGGAGGGCCCGACCCCGGTCTCCGCCCTGATCCACGCGGCCACCATGGTGACCGCGGGCGTCTATCTGATCACCCGCTCGGGCGCGATCTTCAACAACGCGCCGGACGCGCAGACCGCGGTGGTCGCGGTGGGCGCGGTGACGCTGCTCTTCGGTGCCATCGTCGGTTGCGCGAAGGACGACATCAAGAAGGCCCTGGCGGGCTCGACCATGTCGCAGATCGGCTACATGATCCTGGCCGCCGGGCTCGGCCCGATCGGCTATGTCTTCGCGATCATGCACCTGGTCACCCACGGCTTCTTCAAGGCGGGGCTCTTCCTCGGCGCCGGCTCGGTCATGCACGGCATGAACGACGAGGTCGACATGCGCAAGTACGGCGGCCTGCGGAAGTACATGCCGGTCACCTTCGTGACCTTCGGGCTCGGCTATCTCGCGATCATCGGCTTCCCGGGTCTTTCCGGCTTCTGGTCCAAGGACAAGATCATCGAGGCGGCCTTCGCCAAGGGCGGCACGGAGGGCTGGATCCTGGGCGGCGTGGCGCTGCTCGGCGCCGCGATCACCGCGTACTACATGACCCGCGTGATGCTGCTGACCTTCTTCGGCGAGAAGCGCTGGGCCGCCGATGAGCAGGGCAACGAACCACACCCCCACGAGTCGCCGAAGTCCATGACCATCCCGATGATCGTGCTGGCCTTCGGATCGGTCTTCGCGGGCGCGCTGTTCAGCCTCAACGACGCGTTCCTGAAGTGGCTGGAGCCCGTCACCAGCCACAGCCACGGGAACTCCCCGCTCAGCGCCGCCACGGTCACGGCCGGGACCATGGTCGTGCTGCTGATCGGCGTCGCGATCGCCTGGGCGCAGTACGGGCGCCGGCCCGTCCCGCGCACCGCCCCGCGCGGCAGCCTGCTCACCCGGGCCGCCCGGCGCGACCTCTTGCAGGACGACTTCAACCACGTCGTCCTCGTCAAGCCGGGCGAGTACCTGACCCGCGGGCTGGTCTATGTGGACCACAAGCTGGTCGATGGCGTGGTCAACGGCACCGCGGCCTCGGTCGGCGGCCTCTCCGGGCGGCTGCGCAAGCTCCAGAACGGCTACGCCCGTACGTACGCGGTCTCGATGTTCGGCGGTACGGCGGTGCTCATCGCCGCGACCCTGCTGATGAGGGCGGTCTGAGTCATGTCATTTCCTCTGCTGACGGTCACGGCCGCGGTGCCCGCGCTGGGCGCGGTCGCCACCGCCGCCGTGCCCGCCGCCAAGCGCGCCGCCGCCAAGTGGGTGGCCCTGGGCTTCTCGCTGGCCACGCTCGTCCTGGCGGCGATCGTGCTGGTGCGCTTCGAGCCGGACGGCGCCCACTTCCAGCTCACCGAGTCCCACGCCTGGATCAAGGACTTCGGCGTGCGCTACGAGCTGGGGGTGGACGGCATCGCGGTCGCGCTGATCGCGCTGACCGCGCTCCTGATCCCCTTCATCATCCTGGCCGGGTGGCATGACGCCGACCCGCTGGAAGAGGCCGACCCCAACCGCCGCTGGCGGCCCACCCAGGGGTTCTTCGCCCTGATCCTCATGGTCGAGGCGATGGTGGTGATCTCCTTCGAGGCCACCGACGTCTTCCTCTTCTATATCTTCTTCGAAGCCATGCTGATCCCGATGTACTTCCTCATCGGCGGCTTCGGGGACGGGGCCGGAGGGCGGTCCGAGGAGGAGGCGGCCACCCAGCGCTCGTACGCCGCCGTCAAGTTCCTGCTCTACAACCTGGCGGGCGGCCTGATCATGCTGGCCGCGGTGGTCGGCCTGTATGTGGTCACCGCCGACGACCTGGGCGCGGGCACCTTCTCGCTCCAGCAGATCACCGATGCCCGGGCCAGCGGCACGCTGGACATCGCGACCAGCACCGAGCGGCTGCTGTTCCTCGGCTTCTTCTTCGCGTTCGCCGTGAAGGCGCCGCTGTGGCCGCTGCACACCTGGCTGCCCAACGCGATGGGGGAGGCGACGTCCCCCGTGGCCGTGCTGATCACCGCGGTGGTCGACAAGGTCGGCACCTTCGCGATGCTCCGCTTCTGCCTCCAGCTCTTCCCGGAGGCCAGCAAGTGGGCCACGCCGGTGATCCTCGTCCTCGCCCTGATCAGCATCATCTACGGAGCGCTGCTCGCGGTCGGCCAGCGGGACATCAAGCGGCTGATCGCCTATGCCTCGATCTCCCACTTCGGCTTCATCATCCTCGGCATCTTCGCCATGACGACGCAGGGCCAGGGCGGAGCCACCCTGTACATGGTCAACCACGGCATCTCGACGGCCGCGCTGATGCTGGTGGCCGGATTCCTGATCACCCGGCGCGGTTCGCGGCTCATCGCCGACTACGGCGGGGTGCAGAAGGTCGCCCCGGTGCTCGCCGGCACGTTCCTGATCGGCGGTCTGGCCACCCTGTCGCTGCCCGGTCTGGCCCCGTTCATCAGCGAATTCCTGGTCCTGGTCGGCACGTTCAGCCGCTATCCGGCGCTCGGCATCATCGCGACCGTCGGCATCGTGCTGGCCGCGCTGTACGTCCTGGTGCTGTACCAGCGCACCATGACCGGCCCGGTGAAGCCCGAGGTGCGGGGCATGCCCGATCTCAAGGTGCGCGAGCTGGTGGTGGTGGCGCCGCTGATCGCGCTGCTGCTCTTCCTCGGCGTCTACCCGAAGCCGCTGACCGACATCGTCAACCCGGCGGTCGATCACACGCTGTCCGTGGTGGACAAGAAGGATCCCAAGCCCGATCACCCCGTCACTGACGCGGGCTGGTTCAGCTACAGCCCGATGCACGACGGTGCTTCCGGAGGTGCCAAGTGAGCCACGCGGCCACTGTCCACAGCCTGTGGACGACAGCGGCGGTGTCGCCCCCCGACAAGATCCCCACGCCGCACATCGAGTACGGCCAGCTGGCGCCCACCCTGATCGTCCTCGGCGCCGCGATCGTCGGCGTGCTGATCGAGGCGCTGCTGCCGCGCCGCCACCGCTATGCCGCCCAGCTCTTTGTGTCCGTGGTCGCCCTGGCCGCCGCCTTCGCCGCGGTCCTGGGCCTGGCGGCCGGGGACTACGGCACGAGCAAGGCGCGCATCGCGGCCATGGGCGCCATCGCGGTCGACGGCCCCGCGCTCTTCCTGGAGGGCACGATCCTCCTGGTCGCGCTGGTCGCGGTCTTCACCTTCGCCGAGCGGCGGCTCGACCCGGCGGCACACGGCAACCGCGTCGACTCCTTTGCCGCGCAGGCGGCCGCCGTCCCTGGCGGAGACGCCGAGAAAGCCGCGGTCAAGGCGGGGTTCACCACCACCGAGGTCTTCCCGCTGCTCCTCTTCGCGGTGGGCGGCATGCTCATCTTCCCCGCCGCCAACGACCTGCTGACGCTCTTCGTGGCGCTGGAGGTCTTCTCGCTCCCGCTGTATGTGCTGTGCGCGCTCGCCCGGCGCCACCGCATGCTCTCGCAGGAGGCCGCGGTCAAGTACTTCCTGCTCGGCGCCTTCTCGTCCGCCTTCCTGCTCTTCGGGATCGCGCTGCTGTACGGCTACGCGGGCACCGTCACCTACGGGGGCATCGCCGATGTGGTCGACGGCACGGTCCGCAATGTCACCCCGGCGCTCGCCGGGACCATGGGCAATGACGCGCTGCTGCTCATCGGTGGCGCGATGGTGCTGATGGGCCTGCTGTTCAAGATCGGCGCCGTCCCCTTCCATATGTGGACCCCGGACGTCTACCAGGGCGCCCCGACTCCGGTCACCGGCTTCATGGCGGCGGCGACCAAGGTCGCGGCGTTCGGCGCGCTGCTGCGTCTGCTGTATGTCGTCCTGCCGGGGCTGCGCTGGGACTGGCGGCCGGTGATGTGGGGCGTCGCGATCGTCACCATGCTGGGCGGCGCGATCGTGGCGGTGACCCAGACCGATGTGAAGCGGCTGCTGGCCTACTCCTCGATCGCCCACGCCGGCTTCATCCTGGCCGGTGTCATCGCCACGACGCCCGAGGGGATCTCCTCGGTCCTCTTCTACCTCGCCGCGTACTCCTTTGTGACCCTGGGCGCGTTCTCCGTGGTCACCCTGGTCCGCGACGCGGGCGGCGAGGCCACCCATCTGTCCAAGTGGGCCGGGCTCGGCCGCCGTTCGCCCCTGGTGGCCGCGGTCTTCGCGGTCTTCCTGCTGGCCTTCGCCGGGATCCCCCTGACGAGTGGTTTCGCGGGGAAGTTCGCGGTCTTCAAGGCGGCGGCGGACGGGGGCGCCGGGCCGCTGGTGGTGATCGGTGTGATCTCCTCGGCGATCGCGGCGTTCTTCTACATCCGGGTGATCGTGCTGATGTTCTTCAGCGAGCCGCGGACCGAGGGCCCGTCGGTGGCGGTGCCGTCCCCGCTGACCTCGGCGGCGATCGCGATCGGCGTCGCGGTGACGATCGTGCTCGGTGTCGCCCCGCAGTACTTCCTCGATCTGGCGGGCCAGGCGGGGGTCTTTGTGCGCTGAGCCGGCGGTTGTCTTCCGCGGCCGCTCGGCGGCCGTCCGCCCGGCCCCCACGTGGGGGCCGGGCGGACGTGCTTCAGGGCCGTGCGGTCAGCCGCCGGTGATGCCGCCCACGCTCTCCAGGCCGGGGATGTCGGTCGGGAAGCCGGTGGGGATGTCGGCGGGCGTGGTCACCTTGGTGAAGGTGTCGTTCATGCCGGCGTCCCAGTCGACCGTGAGGGACTTGCCGTCCGCGCTCGCCTTCACCGAACCCATGGTGCGGTCGGTGTTGCCGTCGGCGCACTTGAGCATCAGCATCTTGTCCGCCGCGCCTGTATCGGTGTACTCACCGGTGCAGCTGTGCTTGCCCGCGACCAGGACCGCCGTGCCGCCGTTGATGGACAGGACCATCGCCTCGCCGCCGGACTTGGACATATAGACCCCCGCCGCGTCGCCGCCCGCGCCCCCCTCCGCCGGGGTGCTCGACTGCTCGGCCGCCGGGGCCTTCTTGGACGGGTCCGACTTGCTGTCGCCCCCGTCGCTGTCGCTGCCGCACCCGGCCACCAGCAGGGCGGCCGCGGCCGCCGCACCGGCGATGCGCACTGCCTTGATCACGTGTTTCTCCTCGGTTGTCAGGACGGGAACACGACAAGCTAGCAGCCGCTCATGGCGTGGACGGGGCGACGCAACCGGTTACTTCCCCGAGTGCGACACGGCTGTTATCGGGGCCGGGGGCCCAGGCCGTGAGGGTCACCTCGTCGCCGTCCTCCAGGAACGTCCGGTCGCCGCCGGGCAGTCGCAGCGGGTCGCGGCCGGACCAGGTCAACTCCAGCAGACAGCCGCGCTGGTGCGGCTCGGGGCCGCTGACCGTGCCGGAGGCGAAGAGGTCGCCGGTGCGCAGCGAGGCGCCGTTGACCGTCATATGGGCGAGCTGCTGGGCGGCCGTCCAGTACATGGCCGCGAAGGGCGGGTGCGAGACGGGGTGGCCGTTGACGGCGACCTCGATGCGCAGGTCGAGGCCGCCCGGCTCGGCGGCGGAGTCGTCGAGGTAGGGGAGGAGCGGGACATCGCGGCCGGGCGGGGCGGTGCGGGCGGCGGCGAGGGCGTCCAGTGGGGTGATCCAGGCGGCCACGGAGGTGGCGAAGGACTTGCCGAGGAAGGGGCCGAGCGGGCGGTACTCCCAGCTCTGGATGTCGCGCGCGGACCAGTCGTTGAGCAGGCAGACACCGAAGACGTGGTCGTGGAACCCGGAGAGCGGCACCGGTGTATTGAAGGGTGAAGGGGTACCGACGACGAAGGCGACCTCCGCCTCGAAGTCGAGCCGGAGCGAGGGGCCGAACGGGGGGAGTGCGGAATGACCAGGCGCGCCGAGCTGGCCGCGGGGGCGCACGACGGGCGTGCCGGAGACCACGACCGTGCCCGCGCGCCCGTGGTAGCCGATGGGCATGTGCTTCCAGTTGGGGGTGAGCGGCTCGCCGTCCGGGCGGAAGATCCGGCCCACATTGGAGGCGTGGTGCTCGCTGGCATAGAAGTCGACGTAGTCGGCGACCTCGAAGGGCAGATGGAGCGTGACGGTGGTGAGGGGTCGCAGAAGGGGCTCGATCGTGGGCCGGTGCACCGGCTCGGTCAGCCAGGCGCGCAGCTCTTCTCGTACGGCCCGCCAGACCGGACGGCCCGCGGCCATCAGCGGGTTGAGCGTCGGTTGGCCGAGCAGCGGGGCGTGCGGGGAGCCCACGGCGGCCGCGGCGGCGCCCGCGTCCAGCACATGGTCGCCGTAGCGGACCCCGATTCTGCGCAGGTCAGGTGCGTCGGATGGGGTGAAGACGCCATAGGGGAGGTTGTGCGGGCCGAAGGGATCGTGAGGGGGGAGGTCGAGCGGGCTCTGCTGTGGCATGGGGGCTGCCTCGCCTTCTCGTCGTCGCCGGGGGTTGCCGGGATCGCCGGGCCACACCCTATGGGGCCCGAGCCTGAGGGGAGGAGTGTGCCGACTACCACCTAAAGGGAGGGCAATGTCCGGATAGTTCTTGCTCTGGTCGTCAATTTCCCAGTAGCGTCCTTCACCGGGTCACGCACAGTGGGGGGCCACTGCGCCGCGGTGACCGAGGGGGGCTCGTGGCGAGCAGTGACATGCCGTTCGAGGTGGACCGCGCGGTGCCCGGTCTGATCGTGAAGATCGGCGGCTATCCGCTGCACCACGGGGGCGTCGGCGCCATCCGGTCCCTGGGCCGGCTGGGCATCCCGATGTACGCCGTCACCGAGGACCGTCTGACCCCGGCCGCGCTCTCGCGCTATCTGGAGCGCGCCTTCGTCTGGCCGACCACCGGCAAGGAGCGGCCGGAGCGGCTGGTGGAGGGGCTGCTGCGGATCGGGCGGGCGATCGGGCGGGCGACCGTCCTGGTGCCGACGGACGAGGAGGCGGCGGTGCTGATCGCCGAGCACGCCGACACCCTCGCCGGGGAGGGCTGCTTCCTCTTCCCGCGTGCCGAGCCGGGGCTGCCGAGGCGGCTGGCCAGCAAGCAGGGGCTGCACGAGCTGTGTCTGGAACACGGTGTGCCCACCCCGGCCGCGGCGTTTCCCGACTCGTACGCCGACGTCCGGGAGTTCGCGGCGACCGCGCGCTTCCCGGTGGTCGCCAAGAACCGGGAGGCGTTCGAGCGGCGCAGGAGGCCGGCGGTCGGCGGCACCACGCGGATCGCGGGCCCGCGTGAGCTGCTGGCGCTGGCGGCCGGGTGGGGGCCGCGGCCCGGGGTGGTCCTTCAGGAGTATCTGCCGAGAGAGGAGGCCGAGGACTGGATCGTCCACGCCTACGTCGATGTGGAGAGCGTGCCGCTGGCGCTGTTCACCGGGGTCAAGGCGCGGTCCTGGCCGCCGCACGCGGGCATGACGGCCTGTGCCTACGCGGTGGACAACGCCGAGCTCGCGGAGCTGGCCGCCCAGTTCATCAGGCGGATCGGCTTCTCGGGGATCGTCGATCTGGACTGGCGCTTCGACCGGCGGGACGGGCGGTACAAACTGCTCGACTTCAACCCCCGGATGGGCGCGCAGTTCCGGCTCTTCGAGAGCGAGGCGGGGATCGACGTGGTGCGCGCCCAGCACCTGGATCTGACGGGGCGCAAGGTCCCGGAGGCCGAACAACGGGCGGACCGGCGGTTCATGGTCGAGAACATCGACCTGCCCGCGCTGCTCGCCTACCGCCGCGGCGGCTACACCGCACCGCACGCGCCCGCCCGTGCGAGCGCGACCGAGCTGGCGTGGGCCGCGCGGGACGACATGAAGCCGTTCTTCACGATGCTGGCGCGCATCGTGCGGCCCGGCGCGGCCCATCTGTACCAGCGGTGGCGCGCCACGAGCAGGACGTCTCGGGGAGGGGACTTGTGAACGATCCGATAGTGGTCATCGGGGCCGGTCCGTACGGCCTGTCGGCGGCCGCCCATCTGCGGTCGCGCGGGCTGCCGGTCCGCGTCTTCGGAACACCGATGGTGAGCTGGCGTGAGCACATGCCGGCCGGGATGCTGCTCAAATCCACCCCGGTCGCCTCGAATATCGATGCGCCGCAGGTGGGGCACACCCTGCTCGACTTCTGCCGCGCCGAGGGCGGCAGGCGCTATGAGTCGGACTGGGACATCATCCCCGTGGAGACCTTCGCGCGATACGGGCTGTGGTTCCAGGAGCGGCTGGTGCCGGAGCTGGAGCGGGTGCGGGTGGTGTCGGCCGACCGGCGGGGCGGCCGCTTCGAGCTGAAGCTGGACTCCGGAGAGCAGTTCGCCGCGCGCGCCGTGGTGGTCGCCAGCGGGCTGGCCGGGCTCGCCCATCTGCCCGCCGAGTTCGCCGCCGCCGTTCCTGACGGTCCCTCGCCCACAGGGCCCGTCTCGCACAGCTCGCAACACCGCGACCTGGCGAGTTTCGCCGGGCGTGAGGTGGTGGTGGTCGGGGCCGGGCAGTCGGCGCTGGAGTCCGCGGTGCTGCTGGCCGAGGCGGGCGCCGCGTCCGTGCGGGTGGTGGCGCGGGGGAAGCGGGCCGTGGCGTTCGGCGCGCCGCCGGACCGGCAGCCGCGGCTGCGCCCCGAGTCGCCCTTCGGGCGCGCCTGGTCGCTGTACGCGCTCTCGTACAACGCCGGGGCCTTCCGGCGGCTGCCCGCGCCGGCGCGGCGCTATCTGGTGCGCACGGTGCTGGGGCCGCTGGGCGCCTGGTGGCTGCGGGAGCGCTTCGCGGGGCGGGTGCAGGTCACCCAGGGGCAGCGGGTCACCCGGGTGGAGGTGGAGAGCGGCGGGCGGGTGGCGCTCGCCCTGCGCGGCGGCGGGCGCGCCGGAGAGCTGGCCGTGGACCATGTGCTGGCCGCGACCGGCTACCGGATGAATGTGGCGGCGCTGGGCTTCCTCGGGCCCGAGCTGCGGGCCGAGGTGGTGACCCGTGCCGGAGGGCCGCTGCTGGACGCGGGCCACTGCTCCTCCGCACCGGGGCTGTACTTCACCGGGCTGCCCGCGGCGGCGAGCTTCGGGCCGGTCATGCGGTTCGTCTGCGGCACGGAGTACGCCTCGCCCCGGCTGGCCAAGGCGGTGGCCATGGCTCATGGATGACCTGTCGGTCCGGGGCGTCAACCGCCGGTGCCACAGCCGAACACGGGTTGACCGACCGTGGATCGGTGATGGACCCACGGTCGATCGCTGAAAGATCGTGGCCCGGAGCACGATTGATCTGCCGTTGATCGCGGAAAATGTCGGGGGGAGCGGGTCGGCAGGGCGCGGAAGTGATAGCTCGCACAAGGCGGGAAGGCGCCCATGGTGATCGATAGCCGACCGGATACGCTGCCACTAGTGGAGACAGCGACACATCGACATTGCGTGTGACCGCAGGCAGACAGGAGCACCCCGTGAGCGTCGTCGGGCCCTTCGGGCTGAGCGTGCGGGACCGGTCTCTCGAAGCCGATACCCAGGCCGGGCTGACAGCCGTCGAAGACGGGCTGCTGGAGGCCACGAAGAGCGACGTGCCGTTCATCACCGAGGCCGCCCAGCACCTCATGCGGGCGGGCGGCAAGCGGTTCCGGCCGCTGCTGGTGCTGCTCGCCGCGCAGTTCGGCGACCCGTACGCGCCCGGGGTGGTGCCCTCGGCCGTCGTCGTCGAGCTGACGCACCTGGCGACGCTCTATCACGACGACGTCATGGACGAGGCGGACGTCCGCCGGGGGGTGGCCAGCGCCAACGCCCGCTGGGGCAACTCGGTGGCGGTCCTCACCGGTGACTTCCTGTTCGCCCGCGCCTCGCACATCCTGGCCGACCTGGGCCCGGAGGCGGTGCGGATCCAGGCCGAGGCGTTCGAGCGGCTGGTGACCGGGCAGATCCTGGAGACGGCCGGGCCACGCGGCGGCCGTGACCCGATCGAGCACTACCTGGACGTGCTCGCGGGCAAGACGGGCTCGCTGGTCGCGGTCTCCGGCCGGTTCGGGGCGATGATGTCGGGGGCCGACGAGTCCGTCGTCTCCATCCTCACCCAGTACGGCGAGCGGCTGGGCATCGCATTCCAGCTGGCCGACGATGTGCTGGACATCGCCAGCGACAGCCATGAGTCGGGCAAGACCCCCGGCACCGATCTGCGGGAGGGCGTCGCCACCCTCCCCGTGCTCCATCTGCGGGCCCAGGCGGAGGCGTCCGGCTCGGCCGAGGACCGCGAGCTGTGCGAGCTGCTGACCGGCGACCTCAGCGACGACGGGCTGCTCGGCGAGGTGCTGGGGCGGCTGCGCGCCCACCCGGCGCTGGAGCAGGCCCGCAGGGACACGCTCCGCTATGCGGCGGAGGCCCGGGCGATGCTGGCGCCGCTGCCCGAGGGGTCGGCGAAGGCCGCGCTCGAGGGGCTGTGCGACGCGGTGGTGCACCGGGCCGGCTGACCCCGACTCCGCGGTGGGCCCCCAGGTTTCCCCTGACAGCGCGCTCCCCGGCGTCCGACTTGCGGTGCACCGGTGTCCTACCTCAGCCGTATCCGAAGGTGATCCTGTCGGCTGACGCGCGGGGACTGCCGATTTGGTGGGATTGAGTGACCACCACATGGCGGTATCGGGTGACAATGGCCCGAGAGGTGGACGAGTGCGAGGCTGACAACCGCCGCCGACGACGGAGGTAGAGCACATATGGCACGGATCCGACCGACACAGGTCGCCGACGACGGTTTCTGGGACGAGGATCGACCGAAAGGGCGCCATAAAGCCGTCCGGTACGCCGTGGCGGTGGCGGTGGCGGGAATCGCGGCGGCGACGATCGGGCTGGTCCCGGCCCTCGCCAGCACCGGGGACCCCGATCTGCCGAAGATCACCGCGGAGGAGCTGATCAGCAAGATCGCCGCATCGGACGCCGAGCAGCTGTCCGGCTCGGTGAAGATCACGACCGATCTGGGCATACCCTCCCTGCCCGGCGGCGGCTCGCTCGCCGACCTCGCGGGCGGGCAGCACGGCGACGGCGGCGCGGCGGCCTCGCCGGATTCCAAGCTCATCGAGCTCGCGTCCGGCTCGCACACCCTGCGGGTGGCCGCCGACGGCCCGGAGCGGCAGCGGGTCTCGATCATCGAGAAGGCCGCCGAGTACAGCGTCATCCACAACGGTGACGAGGTGTGGGCGTACAACAGCGCCGACAACTCCGTCTACCACGCCAAGTCCCCCGAGCGGGCCGCCAAGGGCGACCACCGGCGGGATCTGCCCGAGGACCTGAGCGGCCTCACCCCCCAGAAGGCCGCCAAGAAGGCGCTCGCCGCGGTGGACGACACGACCGAGGTCAAGGTCGACGGCACCGCGCGGATCGCCGGGCGGGACGCCTACCAGCTGCTGATACGTCCCAAGCAGAGCGACTCCACCGTGGGATCCATCCGTATCGCGGTGGACGCGGACAACGGCGTGCCGCTGAAGTTCACCCTGGAGCCCAAGAGCGGCGGCAAGGCGGCGATCGACGTGGCCTTCACCCAGGTGGACTTCGGCAAGCCCAAGGCGAGCACCTTCGACTTCACCCCGCCCAAGGGCGCCAAGGTCACCGAGGAGAGCCGCACCGGGCACAAGGCCGAGGACAAGGCCGAGGACAAGGCGAAGGACAAGGCGAAGGAGAAGGGCCTCCAAGAGCTGTCCGGGCTGAATGTGGTCGGCAAGGGCTGGGACTCGGTGGCGCGGCTGGACCTCCCCGGCGGTCTGCCCGCCGGCGCGAGCGGCGGGGGCGCCCCCAGCGAGTTCCTCGGCGGCCTGGGCAAGAAGGTCAAGGGGGACTTCGGCTCCGGCACGGTGCTCAGCACCCGCCTGGTCAACGCCTTGATCACCGATGACGGCAAGGTCTTCGTCGGCGCGGTGGACAAGAGTGCCCTGATCGACGCCGCGGACGCGGCCAAGTGACCGCCTGACGAAAGGGGAGCCCGTGGAGGAGCCGTCCGCCGAGGACACGGCCGGGGCGGCCGGGGTGCCGCCCGCCCGCGCGGTGCCGCCCGCCCGCGCGGTGCCGGACGCCCGCGCGGTGCCGGACGCCCGCGCGGTGCCGGACGCCCGCGCCGTGCCTGACGCCGCGGTCGAGACCCGCGGGCTCACCAAGCGTTACCGAGGCGGACAGCTCGCCGTCGACGCGCTCGACCTGACCGTGCCGCGCGGCAGCGTCTTCGGCTTCCTCGGGCCCAACGGCTCGGGGAAGACGACGACGATCCGCATGCTCATGGGCCTGATCGAGCCCACCGCCGGAAGAGCCCGGCTGCTCGGCGCGCCCATGCCTCGGGCCGCCCGCAGCGTGCTGCCCAGGGTCGGGGCCCTCATCGAGGGCCCCGCCCTGTACTCATTTCTGAACGGCCGGGACAATCTGATCCGCCTCGACGCCGCCGACCCCACCGCGGATCCGCGCACCCGGGCCGCGCGGGTCTCGACGGCCCTGGAGCGGGTGGGGCTGACGGCCGCGGCGCGCAAGAAGGCCCGCGCGTACTCCCTCGGGATGAAGCAGCGCCTGGGCCTGGCCGCGGCGCTGCTCCAGCCACGCGAGCTGCTCGTCCTCGACGAGCCGACGAACGGCCTCGACCCGCAGGGCATGCGGGAGATCCGCACGCTGGTGCGCGAGCTGGCCGACGACGGCATCACCGTCTTTCTCTCCTCCCACCTCCTCGACGAGATCGAGCAGGTGTGCACCCACGCGGCGGTCATGGCCCAGGGGCGGCTGATCGTCCAGGGCACCGTGGCCGAGCTGGCGGCCGGCAGCCGCGGCCGGCTGTCCGTCACCACCCCGGACCCCGCGGACGCGGTCCGCGTCCTGAAGGAACACGGGGTGACGGACCTCGTGGTCCTGGACGAGCGCGTCACGGGCGAGCTGCCCACGGCCGGGCCGGCGCCGCTCGACCTCGCGGACCTCAACGCCGCCCTCGTCCACGCCGGGGTGCGGGTCCGGGCCTTCGGCGCCGAGCGGGCCTCGCTCGAGGACGCCTTTGTCGCACTGACCGGGGAGGGCTTCGATGTCGCGGGCTGAGGCGAGCGTGAGCGAGGGAGCGGGCCCGGCGAAGCCCGGCGGCCCGGCGCCCGTGGGGCAGGCCCGGCGGCCGAGCCCGCTGTGGACGCTGGCCCTGTTCCGCAGCGAGCTGGGCACCACCTTCCGCCGCTGGCGGACCATCGCCCTGCTCGGCGTACTGGCGGCCGTCCCGGTCCTGGTCGGCATCGCGGTGAAGATCGAGACCAGCGACGGCGGTTCGTTCGGCGAGGGGCGCGGGGGAGACGGCCAGGGCCCCGCCTTCTTCTCCCAGATCACCAACAACGGCATCTTCCTGGTCTTCGCCTCGCTGGCCGCCACGCTTCCGGTCTTTCTGCCGATGGCCATCGGGGTGATCGCCGGTGACTCCATCGCGGGCGAGGCGGGGTCCGGGACGCTGCGCTATCTGCTGGTCGCCCCGGCCGGGCGGACCCGTCTCCTGCTCGCCAAGTTCACCACCGTGATGGCCTTCTGCCTGGTCGCCACGGTCGTGGTGGCCGCCGCCGGGCTGGCGACCGGGGCGCTGCTCTTCCCGCTCGGCGATGTCACGCTGATCTCGGGCACCACCGTCTCGTTCACGGAGGGGCTGCTCCGGGCGCTGGCGGTGGCGGGCGTCGTGGCGTACTCCCTCATCGGCATCGCGACGGTGGGGCTGTTCATCTCGACCCTGACCAGCAGCGGGATAGCGGCCATGGCGGCGACCGTCGGTCTGCTGGTCACCGTGCAGATCCTGGACACCATCCCGCAACTGCACGCGATCCAGCCCTATCTGTTCCCGCACTACTGGCTGTCCTTCGCGGACGTTCTCCGGGAACCGGTCTATTGGGATCAGCTCACCAAGAACTTCGGCCTACAGGCGCTCTACGTGGCGATATTCGGCTCGGCGGCCTGGGCGCGATTCACCGCGAAGGACATCACCGCCTGAACGACCGAACGCCTGAACGCCTGAACCCGGCCCGGCAGCGGTGCCATGAGCGGCGCCGCTGCCGGGGTGTCGAGCGTCGGCGTCAGCTGCTGAGGGCCCAGATGGCATAGGCGATGGCGTCGCTGTTGCGGTCCAGCGCCGTGTCGTTCACGTTGGTCGTGGTGTCGCAGGACCGGTGGTAGCAGCGGTCGAACGCCTGGCCCGAGGTGCCGCCCCACTTCTGCGCCTGAGCCGCGGTCTTGGTGGTCTCGGCGCCGCTGAACAGCCCGCCCACCGGCACGCCCACGTTCTTGAACGGGGCGTGGTCGGAGCGCCCGTCGCCCTCCGTCTCGATCTCGGTGGGCACGCCCTTGGTCGCGAAGAAGTCCTTGAACACGGACTCGAGCCGGGTGTCGTCGTCATAGACGAAGTAGCCGGGGTTGGGCGAGCCGATCATGTCGAAGTTGAGATACGAGTCGATCTTCGCGCGATTCGCGGTCGACAGGCTGTTCACGTAGTACCGCGAGCCCACCATCCCCAGCTCCTCGGCGCCCCACCAGCCGAACCGCAGGTGCTTGGTGGGTTGCAGCCCCGCCCGGGAGACGGCGAGCGCGGTCTCCAGCACGGCCGCGGAGCCCGAGCCGTTGTCGTTGATGCCGGGGCCCGCGGTGACGGAGTCCAGATGGGAGCCCGCGAACACCACGTTGTCGGTGTCGCCGCCGGGCCAGTCGGCGATGAGGTTGTAGCCGGTGGCGCCGCCGGAGGTGAACTGCTGCACGGTGGTGGTGAACCCGGCCGCGTCGAGCTTGGCCTTGATGTAGTCGAGCGAGGCCTTGTAGCCGGGGCGGCCATGGGCGCGGTTGCCGCTGTTGGCGGTGGCTATGGACTGGAGCTGGCTCAAGTGGGCCTTGACATTGGCGACCGGGATGTCGGGCGCGGCGAGGACGGCCGCGGCCGCGGGGGCCGGGGCCGGTCCTGCGGGGGACAGCTGCGCGGCGGGCGCCGCCGTGGCCAGGGTCGCGACGACCGCGCCGGCCGCCGTGACGGAGATGGCGGCGCGGCGTATCAGGGATCTTCCGGATGACGACATGGGGGGCTCCGAATTCCGAACGAGGACAGGACGGAATGAACGTGACGCTGCGTGGTGCACGCACCCGGTGGGGCGGGGGAGCGCTGAAGCGGTGGCACGGTATGGCGGTGGCACGTGGTGCGGAGTGTCGCAAAGGCAGATGCTCCGGCCCCGGCTGATACCCCGTCAAGGGCGGAAACCGGACAGTACGGGCCGCATATCGGTCCCGTCGTGAATCGGTCCGCGGTATCCCGGCCCGGCGTCTCCCGGCCCCGCCTCCGCCGTATCCCGGTCCCGGAGCCGCGTGGGCTCAGCCGAGGACCGGGTCCTCGGCCGTGTCGCCGTTCCGCTTCGCCGTGGCGGCGCGCGCGGCGGCCTCGTGCAGCTGGGCGCGCGCCCGGCGGGCCGTGCGCAGCGCGTCCCAGACGAGCAGCGCGAGCGCGAGCCATACGAGGGCGAAGCCCGCCCATCGCTCGGGCGGCATGGACTCATGGAAGACGGCGACGCCGAGCGCGAACTGGAAGATCGGGGCGATGTACTGGAGCATCCCGATCGTCGACAGCGGCAGCCGCACGGCCGCCGTCCCGAAGCAGATCAGCGGCACCGCCGTGATCAGCCCGCAGCTCGCCAGCAGCACCGAGTGCCCGGTGCCCTCGCTGCCGAAGGTGCTCTCGCCGCTCGCCGTCAGGAAGATCACGAAGCCGAGCGCGGGCAGGAACTGGACGGCCGTCTCGGCGGCGAGCGACTCCAGTCCGCCCAGGCCGATCCGCTTCTTGACCAGGCCGTAGGTGGCGAAGGAGAAGGCGAGCGTGAGCGCGATCCAGGGCAGCGTGCCGTAGCCGATCGACAGGACGGCCACGGCGGTCACGCCGACGCCGACCGCCGCCCACTGCGTCGGCCGCAGCCGCTCGCGCAGCAGCACGACGCCGAAGCCGATGCTGACCAGGGGGTTGATGAAGTATCCGAGCGAGGTCTCGACGACATGGCCGCTGTTGACGCCCCAGATGTACAGGCCCCAGTTGACGGAGATGACGGCCGCGGCGATCGCGATCATCCCCAGCCGCGCGGGCTGGCGCAGCAGCGGGGGTATCCAGGACCAGCGGCGCATGACGAGCAGGATGAGCGCGACGGCCACCAGCGACCACACCATGCGGTGGGCGAGGATCTCGACGGCGCCGGTGGGCTCCAGCAGCGGCCAGAACAGGGGCACCAGGCCCCACATGCCGTAGGCGGCCATTCCGTAGGCGAGTCCGCTGCGGTGCTGCTGACTCTGCGGCGTCACATGTCCTCCCCGGCGGCATGGCGATGCGTCGAACGTAGCGCCGAAGCGGCCCGCCTGTCATCTCCGTATCGTCATACGGTCATGACAGGCGGGCCGCTGTGCCGGTGGTCAGCCCTTGAGGGCCACCGCGATCGAGTCCGCGATGGGGGTGGTCGGCCGGCCGATGAGGCGGGAGAGGTCGCCGGGCGTGGCGGCCAGCAGGCCGCGGGAGATCGCGGCGTCGACGTCCACGAGGATCTCGGCCAGCGGCTCGGGCAGCCCGGCGCCGGTGAGGATGGTCTGGTGGGTCTCGGCCGGCACCGGGCCGTACGCGATCTCCTTGCCGGTCTGCTTGGCGACCTCGGCGGCGTACTCCTCGAAGCTCCAGGCGGTGTCGCCGCTGAGCTCGTACGCCTTGCCCTCGTGGCCCTCGCCGGTCAGCACCGCGACGGCGGCGTCCGCGTAGTCGGCGCGCGCGGCGGAGGAGACCCGGCCGCCGCCCGCGCTGCCGACGACGGCGCCGTGCTCCAGCACGGGGGCGAGCTGCTCGGTGTAGTTCTCGTTGTACCAGCCGTTGCGCAGCAGGACGTACGGCAGACCGGAGGTCTGGACGGCCTGCTCGGTGACCTTGTGCTCGTCGGCCAGCCTGAAGTCGGCCGCGGGGCCGCCGAGGACGCTGGTGTACGCGAGCAGGGCGACGCCCGCCTCCTTGGCGGCGTCGATCACGGCCTGGTGCTGCGGGACGCGCTGCCCGACCTCGCTGCCGGAGATCAACAGCACCTTGTCGCCGGCGGCGAAGGCGCCCTGGAGGGTCTCCGGGCGGCTGTAGTCGGCGATGCGCAGCTGTACGCCGCGCTCCGCCAGGTCGGCCGCCTTTCCGGGGTCCCGCACCACGGCCACGACCTGGTCCGCGGGGACCTTCTCCAGCAGGCCCGCGACGACGAGGCGGCCGAGGTGGCCGGTGGCTCCGGTGACGACGATGCTCATGTCTGTTTTCTCGCTTTCATCCTCTTGGTGTTGTTCTGTGAACCACCTTAATCTCAGCGCTAACTGATGGAAAGTACCCACTTTGAAGTAAGGTACTGGCATGCCGGTGAGTGAGAAGGTCAGCGGGAAGACGCGGGGCGGGCTGATAGCGGGCCCCGATGCCGCCGTGTGTCCGTCGCGGCTGGTGCTGGAGCATGTCACCAGCCGCTGGGGTGTCCTCGTCCTCGCAGTGCTGATGGACGGCACCCATCGCTTCAGCGAGGTGCGGCGGGCGATCGGCGGCGTCAGCGAGAAGATGCTCGCGCAGACCCTCCAGACCCTGGAGCGGGACGGCTTTGTGCGCCGCGAGGCCCACCCCGTCATTCCGCCGCATGTGGACTACTCGCTGACCGAGCTCGGCGAGGAGGCGGCGCGGCGGGTGTGGGCGCTTTCCCGCTGGACGGAGGAGAAGGTTCCGGAGGTCTTGGCCGCCCGGGAGGCGTACGACGCCGCCAAGGCGCGATAAAAGGGCGCGATAAACGGCGCGATAAAAACGGGTGCCCGCCCGGGGCGTCGTCAGACGCTCCGGACGGGCACCTGGCCGCGTGTACAGGTCAGCCGACGACCGTCCAGGTGTCCTGGCCGGTGAGCAGGGCGCCGAGGTCGCCCTTGCCCTTCCGCTCCACGGCGGCCTCGAGCTGGCCCGTCATCTCGGCCTCGTAGACCGGACGGGTGACATCGCGCAGCACCCCGATGGGGGTGTGGTGCAGCGTGTCGGGGTCGGCGAGGCGGGTCAGCGCGAAGGCGGTGGTCGGGGAGGCGGCGTGGGCGTCGTGGACCAGCACCGCGCCGGTGCCCTCCCGGGTCACATCGATGACCTTGAGGTCACCGGTGGCCGGGTCGCGGACGACGCCCTTGGAGCCGAGGCCGTCCCCGCCGTCCTCCTCGCTGAACGGCGTGCCGAAGCGGATCGGCTTGCCGTGCTCCAGCCGGATGACGGCCTCCTCCGCCTGCTGCTTGTCCTTGAGGACCTCGAAGGCGCCGTCGTTGAAGATGTTGCAGTTCTGGTAGATCTCCACCAGCGCGGTGCCCGGGTGGGCGGCCGCCTCCCGCAGCACCTGGGTGAGGTGCTTGCGGTCGGAGTCCACGGTGCGGGCGACGAACCCGGCCTCGGCGCCCAGCGCGAGCGAGAGGGGGTTGAAGGGCGCGTCGAGCGAGCCCATCGGCGTGGACTTGGTGATCTTGCCGACCTCGGAGGTCGGGCTGTACTGGCCCTTGGTGAGGCCGTAGATCCGGTTGTTGAAGAGCAGGATCTTCAGGTTGACGTTGCGGCGCAGTGCGTGGATCAGGTGGTTGCCGCCGATGGACAGCGCGTCGCCGTCACCGGTGACCACCCACACCGACAGATCCCGGCGCGAGGCCGCCAGGCCGGTGGCGATGGCGGGGGCGCGGCCGTGGATCGAGTGCATCCCGTAGGTGTTCATGTAGTACGGGAAGCGGGAGGAGCAGCCGATGCCGGAGACGAAGACGATGTTCTCCTTCGCCAGGCCGAGCTCGGGCATGAAGCCCTGGACGGCGGCGAGGACCGCGTAGTCGCCACAGCCGGGGCACCAGCGCACTTCCTGGTCGGACTTGAAGTCCTTCATGCTCTGCTTGGCGTCGGCCTTCGGCACCAGCGAAAGCGCGTCTACGGAGGACAGCCCTTCCGCGATCGTCTCAGTCATCGATGGCCTCCTTAAGGGCCTTCGCAAGCTGCTCGGCCTTGAATGGCAGCCCCCGCACCTGGGTGAAGGAGCGGGTGTCGACCAGATACTTGGCGCGGAGCAGAGTGGCGAGCTGACCGAGGTTCATCTCGGGCACGACCACCTTGTCGTAGTGGGCCAGGACCTCGCCCAGGTTCGCCGGGAAGGGGTTGAGATGGCGCAGATGGGCCTGGGCGATCGAGTCCCCGGCGGCACGGACCCGGCGCACGGCGGCGGTGATCGGCCCGTACGTCGAGCCCCAGCCCAGCACCAGGGTGCGGGCGTCGCCGGTGGGGTCGTCCACCGTGAGGTCCGGCACCTCGATGCCGTCGACCTTGGCCTGCCGGATGCGCACCATGTGCTCGTGGTTGGCCGGGTCGTAGGAGATGTTGCCTGTGCCGTCCTGCTTCTCGATGCCGCCGATGCGGTGTTCGAGGCCGGGGGTGCCGGGCACCGCCCAGGGGCGGGCGAGCGTCTCGGGGTCGCGCTTGTACGGCCAGAAGACCTCGGTGCCGTCCTCGAGCGTGTGGTTGGGACCGGTGGCGAACCGGACCCGCAGATCAGGCAGATCGTCGACGTCCGGCACCCGCCACGGCTCCGACCCGTTGGCCAGATAGCCGTCGGAGAGCAGGAAGACGGGGGTGCGGTAGGTCAGCGCGATGCGCACCGCCTCCAGCGTCGCGTCGAAGCAGTCCGCCGGGGTCTTCGGGGCCACGATCGGCACCGGGGCCTCGCCGTTGCGCCCGTACATCGCCTGCAACAGGTCGGCCTGCTCGGTCTTGGTGGGCAGACCGGTCGACGGGCCGCCCCGCTGGATGTCGATCACCACCAGCGGCAGCTCCAGGCTGACCGCGAGCCCGATGGTCTCCGACTTCAGCGCCACACCGGGGCCGGAGGTGGTGGTCACGGCGAGCGCCCCGCCGAAGGCGGCGCCCAGCGCCGCGCCGATGCCCGCGATCTCGTCCTCGGCCTGGAAGCTGCGCACACCGAAGTTCTTGTGCCGGGACAGCTCATGCAGGATGTCCGAGGCCGGCGTGATCGGGTACGAGCCCAGGAACAGTGGCAGATCCGCCTGGTGCGAGGCCGCGATCAGCCCGTACGACAGCGCCAGATTGCCGGAGATGTTCCGGTATGTACCCGGCGGGAACGCGGCGGAGGCGGGGGCCACCTCGTAGGAGACCGCGAAGTCCTCCGTCGTCTCGCCGAAGTTCCAGCCGGCCCGGAAGGCGGCCACGTTGGCCTCGGCGATCTGCGGCTTCTTCGCGAACTTCTGGCGCAGGAACTTCTCGGTGCCCTCGGTCGGGCGGTGGTACATCCACGACAGCAGGCCGAGCGCGAACATGTTCTTGCTGCGCTCCGCCTCCTTCCGGGACAGCCCGAAGCCCTTGAGCGCCTCGATGGTCAGCGTCGTCAGCGGCACGGGGTGGACGTTGTACCCGTCCAGCGAGCCGTCCTCGAGCGGGCTCTGGTCGTAGCCGACCTTGGCCATCGGACGCTTGGTGAACTCGTCGGTGTTGACGATGATCTCGGCGCCGCGCGGCACATCGCCGAGGTTGGCCTTCAGCGCGGCCGGGTTCATCGCCACCAGTACGTTCGGCGCGTCGCCCGGCGTCAGGATGTCGTGGTCGGCGAAGTGCAGCTGGAAGCTCGACACGCCGGGGAGGGTGCCTGCGGGGGCACGGATCTCGGCCGGGAAGTTCGGCAGCGTGGACAGGTCATTGCCGAATGACGCCGTCTCCGAGGTGAACCGGTCACCCGTGAGCTGCATACCGTCGCCCGAGTCACCAGCGAACCGGATGATCACCCGGTCCAGACGGCGGACCTCTTTACCGCCGTCCGACGCTCGCTGTCCCCCGACGAGCGTCTGCCCGTCCTGCTGATCGGCTGGTTCGGCCTGCTCGGCCGGGCTACTGACCTGGCTGGTCACTGATTCGGACCTCCCTTGAGGCGGCGCTCGTGGACATCGGTGCCGACCGGTTGTCCCACGGCCATCGTACGTCGGTAAGGGTCGCCTTCCCTGACCGGATCGCATAGTGGACGGCCCGACACTGCCTCGTTATGTAGTGAATTGTCATGCTCTGCATGCGCCCCCGTACTCATGTCGAGCGATCCTCACCCCTCGGTCTTTGGTTCTACGACCATCACTCGACCGGGCGGTCCGGCCGGCCGCACCGGCCGAGGGCCGGGACGCGTCAGGAATCGAGATAGGTCAGCACCGCCAGCACACGGCGGTGATCCCCCTCGCTCGGCGACAGCCCGAGCTTCAGGAAGATGTTGCTGACGTGCTTCTCGACCGCGCCGTCGCTCACCACCAGCTGCTTGGCGATCGCCGAGTTCGTACGGCCCTCGGCCATCAGGCCCAGGACCTCCCGCTCGCGCGGGGTGAGCCCGGCCAGCACGTCCTGTTTGCGGCTGCGCCCCAGCAGCTGCGCCACGACCTCAGGGTCGAGCGCGGTGCCGCCCCGGGCCACCCGCACCACGGCGTCCACGAACTCACGGACCTCGGCCACCCGGTCCTTGAGCAGATAGCCGACCCCGCGGCTGTTGCCCGCCAGCAGCTCCGTGGCGTACTGCTCCTCCACGTACTGCGACAGCACCAGCACACCGAGTCCGGGGTGGTCGCGCCGCAGGCGGACGGCCGCCCGGATCCCCTCGTCGGTGTGGGTCGGCGGCATCCGTACGTCCGCGACCACCACATCCGGCAGCGTGTCCCCGTCGGCCAGCTCCCGGATCGACCTGATCAGGGCGTCCGCATCGCCGACCCCGGCGACCACCTCATGCCCACGGTCGGTCAACAGGCGGGTCAGCCCCTCCCGGAGCAACACCGAATCCTCGGCGATGACCACCCGCACCCTGTCTTCCACAGCCCGCCCCCACTCGTCGGATCCTCGACCCCCAGCATCCCAGGGATCGGGCCCGCCCGGCGCCACCCACGCTCACCTGAGCGGAACTGGGGAGCGGGGGAGCGGGGGAGCGGGGAAGCGGAGGAGCGGGGGAGGGAGTGCGGCCGCGGGGGTGCGGCCGCGGGTCACTCGCGCCAGGGCAGCTCGGCGGTGATGGAGGTCGGGCCGCCGGCCGGGGAGTGCACGACGAGGAGGCCGTCGACCGCGCCCAGCCGCTCGGCCAGCCCGGCGAGCCCCGACCCGGCCCTGGCGTCCGCCCCGCCCCGGCCGTCGTCCGAGACCTGGAGCATCACCCGGTCCTCCGAACGCCACACATCCACGGCGCCCGTCCGTGCCCCGCTGTGCTTGCTGATGTTCTGGAGCAGCTCGGAGACGGTGAAGTAGGCGATGCCCTCGATGGCGGGCGCGGGCCGCTCGGGCAGGTCCACCGTGACCTGCACCGGCACCGTGCAGCGGGCCGCCAGGGCCGACAGGGACGGGCCGAGACCCCGGTCGGTGAGGATCGCCGGGTGGATGCCGCGGGCGAGGTCGCGCAGCTCCTGGAGCGCCAGCTTCACCTCGCCGTGCGCCTCGTCCACCATCCGCGCCGCCGCCTCCGGGTCCTCCTGGAGCTTCTCCTTCGCCAGCCCCAGATCCATGGCGAGGGCGACCAGCCGGGCCTGGGCCCCGTCGTGCAGATCGCGCTCGATGCGCCGTAGGTCCGCCGCCGCCGTGTCCACCACCACGCCCCGGTCCGACTCCAGCTCCCACACCCGCTCCGCGAGCCGCGAGGGGCCCAGCAGCCCGGAGACCATCAGCCGGTCGACCGAGGTCAGACCCCGGATCACAAACGGCGTCACCAGCAGCAACAGCACCCCGATGACGCAGGTGGCGGCTATCTCGAACGGGGTGTTCAGAAAGAAGCCGCGGCCGTCGTGCTCGAAGATCTGCGCGCCCGGCTGGTCGGTGTAGGTGGGGAAGACCCACCACCACAGCGGATAGACCGCGAACGCCCACGCGGTCACCCACAGCGTCAGCGACAGGACGAAGGCGAAGATCGCCCACGGGAAGTGGATCAGCGAGTAGATGACATGGCGCCATGAGGTGCCGCTCCTGATCAGCGCGCTCACCCAGGCGAACGGGCCGGCCTTGCGCGATCCGCGGGTGATCGCCCGCACCGGCTCGGGGTCGGCGACCTCCAGCCGCAGCAGCGACCGCGCGCGGGCCCGTTCCATGGCCCCGATCGCCCGGCACCCCGCCAGGGCGACGCCGAGCACCGGAATGCCGAGGAAGGTGATCAGGAGCCCCACGCCGAGCGCGAGCATCGTGATCGCGTAGCAGAAGGTGACCACGGCCACCGGAAGGCTGAGCATCAGATACAGGAACTCGCGCCAGACACGGGCCTGGAAGGGCGCCCGCAGTGCCGCGGGCACCAGGGAGCCGCGGGGCTCGGCCCCCGGCCCGTACGGTTCGTATGCGGTGGCCATCTCTCTTCCGTTCTCCCAAGGGTGAGGCTGGTGCCCGGTGGTGCCCGGTGGTGCGCGGCCTGACGTACCACCAGGTTCCCGGAACGGGGCGGGTGGGGCCATGGAGCAAGTAGGCGTCTTGACTGTGGGGTTAGCCCTACCGTCACGGTGGTCCTGGGCCTAATACCCGCCCCGCGCGGGCCGGACCTCGCCGCGCGCAGCCGGGCCCCGCCGTGCGAAGCTACGCCTTCGCCGTCCCCCGGTCGCGCCACGGCAGCTCGGCGGTCACGGCCGTCGGGCCGCCCACCGGCGAATCCACCGTGAACAGGCCGTCGACCGACCCGAGCCGCTCGCCGAGCCCGGCCAGGCCGCTGCCCCCGCCCGGGTTCGCGCCGCCGCGCCCGTCGTCCCGCACCTGGATCAGCAGCCGCTCCTCCGACCGCCACACCTCGACATCGGCCATCCGTGCCCCGCTGTGCTTGCTGATGTTCTGGAGCAGCTCGGAGACGGTGAAGTAGGCGATGCCCTCGATGGCGGGCGCGGGCCGCTCCGGCAGGTCCACGAGGACCCGCACCGGCACCGTGCAGCGCGCCGCGACCGACGACAGCGCCGCGTCCAGGCCCCGGTCGGTCAGCACCGCCGGGTGGATGCCGCGGGCGAGGTCGCGCAGCTCCTGGAGCGCCAGCTTCACCTCGCCGTGCGCCTCGCCGACCATCGCGGCCGCCGCCTCCGGGTCCTCCAGCACCTTCTCCTTCGCCAGCCCCAGGCCCATGGCGAGGGCGACCAGCCGGGCCTGGGCCCCGTCGTGCAGATCGCGCTCGATGCGGCGCAGGTCCGCCGCCGCCGTGTCCACCACCACGCCCCGGTCCGACTCCAGCTCGGCGATCCGCCGCTCCAGCTCGTCGGAAGGGGACAGCAGCGCGCGCACCATCGCCCGGTCGGCGTTCGTCAGGCCCCGGGCGATCCAGGGCAGCACGGGCCAGGCGACGAAGAGGGAGGCGAGGGTGATGCCGAAGGTGAGCACCGCCCAGGGCAGCCGCATGATGGCGTACAGCGTGGTCCGCCAGCCCACCGGGTCCCGCAGCCGCGACCAGAGCCAGACGAAGAAGCCGCCGCCCGGACGGGCCCGCCACTGGCTCGGCTCGTCCACGCGCACCCCCAGCAGCGCGCGGGCGCGCCGCCGCTCGAACGCGCCGTACAGCCGGCTGCCGTGCAGCCCCAGGGCCAGCAGCGGCAGCCCCACCACGGTGACCGTCAGCCCCAGGCCCAGGGCGAACCACACGATGGCGCAGGCGAAGCCGAGGACGCCCACGGGCAGATTGGCGAGGAGGTGGGCGATCTCCTTCCAGGTCTGCGCGGGAAAGCCGAAGGCGGGCGGCCGGGGCAGCCGCTCCTCGCCCCCGTCGGATGAACTCGAGGTCATGGGGCCAAGATTGCCGCCCCGGCCCCCGCCCCGCCATGGGGTAGGTCGCCCTACGTGGGTAGGGGTAACCCCACCGCATCCCGGACGGGCGGCTCACCTGGACGGCGGCAGGGCCTACACTCCCGTGCGTACGCAGCGTCGAACACACGGCTTCGACATCGACATCGACATCGACTGCGACTCCGACGAACAGCAGGCGGGACAGGGAGCGAGGGGCGGACGTGCCGGAGGCGACGACCGTGCACACCACAGCCATGCCGCTCGCGGCCGACTACTACCAGGGCTACTCGGTGGTCGGCCTGCTCGCCGTGGTCGGCGCGCTCTTCGTCGCCGTGGCCTTCGGGGCCGGGCGGCTGCTGCGGCCCGTGGTGCCGACCCCGGAGAAGCTGCTGACGTACGAGTGCGGGGTCGACCCCGTCGGCGAGGGCTGGGCCCACACTCAGGTCCGCTACTACGTCTACGCTTTTCTGTATGTGATTTTCGCGGTGGACTCGATCTTCCTCTTCCCCTGGGCGACGGTGTTCGCCGCACCGGGCTACGGCGGAACGACGCTGGTGGAGATGTTCGTCTTCCTCGGCTTCCTCGCCGTGGGCCTGCTGTACGCCTGGAAGAAAGGCGTCCTGGAATGGACGTGACACCGAACCCCGCCCCCACGCCGGCCCCCACACCTGTGGATCTCCCGGAGCCGCGCCGCCTCGGGGCGCTCGCCAGACTGGCCCCCGAGCCGATGAAGGTGGTCCTGAACTGGGGCCGCCGCTACAGCCTGTGGGTCTTCAACTTCGGGCTGGCCTGCTGCGCCATCGAGTTCATCGCCGCGTCGATGGCCCGCCACGACTTCATCAGGCTCGGCGTGATCCCCTTCGCCCCCGGGCCGCGCCAGGCCGACCTCATGGTGGTGTCCGGCACGGTGACGGACAAGATGGCGCCCGCGGTGAAGCGGCTGTACGAGCAGATGCCCGAGCCGAAGTACGTCATCTCCTTCGGCGCCTGCTCGAACTGCGGCGGGCCGTACTGGGACTCGTACGCGGTCACCAAGGGCGTCGACCAGATCATCCCCGTCGATGTGTACGTGCCGGGCTGCCCGCCCCGGCCGGAGGCGCTGCTCCAGGGGATCCTGAAGCTTCAGGAGAAGATCGCGCGCGAGTCGCTCGGCGAGCGGTACGGGCGTGACGGCGGGGCCGCCCGGCCGTCCGCCTCGGCGCTGCGCAGCGGCCTGGTCGCGCCGCCCGCGCCGTCCGTCCCGGCCGCCCCGTCCGCCGCAACGGACACGGAGGAGGGCACGCCGTGAACGCGCCCGACGACCGGAACCGCCCTGCCGATGCCGTTGCCGAGGCTGCCGGGGCCGCAGGGACTGCCGGTCAGCCGCCGGTCGGCTGGCTGCCGCGGCCTGCCGCCGAGCTGTTCGGCGAGGGCGCGGCGGCGGAGGAGGCGTACGGGCTGCTCACCGTCGACGTCCCCGCCGACGCGTGGATCGCCGCGCTGGAGACCGCCCGCTCCGCGCTGGGCTGCACCTACTTCGACTGGCTGAGCGCGGTCGACGAGCCCGGCGAGGGCTTCCGCGTGGCCGCGCATGTCGTCGCCCTCGGACCGGCGACCGCCGCCGCGCCCGAGGCTCCCGCCGCTCCCGCCGTGCGCCGGCTGCTCGTACGCACCACCGTCCCGCACGACGCGCCCGCCCTGCCGACCGCGACCGGCGTCTACGCGGGCGCGGCCTGGCACGAGCGCGAGACCCACGAGATGTTCGGCATCGACTTCCCCGGCCACCCCCACCTCGCGCCGCTGCTGCTCCCGGACGGCTTCGAGGGGCATCCGCTGCGCAAGGACTTCGTCCTCGCCGCGCGGGTCGCCAAGGCATGGCCCGGCGCGAAGGAACCGGGGGAGTCCGAGGCCGCCCACGCGCCCAGACGGCGGCAGATGCTGCCGCCCGGCGTCCCCGACCCCAACGAGTGGGGCCCCCTCAAGGGCCAGCTCCCCCCTGCCCCCGCCCGCCCGGCGCGCGCGGCCCGCACAGCGGGCGCGGCAGGCGCCGCAGGTGCCGGGGGCGAGCGCCCGGCGCGCCGGTCCCGCAGCGCGGCCGCGGGCTCGGCCAGCCAGAGCGCCGCCACGGGCCCCGAGACATCGGCGGAGGGGGCAGCCCGGCCCGCGCGCCGGGCCCGCAGCGCGAGTGAGGGCTCGGCGAGCCAGCAGGGCACGAGTACGGAGACAGCGGCGGGCGCGTCCGCGGAGGGGGCGCCGGGCGGCGCCGTCCGGCCCGCGCGCCGGTCGCGCAGTGCGAGCGAGGGCTCGACGAGCCAGCGCGCCGAGACGGGCGGTCAGGCCCAGGCGCGCCCGGACCGCCCCGCCGCCCGCCCGCGCTCGACCGACGCCCCGTGGCACCACGCCCGCCCGGCCCGGGACGAGCCGACGGCTCCCGGCTCCTCCGCCTCGGCGGAGGACGGCACAGGGACCGCGGCCGAGGGCGCCGGCGAACCGCCGCGCTCGGAGGCTTCCCGTCCGTCGCAGGCCGTTCCGGGCGTCGAGTCGCCGTCGCGTGTCGAGGCGGCGGACTCTGCCGCCGGGGCCGGGCCCAAGGCGCCCGCCACGGGCGGCCCCGTCCCCGGCGACGAGGAACAGCCTCGCGCGGGGGCAGCCGGTCAGGCTGACGGGCCGGACGGGCCCGAGCCCGCGCCCGGCGCCGCCCCTGCGCCGGAAAGCCCTGCGCCGGAAATCGGTGCCGAGCCGCCGTCCGGCACCGGGGCGGACGGCGAACCTGCGGCACCCGACACCGACAACGACGACCCGGCGGGAGGCACCGCGTGAACGACGTCCTGGACGTCGCGCTGCGACTGCTCGCCGTGCTGCTCGCCTTCCTCGTGCTGCCGCTGGTCGTCGGGCAGACCGAGCACAAGGTCATGGCCCATATGCAGGGCCGGCTCGGGCCGATGTACGCGGGTGGGTTCCACGGGTGGGCCCAGTTGGTCGCGGACGGCGTGAAGTTCGCGCAGAAGGAGGACGTCGTACCGGCCGGGGCCGACAAGCGGGTCTTCCAGCTCGCGCCCGCCGTCGCGCTCCTGCCGTATCTGCTCGTCCTCGTCGCGATCCCGGTCGGGCCGGGCGCCGTGGGCCGGTTCATCGACGCCGGGATCTTCTTCGTGCTCGCCGTGATGGGCGTCGGCGTGCTGGGCTCGCTCATGGCGGGGTGGGCGTCGGCCAACAAGTTCTCGCTGCTCGGCGGGTTGCGCACGGCCGCGCAGCTGATGGCGTACGAGCTGCCGATGCTGCTCGCCGCCGCCTCCGTGGCGATGGCCGCGGGCACCGTCTCGCTGCCCGGCATCCTCGACGCGTTCGAGTGGTGGTGGGTGCCGTGGCAGATCGTCGGCGGGCTGGTGTTCTTCACGGCCGGGCTCGCCGAGCTTCAGCGCCCGCCCTTCGACGCGCCGATCGCCGACTCCGAGATCATCTTCGGCGCGTACACCGAGTACACCGGGTTGCGCTTCGCGCTGTTCCTGCTGGCCGAGTACGCGGGCATCGTGGTGCTCTGCGGGCTGACCACGGTGCTGTTCCTGGGCGGCTGGCACGGTCCGTTCGCGCATGACCTGGGCTGGGTGTGGACGCTGCTGAAGACGGCGGTGCTCGCCTTCGTGGTGATCTGGCTGCGGGTGAGCTATCCGCGGCTGCGCGAGGACCAGCTCCAGAAGCTCGCCTGGACCGGCCTCATCCCGCTCGCTCTGGTCCAGATCGCCCTCACCGGCGTCGTCAAGGTGGTGATCTCCTGATGGGCATCCCCGGTTCCGGTCTGGCCAAGGGCCTGGCCGTCACCCTGCGCACGATGACCCGGAAGGCGCACACCGCGCAGTACCCGGACGTCCAGCCCGAGCTGCCGCCCCGTACCCGCGGCGTCATCGGGCTGTTCGAGGAGAACTGCACGGTCTGCATGCTCTGCGCGCGCGAATGCCCGGACTGGTGCATCTACATCGACTCCCACAAGGAGACGGTGCCGCCGGCCGCGCCCGGCGGGCGCGAGCGCAGCCGCAATGTGCTGGACCGGTTCGCCATCGACTTCGCGCTGTGCATGTACTGCGGCATCTGCATCGAGGTGTGTCCTTTCGACGCGCTGTTCTGGTCGCCGGAGTTCGAGTACGCGGAGGAGGACATCCGCGACCTCACCCATGAGCGCGACAAGCTCCGCGAGTGGATGTGGACGGTGCCCGCGCCGCCCGCGCTCGACCCGGGCGCCGAGGAGCCGAAGGAGATCGCCGCGGCCCGCAAGGCCGCCGACAAGATCGCCGCGGCCGAGGCGGCGCAGGCCGCGCAGAACACAGGCACGGACACAGGCACGGGCACGGACTCCGGCCGGGACGGAGCGGCCTCGTGAGCGCCGCAACGCAGCTCGCGGCCGCCGGGCATGGCTTTCTGTCACCCACCGGTGTGGAGGTCGCCTTCCTACTGGTCGCGGTCGTGACCCTGGGCGGGGCCGTCGTCACCGTCACCACCAAGCAGTTGGTGCACGCCGCGCTGTGGCTGGTGGTCACGCTCGGCGGGCTCGCCGTCGAATTCCTCCTCCTCACGGCGGAGTTCATCGCCTGGGTGCAGGTGCTGATCTACGTCGGCTCCGTCGTCGTCCTCATCCTGTTCGGACTGATGCTGACCAAGGCGCCCATCGGCCGGTCGCCGGACGCCGATTCGGGCAACCGCCCGGCCGCGCTGGCGGTGGCCGTGGCCTCCGCGGGCGCCCTGGTCTGGGTGGTCGTGGACGCCTTCCGGGCCACCTGGATCGACGTCGGGGAGGTGCAGGGGTCCACCAAGGTCACCGGTGAGAGCCTCTTCCGGCACTGGGTGCTGCCGTTCGAGGCGCTGTCCGTGCTGCTGCTCGCCGCGCTCGTCGGCGCGATCGTGCTGTCCCGGCTGCGCTCCGCCCAGCGGACCCCGGGCACCCCGTCGCGCGCAGGCGGCTCCCGCGCGGGCGGCCCCCGCGCCCCCGAGAAGGAGGGCTGATGCACCTCGCCTACCCCGCCGTGCTCGCCGCCCTCCTCTTCTGCACCGGCCTGTACGGCGTCCTCGCCCGCCGCAACGCGATCCTGGTGCTGATGTCCGTCGAGCTGATGCTCGGCGCCGTCAACCTCAACCTCGTCGCCTTCGACGTCTGGCTCCGCGACACGCTGCACGCGGGCCAGGCCCTCACGCTCTTCGTCATCGCCATCGCCGCCGCCGAGATCGGCATCGGGCTGGCCATCGTCCTCCTCGTCCACCGCGACCGCGGCACCGCCGACATCGACAAGCTCCGGGGCCTCGCCGAGCCCCCGCCCACCGAAGACAGCGTGACAGCCGCCACTGACAACGACGCCGGCAACGGCCCAGCCGATGGCGCTGACCAGGGAATCCCCGCCCGGAGGCAGACCGCGTGACGACCACGACCGCCGCCGTCCTCGTCCCCGTCCTGCCCTTCCTCGGCGCCCTCGCCGGACTGCTGCTGGGGCGCCGCGCCCCCGGTTTCGTACGCCCCCTCGCGGTGCTGCCGACCGTCGCCGCGGCCGCCCTCGCCGTCCTCGTCGCCGTACGGCAGGGCGGCGGCAAGGGGGCCGTCGACGCCGCGACCCGGCTCACCGTCACCGGCTCGCTCCCCATCGACCTCGCGCTGCACATCGACGGCTTCGCCGCGCTGGTCGCGGTCCTGGTCGGCGTCGTCGCGTGCTGTGTGCAGATCTACTCGACCGGCTATCTGCGCGACGACCCGCGCTACCCCTCGTACGCCGCGCTCGTCTCCCTCTTCACCGCCGCGATGCTGCTGGTGGTCTACTCCGACGACCTGATCGTGCTGCTCGTCGGCTGGGAGGTCATGGGCATCTGCTCGTACTTCCTGGTCGGCCACTACTGGGAGACCGCGGCCGCGCGCTCCGCCTCCCTCAAGGCGTTCCTGGTCACCAAGCTCGGCGATGTGCCGTTCCTGATCGGGATCTTCGCGCTGGCCACCGACGCCGGTACGTTCCGCATCAGCGTCATCTACACCCGGCTGACCTCCTCCGTCGCCGACTTCCACCTCGACCACCCCACCCTGATCGCGCTGCTGCTGCTGGCCGGGGTCGCGGGCAAGTCGGCGCAGTTCCCGCTGCACACCTGGCTGCCGGACGCGATGGCCGGCCCCACCCCGGTCTCCGCGCTGATCCATGCCGCCACCATGGTCGCCGCCGGTGTCTACTTCATCGCCCGGCTGCTGCCCGTCTTCGCCGCCTCCGCCGCCGCCCTCGCCGTGCTCGCCGTGATGGCCGCGGTCACCATGGTCGGCTCCGCGCTCGCGGCGCTCGCCCAGGACGACATCAAACGCGTGCTGGCCTACTCGACCATCGGTCAGCTCGGCTATATGACCGGCGCGCTCGCGGTCGACAACCGCGGCGCCGCCGTCTTCCACCTGCTGGCCCACGGTGCGTTCAAGGCGCTGCTCTTCCTCGGCGCGGGCGTGATCATCCATGCGGCCGGGACGAACTCGCTGGCCGCGATGTCGCGCATGAGCGGCCTGGCGGGGCGCATCCCCGACGCCTACTGGACGATGACGGTCGCGCTGCTCGCGCTCGCCGCCATCCCGCCGTTCGCGGGCTTCTTCTCCAAGGAGGCCGTCCTCGGCGCGGCCGAGCACGCGGCCACCGGCCACGCCCCGGCCGTCCCGGCGGCCGTCGGCTGGACCGTCCTGGTCGCCGGGCTGCTCACCGCCCTGCTCACCGCCGGCTACGCGGCCCGGCTGTGGCTGCTGGCCTTCCGCGGCAAGGGCACGGAAGCCCCCGACCACGGCCGGCAGCCCGTTGTCATGAACGCCGTCCTGTGGGTGCTCTTCATCCCCGCCGCCGGGCTCGGCCTGGCCTTCGGCGCCCTCCCGGACTGGTTCGACGGCGGGTCCCTCGCCCCGACCCTCACCACCTCCGTGCTCGGCACCGGGCTGGCCCTCGTCGGCGTCCTCGTCACCTACGGGGCCTGGCGGCACACCACGGCACTGGCCGCCCGCACCCCGATGGGCGCCGTGGCCGCCCACCCGGACGCCGAGCCCGCGCTCTCCGAGGCCGAGGCCATCGCCGCCCACGAGCCCGCGTACGGCGACATCGCCGCGGCCGACGACCCGGCGGACCCCGGCCGTCTCCTCCTCGGCCCGCTGCACCGCCACGCGGCGGCGGGCTTCCACCTCGACGCCCTGTACGCCGCGCTGTTCGTACGCCCCGTGCGCGCCGCCGCCCGGCTCGTCGGCTTCCTCGACCGGACGGTCGTGGAGAGCTGTGTGCGCGGTGCGGGCGGCGCCCCCCGGCTGCTCGGCGCGGCCGTACGGCGCGCCCAGACCGGCAATGTGCAGACCTACGTCGGCGCGCTGATCGCGGGCTCGCTCGTCCTGGCCGTCGCCGTCCTCGTCGCAGCGGGAGCCTGAGCCGTGAACCACACCGTCCTCCAGTCGCTCCTCGTGGCCCTGATCGCCCTCCCTCTGCTCGGCTCGGCGGCCGCGCTGCTACCCGCCCCGCCCGGGCTGCGCGGGCGCGGCCCCGACCAGGCCGTGCTCCGGCACGGCGTCACGGTCACGGGGGTCGTCCTGGCCGTCGCCATCGCGCTCGCCGCGGGCTTCGACCACGACCGCCCGGCCGCCATGCAGGCGCAGACCGACGTCAGCTGGATCCCGGCGCTGGACATCCGGATCCACCTCGGCGTGGACGGCGTCTCGCTGCCCCTCCTCGTGCTGACCGCGCTGCTGACCTTCCTGTGCGCCCTCTACGGCTACTTCAACATGCCCGCCGGGCCCTCCCCGAAGGCGTTCGTCGCGCTGCTGCTGCTCCTGGAGGCCGGCAGCCTGGCCACCTTCGCCGTCCTCGACCTGATGCTGTTCTTCCTGTCGTTCGAGACGGTGCTCATCCCGATGTACTTCCTCATCAACCGGTGGGGCGGCGCCGGGCGCGAGCGCGCCGCCTGGAGGTTCATCCTCTACACGCTGCTCGGCTCCGTGATCATGCTGCTCGGCCTCCTCCTGGTCGGGCTCAAGAGCGGCACCTTCGACATGGTGGCCCTCGCCTCCGACAACGGCGCGAAGCTCAGCCACACCACCCAGCTGATCGCGGTCCTGGCCATCGGCGTCGGCCTCGCCGTCAAGGCCCCCATGTGGCCCCTGCACAGCTGGCTCCCGGACGCCCACACCGCCGCGCCCACCGTCGGCTCGGTCCTCCTCGCGGGCGTGCTGCTCAAGATGGGCACCTACGGGCTGGTGCGCATCGTGCTGCCCATCGCGCCCGAGGGCGCCCACACCTTCGCGCCCTATCTCGCCGCCTTCGCCGCCGTCGGCATCATCTACGGGTCCCTCGCCTGTCTGGCCCTGGCCCGCACCGGGGCCAAGGGCGACCTCAAGAGGCTGATCGCGTACTCCTCCGTCGGCCATATGGGCTTCGTCCTGCTGGGCATCGCCACGCTCACCCCCACCGGGGTCAACGGCGCGCTGTTCGCCAACATCGCGCACGGCCTGATCACGGGCCTGCTCTTCTTCCTCGTGGGCGCACTCAAGGACCGCTTCGGCACCACCGACCTCGACCAGCTCTCCGGCACCGGGGGCGCCGCCCTGTACGGCAGGGCGCCGCGCCTGGGCGGCCTGCTCGCCTTCGCCGCGGTCGCCTCCCTCGGGCTGCCGGGGCTCGCCGGGTTCTGGGGCGAGATGCTCGCCATGTTCGGCGCGTTCGACCCCGCCGACGGGCTGAGCCGCCCCGCCTTCCTCACCTTCATGGCGCTCGCGGGCCTGGGCACCCTGCTGACCGCCGCGTATCTGCTCGTCGTCGTGCGCCGCGTCTGCATGGGCGAGCACCCGGAGACGGAGATGGGCGGGACGCTCACCGGGGCGCCCGCGCACGGGACCGCCGGCGGTCCCTCCGAGCCCGCCGCGGGGGCCGCCGAAGCGCCTGGACCGCCCCGCCCCGCCCTGGCCGACGTACGCGGCTACGAGTTCGCCGCCTGGACCCCACTGGTCGTCCTCACCGTTCTCGGCGGACTGTGGCCCGCGGCCATCCTCGGCCTCACCGACCCGGCCGTGCAGCAGCTCCTCGGGGGAGGCCACTGATGACCGCGCTCGCCGGGGGCACCGTCCAGTCCGTCGACTGGCTCGCGATCGCCCCGCCCACCATCGCCGCCGCGGCCGCCCTGGCCGTCCTGGTCGCCGACCTTTTCCTGGCCGAACGGAACAAGCCCCTCCTGGGCTGGCTCGCGACGGGCGGCCTGGCCCTGGCCGCGCTGTTCCTGCTGCCGCTCCGCGACGGGGACCGCCGCACCTTCTGCCTGACCTCCGATCCAAACGTATGCAGCTACGCGGCCGACGATTTCGCCGTCGTCATCCAGTTCCTGGTGCTCGGCGGGGCCCTGCTGACGGCGCTGCTGTCCATGAGCGAGGTCCACGAGCGCCGATCCCCGAGCGCGTCCGACAGCCCGTCGGAGGGCCTGTCCGGAGGCCGCGAGGGACACAGCAAACTTCCCGCCGGTGAATTCTGGTTCCTGCTGCTGTCCTCCGCCTCGGGCGCGGCCCTCCTGCCCGCCTCCCGCGACCTGGCCACCCTCGTCGTCGCCCTGGAGGTCGCCTCCCTGCCTGCCTTCGCGCTCGTGGGGCTGCGCCGCGGCGACCGCCTCTCCTCCGAGGCCGCCCTGAAGTTCTTCCTCTCCTCGGTCACCGCGACCGCCGTCATGCTGATGGGCGTCAGCTTCGTCTACGCCGCCACCGGCAGCCTCCACCTGTCCCGGATCGCCGGCGCCCTCGGCCACACCGACCCGCGGCTGGCCACCCTCGCCCAGGCCGGTGTCGTGCTCACCCTGGTGGGCTTCGCCTTCAAGACCGCCGCGGTGCCGTTCCACTTCTGGGTCCCCGAGACCTACGTCGGCGCCCCGCTCCCGGTGGCCGCGTACCTCTCCGTCATCGGCAAGGCGGTCGGCTTCTCCGGCCTCATCCTGGTGACCGTCCTCGCCTTCCCCTCGTACGCCGATGTGTGGGGCCCGGCCCTCGCGCTGCTGGCCGCGCTCACCATGACCGTCGGCAACGTCGCCGCGCTGCGCCAGCGCCCCGACCGCCCGCACAGCGCCGTACGCCTGCTGGCCTGGTCCTCCGTCGCCCAGGCCGGCTATCTGCTGGTCCCCATCGCGGCGGCCGGATACGCCGACACCTCGCGCGGCGCGTCCCGCGCCATCGGCTCCACGGTCGCCTACGCCCTCATGTACGCCGCGGTGAACCTCGGCGCCTTCGCCGTCGCCGCCCTGGTGACGCGCGCCCACCCCACCGGCCGTCTGGCCGACTACCGCGGCCTCTACGCCGCCCGCCCCCTGGCCGCCCTGGCGCTCGGCTTCTTCCTGCTCTGCCTGGCCGGGCTGCCGCCCGGTGTCATCGGCCTGTTCGCGAAGGTCACCGTCTTCTCGGCGGCCGTCGACGCGGGGCTGGGCTGGCTCGCCGTCGTGATGGCGGTCAATGTGGTGATCGCGCTCTACTACTACCTCCAGTGGACGGCCGCCCTCTTCCGCGCCCCCGCGACCGCCGCCGGGGCCGCGGCTCCGGAGCCGACGGCCCTCGCCGCCCGCGCGGTCCCCGCCTCCCTCACCGTGGTCATCGGCCTCGCCGCCGTGCTCGGCGTCGCGCTCTCCGGGGCCCCGCAGCTCGTCCTGCGCTTCGCGTCCGGCGCCATGCTGTGACCCCACCCTGAGACCCGCCCGAGCCCTCACCCTGAGACCCCGCCCCGAGACCTCACCCGGACGGCCCAACTGCCCGCCGCGTGTGCACTAGGGAACCAGCGACCTTCATATGGCGTTGACCAATGCGGAAGGGTCCACTGGAAGGTGGAGACACCGCGAAAACCGCGAAAAAAAGGGTTCCCTTGCGGCATCTTTTGGAGGGCACACCGTGCATCGTCGGCACAACGGGCTCAAGACCGCCGTACTTCTCGGAGGACTGTCCGCCCTCATCATCGTCGTCGGCAGCCTCTTCGGCCGCACGGGCCTGATCATCGCGGTCCTGGTCGCGCTGGGCACCAACGCCTACGCGTACTGGAACAGCGACAAGCTCGCCCTGCGCGCCATGCGCGCGCGGCCCGTGAGCGAGTTCGAGGCCCCCCAGCTCTACCGCATGGTCCGCGAGCTCTCCACCGCCGTGCGCCAGCCCATGCCGCGCCTCTACATCTCCCCGACCGAGGCCCCCAACGCCTTCGCGACCGGCCGCAACCCGCGCAACGCGGCCGTCTGCTGCACCGAAGGCATCCTGCGCCTGCTGGACGAGCGCGAGCTGCGCGCCGTCCTCGGGCATGAGCTCAGCCACGTCTACAACCGCGACATCCTCATCTCGTCCGTCGCGGGCGCGCTCGCCAGCGTCGTGATGTTCCTGGTCAACTTCGCCTGGCTGATCCCGATCGGCCGGTCCGACGACGACGAGGGCCCCGGCTTCCTCGGCATGCTGCTGATCATGATCCTCGGCCCGCTCGCGGCCACCATCATCCAGCTGGCCGTCAGCCGCTCCCGCGAGTACGAGGCCGACGCCTCCGGCGCCCAGATCACCGGCGACCCCCTGGCGCTCGCCAACGCCCTCCGCAAGCTCGAAGCGGGCACCCAGCAGCTCCCGCTGCCGCCCGAGCCCAGACTGGAGACCGCGAGCCACATGATGATCGCCAACCCCTTCCGCGCCGGTGAGGGTATGGCCAAGCTGTTCTCCACCCACCCGCCCATGGCGGAGCGCATCGCCCGCCTCGAGGAGATGGCAGGTCGCCGCCCGTGAAGACCATCCTCAATCTGATCTGGCTCGTACTCTCCGGCTTCTGGCTCGCCTGTGCCTACGTCATCGCCGGGGTGATCCTCTTCCTCACCATCATCGGCATCCCCTTCGCCTTCGCCTCCTGGCGCATCGCGGGGTTCGCCCTGTGGCCCTTCGGCCGCACCGCCGTCCCCCGCCGCGACGCCGGCGCGCCCTCGTGCATCGGCAATGTGCTGTGGCTGGTCCTCGCGGGCTGGTGGCTGGCGCTCGGCCATGTCGTCACCGGCGTCATCCTGTGCGTCACGATCATCGGCATCCCGCTCGGCCTGGCCAACTTCAAGCTGATCCCGATCTCCCTGACCCCCCTGGGCCACGAGATCGTCTCCACGGACCGGCCCTTCACGGCCGCCCGCTGATAGACCGCGCCCTGCTCGTCACACAGGAAGACGCCGAGGACCCCGGGAAGACGCCGAGGATTCCGGGAAGACGCTGAGGGCGGGCGGCCCGAACACAGGCTGCCCGCCCCACTGTCACCGGTAGTTGACGAACTGCACCGCGAAGTCCAGGTCCTTGCCCTTGAGCAGCGCGATGATGGCCTGAAGGTCGTCCCGGCTCTTGGACGACACCCGCAGCTCGTCGCCCTGCACCTGCGCCTTGACGCCCTTCGGGCCCTCGTCACGGATGATCTTGGCGACCTTCTTGGCGTTCTCCTGGGAGATCCCCTCCTCCAGCGAGGCGAAGATCTTGTACTCCTTGCCGGAGGCCTGCGGCTCGCCCGCGTCCAGCGCCTTCAGCGAGATCCCGCGCTTGATCAGCTTGGACTGGAAGACATCGAGGATCGCCTTCACCCGCTCCTCGGAGTTGGCACGCATCTCGATCCGCTCGCCCGACCACTCGATCGAGGCGCCGACGTTCTTGAAGTCGTAGCGCTGGGAGATCTCGCGGCTCGCCTGGTTGAGAGCGTTGTCGACCTCCTGCCGCTCGACCTTCGAGACGATGTCGAAACTGGAGTCGGCCATCTTGAGTTGGCTCCTCGTACATAGATCTGTCAGGGGCACGGCCCGCCGGACCGCACGGGCCAGCCTAGCCATCCCAGCCATGATCGAGACGGGATCAACCCGGTGGCGGAGCACCCCCTGTCATCGGGTATTGTTTACGTCGTCGCCAGGGGGTTCCCGAAAGTGGGAGCGGAGCCTCTGGTCACATCCCAGGCGGTGTGCCCGAGTGGCCAATGGGAGCGGACTGTAAATCCGTCGGCTTAGCCTACCCAGGTTCGAATCCTGGCGCCGCCACGCCAAAGAAACGGCCCCTGAGCTGCGAAAACGCAGCCAGGGGCCGTTGGTGTTCGGCAAGGACATACGCTGAGATGGTCCGGCCTCCCGAGGACGGTGAGCGCCCTATGGCCAAGTACGAGCGGATCGCCGAGAGGCATGGCGCGGTGGCCTTCGCCCGCGAGCCGCGGCGGAGGGTGGAGCGGAACAACGACCGGCATCAGTGGGAGAAGGGCCGGGTGCGCCGGTCCCGGGCCGAGCGCCTGAGGACGGGCGTAACGGAGCGCGACACCGGCCTGGCGGTCACCGACCTCTCCTTCCGCGCCGAGTACCGCGCGGCGAAGGCCGACGAGGATCACGCGGTGGCGTTCGGTGTGCCGGTGGGTACCCGGCTGCTGGAGCGGAGGTACCGGGCCAACTGCCGCGAGGGGGGCTCGCCCTTCGCGCTGGTGCGCTCGTATCTCGTCCACGATGTGGTCGCGGCCAACCCGGAGCTGCTCGACGACGCGAACGAGCCGTGGCCCGGCGGCACACAGAACCAGCTCTACACGATCGGCGTGGAGCTGGACCGTGTGGAGGAGCGGATCACGGTCCGGCCGCCGACCGCCGAGGAAGCCGGGGAACTCGGCCTCAAGAAGGGCGTCCCGGTGATCGTCCTCCGGAAGATCTCCACCGACACCGAAGGCCGGGTCGTGGAGGTCTCCGACGTCATCCTGTCCGGGGACCGCACCGAGCTGGTCTTCACCACCCTCCTGAAGCGGTGGTGACCGAACGCCGGCACCATCACGGCCGCTGCTCGCCCGGACCGTCCTCCGCGCACGCCCCCAGCTTCTCCCGGAGCTCGGCCGCGGTCGAGAGGTCGATCTCGTCGGCGATCTTCAGGGCGAGTTGCCATACGGACCGGGCCGCGTCGGGCGCGCCGCGGGCGGCGTGGCTGTCGCCGAGGTGGCCGAGGACCTCGACCTCCCCGCACCGGTCGCCGAATTCACGCACGAGGTCCAGGGCCCGCTGGTAGCAGGTGACGGCCTCGGTGTGGCGGCCGAGGTGGTGGTGCGCGTAGCCCAGGCTGTCCCAGGCCCCGGCCTCGGCGTGGCGGTTGCCGGACTTCTGGTTGAGCTCGATGGCTTCGGTGCAGTAGTCGAGGGTGTGCTCGTATTCGCCGAGCATGGCGTGCAGCCAACCGGCGTTGTTGAGCGACTTGGCCCGTCCGGTGGGGTGGTCGGTCCGCCGGTAGATCGAGAGGGCCTGTTCGTTGTGGACGAGGGCCTCGCGCAGGCGGTCCTGTTCCACGAACACCCAGCTCAGTCCCCGGTGGGCATGTGCCTCACCGAGGGGTTCGCCCGAGTCGCGGTAGAGGTCGAGGGCGTGCTGGAAGTGGGTGTGGCCGTCGTCGAGGCGTCTTATCTGGGTGTGGACCGCGCCGAGGCCGCGATGGGCGCCGGCCTGCCAGGACGGGTCGCCGAGGCGCTGGGCGGCGAGCAGCGCACTGTGCTGGGCGTCGGCCCAGTCGCGCCAGTGGCCGCGGTAGTCGAAGAACGGCTCGAGGGCCTGGGCGAGCATCCAGACGTGGGAGTCGAAGCCGAAGGCGCGGGCCAGGTCCAGCGCGCCGAGCAGAAACGGGTGCTCGGTGGTGAACCACGTCAGGGCGCTCTCCTCGTCGGTGAACTCCTGGAGGGTGACGCCCGGCCTGGGGTCGGGGAGGGGGATCCGGTCCCGGTGCGGGTCGAGGAGTCCGGCGGCGGCGCCGGCGGTGTGGACGCAGAAGTCCAGCAGGCGGAGCCGGGCGGACTGGCGGTGGGCGGTGGGCAGGGACTCGGCCTGTTCGGCGGCGTAGAGGCGGACGAGGTCGTGCATGCGGTGGCGCTGGGGGGAGTGCTGCTGGAGCAGATGCGCGGCCTGAAGGGTGCGCAGGTGTTCGCGGGCCCGGGGCGCGGGGAGGCCGGTGAGGCTCGCGACCGCGGGGACGCTGATGTCCGGCCCGGGGGCGAGGCCGAGCAGGCTCAGGGTCTCCGCCGCGTCCGACCCGAGGGCGCGGTACGAGGAGGAGAACACCGCCCGCAGATCGGCGGCCACATCACCGGTGTCCAGGGCGTCGAGCCTGGTGGCGGCCTCCTCGACCTCCTCGGCGAGGGCCGAGAGGGGGAGGTCGGGGTGGGCGGCGGCGCGGGCGGACAGGATGCTGACGGCCAGCGGAAGCCCACCGCAGTGGTTCAGGAGCGTGTGGACGGCGGCGGGTTCGGCCGCCACGCGATGGTCGCCGAGGTGGCGGGTGAGGAGCGTGCGCGCCTCGGCCTCGGAGAGTACGTCGAGGCCGAGGGCGCGGACCCCATGGGTGGCGGCGAGGCCGGTGAGGCGGTGGCGGCTGGTGATCAGCACGGTGCAGGTGGGGCTGCCGGGCAGCAGGGGCCGGACCTGGTCGCTGTCGCGGGCGTTGTCGAGCAGGACGAGCAGGCGTTTGCCCGCGACCAGGCTCCGGTACAGCCCGGCCTGCCCCTCCACATCCGACGGCATGGCCGCGGGGTCGGCCCCGAGGGCGTCGAGGAGGCCGCGTATCGCCGCCGCCACCGGAACGGGCTCGGCGGAGGGGTCGAAGCCCCGCAGATTGACGTAGAGCTGTCCGTCGGGGAAGTCCGGCAGACGGTGATGCGCCCACTGAAGGGCCAGCCAGGTCTTGCCGATGCCGCCCGGCCCGGTGATCGCGGCCATCATCAGAGGGCCGTCGTGCCCGGACCCTCCGCCCAGGAAGCGGGCCAGCTGGTCCAGTTCATGGGCGCGGCCGGTGAACCTGGCGGGGGGTGCCGGGAGATGCGCGGGCACCGGATGGCGTGCCGACCGGGCCGGCGCGGGGGCGGGGGTGGGGGCGGGTGAGGTGAGATCCGGGTCCGAGGTGAGGATCCGCTGGTGCAGCAGCCGGAGTTGCGGCCCCGGGTCGACGCCCAGCTCCTCGGCCAGCCGGCGCCGGAGGCCTTCGTAGTGGGTCAGCGCCTCCGCGGCCCGGCCGCTGCGGTACAGCGCCAGCATGATGTGGCCGGCCAGGCGCTCGTTGAGCGGCTGCTCCTCGACGAGGGCGAACAGCTCGGTCAGCAACTCCTGGTGGCGGCCGAGCAGGAGCTGGGCGTCGCCGCGGTCCAGCAGGGCGGCGAGCCGCTCCTGCTGTAACCCCTCACGCACGGAGCTGAGCCACGGGGTGTCGCAGGACGCGCAGAAGTCCCCCTGCCAGGAGCCCAGCGCCTGATCGAAGAGCGGCGCGGCAACTGAGGGCTCGCCGGCCGCGCGAGCCTGCTCGACCAGGGCGCGGAAGCGGTGCAGGTCCACGGCTTCGGGGTCGACCAGCAGCGCGTATCCGCCCGAGCGCCGGGCGATCCGGCACTCCTCCCCGGCCTCGGCCAACGCCCCCCGCAGCCGCGACATATAGCTGTACAGCGTGCTTTTCGCGCGCTGCGGGGCGTCGTCGCCCCAGATGCGGTGGACGATCTGCTCCACCGACACCGTGCGCCGGGCCTCCACCAACAGCACGGCCAGAACCGAGCGCTGCTGTGCATGGCCCAGATCCAGGGCCCTTCCGTCGAGGTACGCCCCGACGTCGCCGAGCACACGGAACTCAACCGGCATGGTGTCACTCCCCGTTGTCAGGCCTCCACCCTGTCAAAACCGGCTTCGAGCAGCCAGTTCAAGTTCAGGCCAAGGTTCCGCCAACAGCGCCGCGGCACGCTGCTGACCATGTCCTTCAGCGAGCTCCCCTGGCACAACGCCGCGTATCTGCACGAGAGGCCGCCGTCGCCGGCGGAGGGCGATCCGAGGCGCTGGAGAGACACGCTCGGCCCGGGCGGGGCCCTGGAGCCGGCCGTCCGCGCGCTCGGCCTCACCTACGACGGCTTCCTCAGCCGCCTCGGCCCGCAGTGCCGGCAGGACTGGCCGACGCCGACCCCGGAGTGGGTACGGGCCGCCGACCGCCGCGCGGCCCTGGGCGAGGCGGACCCGGCGGCGCAGGCGTATCCGTACCCGTATCCGTATCTGGTCCGCGACGACGAGATGGCGCTCATGCGCCCGGCCGCCGCCCTGGTCCGCGGCAGCCAGCGCGAACTCCGCGCCCGGGTCGCGGAAAGCACCGCGGGGTCGCGGCTGACGGCCCTCCCCGACCTGCTGGCCCGGGCGTGGCCCGGCGAGGACATCGAGCGGATCATGGGGCGCACCATGGCCCTCGAACTCGGCACGGCCAGGCTCGAGGGGCTGCTGCGCGGGGACACGCCGCAGGAGCGGTACGACGACTACGTCCGACTGCTGGGCGAACCCGCGACGCAGCGGGCGCTGTGGACCGAGTACCCGGTGCTGCTGCGCCACCTCGGCGACCTGCTGACGGGCTGGGTGGACTCGCGCGCCGAGCTCGCGGAGCGGCTGGTGGCCGATCTGGCCGAGCTGGACACATGGTGCGACGGCGGGCTCGGCGAGGTCACCGACGTACGGTTCGGGGCGGGCGACACCCACCGGCGCGGCCGCAGCGCGGCCGTCGTCTCCTTCACCGGCGCCACCGTCGTCCACCGGCCGTGGCCGCCCGACGCCGATCAGGGCTGGGACGAGGTCCTGGACTGGTTCCACCGGCAGGCCCCGCCACGCGACCTGATCGCCCGGGCCACCCTGGCCCGCGACGGCTACGGCTGGTCCCGGTTCGTTGAGGCCCTGCCGTGCCGGACACCCGGGGAGGTACGCGCCTTCTCCTGGCGCACCGGGGCGCTGCTCGCCCTGCACCACGCCCTGTGCGGGGTGGATGTGCACCACGAGAACCTCATCGCCCACGGCGCGTACCCGGTGGTGGCCGACATGGCGGCGCCGTTCCGCCGCGCCCTGCCCGCCTCCGCCGCCCGGACGTCGCCCACCCCGGCCGACCTGGAGGCGGGCTTCGCGTGGACGTACCGGGCGATCGCGGCGGACCGGGCGGGCTGGACCGCTCTGCTGGACCGGTTCGCCGACGTCGAGCTGCGCCACACCCCGCGCGCCACCGCGTACTACTCCGCCCTGCTGGAGGACAGCCGGCACCCCGACGTCCTCCGCGACGCGCTCGACCGCGACCGGCTCCTCGCCCGGCTGGCGCTCGGCGCGGACGGCAGCCGGCCCTGGGAGCGGCTGGTGCCCTCGGAACTGCGCGACCTGCGCCGCGGAGACCTGCCCTGCTTCGCGTCGACGCCCGGCTCCCGGGACCTCGTGGACGGCGACGGCCTACGGATCCCCGACTGCCTGGAGGAGGCCCCCATCGAGGTGGCCCGCCGACGGCTCGCCGGGTTGGGCGAGGAGGACCTGGCCGCCCGGACGACGCTGATCAAGCGGGCCTTCGCAGACTGACGACCTTCGCCCTAAGGCGCGGTCGGCTGTTGCTGCTGCTGTTGTTGCGGGTCCGGCTGGGGCGGCGGCTGCTGCTGCGGCTGGGACTGGTTCGGGTCCGGCTGCTGCTGCTGGTTCGGATCGGACGGCGGGGGCGGGGGCGGCGGCGGGTTCTGCTGGTTCTGGTCCGGTGAGGGCTGCTGGGACTGGTCGGACGGGGGCGGCGGGGGCGGGGGAGGGTTGGGCTGGGTCTGGTCAGGCGTGGGCTGCTGGGTGTCCTGGGGCTGCTGGGTGTCCTGCGGCTGTTGGGACGGGGGCTGCTCGGGCGTCGGCTGATCCGGCTGATCGGACTGATCCGTGGGGTCCTGCGCGGGCTGCTCCGCGGACGGGGGATCGGACGACGGGGGCGAGGCATCCCTCGCGGGCGGGTCGGTCGCGTCGGCCGAGGAGTCGGATTTGGGTGGGGCGGCCGACTCGGAGGCGGGATGGGTTTTCTTGGGTGTGTTCGACTTGGGTGGGGAATTGGCGCTCGACGCATAGAAGACCGCGAAAACGATCAGGGCGGCCGCCGCGAAGGCGGTACCGACGATCATTGCGATGCGACGCGAGGTGAAACGCCATGAGTGCATACTCATATCTCTCCATCCTTCCGTCGCTTCCACTGTGCGTCCGCCATGGTCCGCGCACCTCCCCCGGGGGCGGGGGAATATCCCCCTACCTTTGGGGGGCTGCCGCGGCGAATTCGCCCGGTCGGAGAACGCGGCGGCGGCCTGTAATGCGCGATTTATCGTCGAGCGCGCCGCGATAACCCGTATTCCTGCCGCTGAATTCGGGTGGCTCCGAGGCGCCGGGAGGCGGTCTGTCGCGCGGCGCGCGGGGACGGGACCATCGGGGGATGTCGACCTTGAAGCCGCGTGTGCGGCTCGCCGCCGTCGGAGTGGCCTTCGCCCTCGCCGCGGCCACCCCCGTCGCCGCGTACGCCGCGCTCGACGACGAGCCCTCGTCCGCCGCGTCCGCGTCCGCCGCCTCCGCCGTGAGCCGGGGCAAGCCCTATGTCGAGACCCGGCTGTTCTTCGGGACGCAGCGACCCGACGGCGGCCCGCCCGTGACCGACAAGCAGTTCATGGCCTTCGTCGACGAGGAGGTCACGCCGAGCTTTCCGTCCGGGCTGACGATCCAGGACGGCCGGGGGCAGTGGCGGGACCAGAACGGCACGATCGAGCGGGAGCGCTCGTACGAGCTGATCCTGCTGTACCCGGTGTCCGAGGCGCGGGCGCACGACCCGCGGATCGAGCGGATCCGGGACGCCTACGAGCGGCGTTACGCGCAGGAGTCCGTGGCCCGCGCCGACGACACCACCCGGGTGGACTTCTAGGGAGGTGTCCGGCGCAGGCGTCGAGATCCGCCGGACAGGGCCTAGGCCGGCGCCCCGACCGCGTCGGCGATCGGCGTCGGGCCGTTCACCAGCTCCAGCGTGCGGCCCGCCGTGCGGGGCTCGTCGAGGAGGGCCAGCAGCACGGCGGCCACGTCGTCGCGGGTGACCGAGCCGTACTCGACGTGGTCGGCCAGGGTCACCCGGCCGGTGCCCGGGTCGTTCGTCAGCCGGCCCGGGCGCAGGACGGTCCAGTCGAGGGCCGTGCGGGCCCGCACGGCCGTGTCCGCCTCGGTCTTGGCGTGCAGATACGCCGCGAAGACGGGGTCGGTGTCCAGGGGGATCTCGCGGTCGGCGCCCATGGAGGAGACGATCAGGAACCGCCGTACGCCGGCTCGCTCGGCCGCGTCCGCGAAGAGCACGGCGGCGGCGTGGTCGACCGTCTCCTTGCGGGCGGCGCCGCTGCCGGGGCCCGCGCCGGCCGCGAAGACCGCGGCGTCGGCGGCCCCCAGATGCCGGGCGACATCGTCCACCGACGCCGTTTCCAGGTCGCAGACGACCGGTTCGGCCCCGGCGGCCAGCAGGTCGCCCGCCTGTTCGGGGTGGCGGACGATGCCCGCGGACTCGTCTCCGCGCCGGGCGAGCAGCCGCTCCAGCCGCAGCGCGATCTGACCGTGTCCTCCAGCGATGACAATGCGCATGATCCCGACCGTACGCCGTGCAACCTTCCCTGGCACTCGGGAGTCTGATCAGAAGATCAGGTGCTCTGTCTGATCAGCTCATCCGAGGAGTCCCGATAACCGCCATGAGCGCCATCCGTATGTCCCCGGTCAAGTCCCGGGCCAAGTCCCTGGTCAAGCCGCTGGTCGCACTCGGCTGCACCACCGCGCTGGTCACGGGCGTCGCCGCGTGCGGTGCCGTCGAGAACATCTCGGCGGGCAAGCGGCTGGAGAACGCGACCGACAAGCTCGGCGAGCGCCGGTCCCTGTCGGTGGAGCTGGACCTCGACGCGACGCCCGAGCAGCTCATCGCGCTCTCCAAAAACAACAGTTCGGCGGAGCCGATGACGCGCGAGGAGGCCGAGGCACTGGCCGGGCTGCGGGTCAGCGTGGCCGTGCAGGCGAAGAAGCCGCTGGCGGAGGCCGGTGACAAGGACATCACCGGCGTACGGATGAAGCTCAGCGGGCCCGACGGCGATCTCGCCGAGTACCGGATCATGGGCGAGACGGCGTACATCCGGCTGGACGTGAAGGCGTTCGGCGAGCTGAGCGGCGAGCCCGCGCCGTCCGCCGACGAGCTGCCCGAGGACATGCCGGGCGGCAAGGTGTTGCGGAAGCTCTTCGACGGCGGGTGGGTCAAGGTCGACACCGCCGAGATGAAGAAGGCCCAGGAGGAGCTCGGCGCCGGGGGCGGGCAGAAGAAGGGGGCCGGCGGGGCCGATATCGCCCCCGAGACCAGCCGGAAGATCACCAAGCAGCTCAAGAAGCTCTTCGCGCGCGAGGTCACCATCAAGGACGAGGGCCGCCGTGACGGGGCGGACCACCTGGTGGCCACCGGGCCCGTCAGGACCCTGCTGACCGGCGTCTTCGACGAGCTGCGGCCGTTCACCGACGAGATCCCGGGTGGCGAGGGCCTGCCGACCGCCAAGGACTTCAAGGATGTGCCGAACAAGAAGATCGCGGTCGACTTCGCCATCAAGAACGGCGCGCTCACCGAGGCCAGCGCGGATCTCGCGCCGTTCGCCGAGGGGCTGAAGAAGGGCGACAAGCTGCCCCTGAAGCTGACGTTCGGCGAGGCCGGGAAGATCGCCGCCCCGTCCGGCGCCACCGAGCTCGACATCAAGGAGCTGATGGAGGCGGCCGGCGCGATGATGATGGGCGGCATGGACGACGCCAGCGCGCTCTCCGGCGACGACTTCATCCTGGACGACGATGTGCAGGGGGGTCCCGACGGCATCGACGGCCTGGACATCGACCTCAGCGACCTGGAGAAGGCGGACGCCTCGAACAGCTGACCCGTCCAGCCCCTCTTCTACTCCGACCTCGCCTGCCGCGGCAGCTCCAGCGCCGCCGCGGCGGCCGAGGTGCAGTACTCCCGCACCGCGCTGGTGCGCGCCACCACGCGCCCCTGGTGGACCACCACCCGGCTGTAGGCGAGCGAGAGCACGCCCGGCAGGCCGTCGCCGCGCACCGCGAGCAGCTCCGCCGGGAACCCGGCCTCCACGCGCACCTCGGGCAGCCCCAGCGCGGCCCGGGCGCGCCCGCAGACCGCCTCGTACGCCTCCTCGGGTTCCGCCTCGCCCCGCGAGGCCAGGAGGAACGCGGCCTCCAGCGGGTCGCCGCGGCCGACCGGGTTGGCCGCGTCCCGCAGCGCCCCGCTGCCCGCGGCCACCCGGACCCCGGCCGAGCGCAGCAGCCGCACCGGCGCGCAGCCCGGCGGGTGCGTCCCTCGCGCGCGCCGGTCGTCCAGCCCGGCACAGTCGCCCTGGGGCAGGCAGACGACGGTGACCCCCGCCGCCGCGAGCCGCTCCGCCACCCGCGCCACCACGTCGTGCGGCAGCCGCGCCAGCCCCGCGCAGGGGCCGATCGTCACGCCAGGACGCAGCCCGCCGGCCATCGCCGCGAGCCGGGCGAGCCGGGCCGGGTCGTCACCGTCCGTGTGCAGGTCGACGGCGCAGCCGTGGCGGGCGGCGATGTCGAGCACCGCCTCCACATGACCGGTCGGGTCGGGGTCGAGGTCGGGGCAGCCGCCGATGACCCCGGCGCCCATCTTCACCGCGTCCCGCAGCACCGCCAGGCCGTCCGCCCCGGCCGCGCCGGTCAGCACCCGGGGCACCGCCACGGAGGACAGGTCGGTGAGCCCGCGCAGCGCCTCCCGGGCGCGCAGCACGGCCTCCAGGGACCGCAGCCCGTGCACCCCGCCGATGGGTACGTGCGTGCGCAGCGCGGTCGCCCCGTGGCCGAGCTGGAGCAGGGCGGCCTCGGTGGTGCGGCGCTGGACGTCCTCGGGCAGATACGAGACGGGCCCGGGGGTGTCGGCGGTGAGGGCGGTGTCGCCGTGGGCGTGCGGCTCGGCGGGGGCGGGGAGCAGCAGATAGCCGTCGAGGTCGAGGCGGGTGCCGGGGACCAGGCTGCCTGCCGTGCCGACCGCCTCGATGTGCCCGCCGCGGACCCGCACGTCCACGGTCCGGCCGTCGGCGAGCCGGACGCCGCCGAGCACCAGGGCGGGGGCGGCCTCGGGCGCCCGGCCGTCGTGCGTGGGCGGCTGCTGCTGCGGATGGCTGTCGGGCATCGCGCTCCTGGATGTCCGGTGGGATGTCCTGTGGCTGTCCTGGGCTTTCAAGATCGCTCGGCGTGGTCCGAGGCCGAGCCTAGGGCGCGCCGCGGGCGGCTTCCGGGAGGAGCCGAATAGTCGTACCGGTGTGGTGCCTGAGCGGGCGGTGGCGGACCGTGACGACGCCCCGATACGGATTTCACCTTCGGCGCCCGAGCGTGTAATGTCTTCATCGCTCGCCCCAATAGCTCAGTCGGCAGAGCGTCTCCATGGTAAGGAGAAGGTCTACGGTTCGATTCCGTATTGGGGCTCTGATGTGTGAGGTGTCCCGCTCGGCTCCGGTCGGGTGGGGGCCAATCGCATCGAAGCGGTGTAGCTCAGTCGGTAGAGCAAGCGGCTCATAATCGCTGTGTCACCGGTTCAAGTCCGGTCACCGCTACACACCGTAGCCGATTGTGGGGTCGGTCCTTCGATCGGCTACTATTTCTGCGTTCATCCATCCGTTCGTCAAGGAGCACTCACGTGGCTGCCACCGACGTCCGCCCGAAGATCACGCTGGCCTGCGTGGAGTGCAAGGAGCGGAACTACATCACCAAGAAGAACCGGCGTAACGACCCGGATCGTCTTGAGCTGAAGAAGCATTGCCCGCGTTGCAACGCGCACACCGCGCACCGCGAGACGCGATAAAAGCGCGACGATCAGATAGATCGAACCGCACAGACCGTATTCAAGGTCGCCCCCCATACGCGGGGGCGGCCTTGTTTCGTTCCGCACTGGTTTCGTTCCGCAAGCACATCCCCAGCAACATCAACCGCAGGACTACCGCAGGAGGTGCCGAGTCGATGGCGCTCGACCAGTCGTTCGTCGGGCGGTCCTACCCGCCCACCGCGCCTTACGAGGTCGGCCGGGAGAAGATCCGCGAATTCGCCGAGGCGATCGGCGACACCAATCCGGTCTACACCGATCCGGAGGCGGCCAGGGCATTCGACCACCCGGATGTGATCGCCCCGCCGACGTTCGTCTTCGCGATCACTTTCAAGGCCGCCGGGGAGCAGGTGATCGAGGACCCGCAGCTGGGCCTGGACTACAGCCGGGTGGTGCACGGCGACCAGAGGTTCGTCTACACCCGCCCGGTGCGCGCGGGTGACCGCCTCACGGTCACCTCGACGATCGACTCGATCAAGTCGCTGGCCGGCAACGACGTCCTGTCCGTCCGCGGCGAGGTGCACGACGAGGCCGGGGAGCACGTGGTGACCGCCCACACGACCCTCGTCGCCCGCGCCGTCGAGGCCCGGGACACCCCGGCGCCGGCCCAGGAAACCCAGGCAGCGGAGGACAACGGATGACAGCCAAGGTCTCGTACGAGGACGTCGAGGTCGGCACCGAGCTGCCCGGACAGGAGTTCCCGGTGACCCGCGCCGCGCTCGTCCAGTACGCGGGCGCCTCCGGCGACTTCAACCCGATCCACTGGAACGAGAAGTTCGCCAAGGAGGTTGGCCTCCCCGACGTCATCGCCCACGGCATGTTCACCATGGCCCAGGCGGGCCGCGTGGTGACCGACTGGGCAGGTGACCCGGCGGCCGTGCTGGAGTACGGGGTGCGCTTCACCAAGCCGGTCGTCGTGCCGAACGACGAGAAGGGCGCGGTCATCGAGGTGACCGCGAAGGTCGCCGCCAAGCTGGACGACGAGGCCCGTACGGTCCGTGTGGACGTCGTGGCGACCAGCGCGGGGCAGAAGGTGCTGGGCCGGGCCCGCGCCGTCGTCCGCCTCGCCTGAGGCCCCTGAGGGCCCGCGAGAAACGTGAGGCGCGCCCCGTGCCCTGGGCCGCGGCACCGCCGCCCGGCCCCGCCGGGGCGCCCCCGTACTCTTGAGCGCGTGCAGGAACTCCACGACGCGCCCCTGGCCCCCCTCACCACCTTCCGGCTCGGCGGCCCGGCGGGCCGGCTGCTCACGGCCACCACCGACGACGAGGTGATCACGGCGGTCCGGGAGGCCGACGCGGCCGGGACCCCGCTGCTGGTCATAGGCGGCGGCAGCAACCTGGTCATCGCCGACAAGGGCTTCGACGGCACCGCCCTGCGCATCGCGACCAGCGGCTTCGCCCTCGACGGCGACACGCTGGAGCTGGCCGCGGGCGAGAACTGGTCGGACGCGGTGGCCCGCACGGTCCGGGCCGGTCTCGCCGGGATCGAGTGCCTGGCCGGAATCCCCGGGTCCGCGGGGGCGACCCCGATCCAGAACGTGGGGGCGTACGGGCAGGAGGTCTCGGCCACGATCACCGAGGTCGTCGCCTACGACCGGCGCGCCGAGACCGTCGTGACCATCCCGAACGCCGACTGCGGCTTCGCCTACCGCCACAGCCGCTTCAAGGCCGATCCGCAGCGCCATGTGGTGCTGCGGGTGCGCTTCGCGCTGGAGGACGCGGGCGGCCTGTCCGCGCCCGTCAAGTACGCGGAGACCGCCCGCGCCCTCGGCGTGGCGGTCGGGGAGCGGGTGCCCGTCGCCACCGCCCGCGACACGGTGCTGAAGCTCCGCGCCGGGAAGGGCATGGTCCTCGACCCCGACGACCACGACACCTGGTCCGCGGGCTCCTTCTTCACCAACCCGGTCCTGGCCGAGGACGCCTACGCGGCCTTCCTGGCCCGCGCCGCCGAGCGCCTGGGCCCCGACGTCACCCCGCCCGCCTACCCGGCCGGCGAGGGGCGGATCAAGACCTCCGCCGCATGGCTGATCGACAAGGCGGGCTTCGCCAAGGGCTACGGCACCGGCCCGGCCCGCATCTCCACCAAGCACACCCTCGCCCTGACCAACCGCGGCGCCGCCACCACCGAGGACCTGCTCGCGCTCGCCCGCGAGGTCGTCGCCGGGGTCGAGGCCGCGTTCGGCGTCACGCTCGTCAACGAGCCCGTGACGGTCGGCGTCAGCCTCTGACGCCCGCTTCCCCGGTCACCCGGCCGCTCACCCGGCCGCCAGCCAGCCGTCGATGTCGGCGAGCAGCCGCGCGGCCACGTCCTTCGGGGCCGCCGAGCCGCGAACGGACTGCCGGGCCAGCTCGGCCAGCTCGGCGTCCGTGAAGCCGTGGTGCTCGCGCGCCAGCTCGTACTGGGCCGCCAGCCGCGACCCGAACAGCAGCGGGTCGTCGGCGCCCAGCGCCATCGGCACCCCGGCCTCGTACAGCGTGCGCAGCGGCACGTCCTCCGGCTTCTCGTAGACCCCCAGGGCCACGTTCGAGGACGGGCACACCTCGCAGGTCACGCCCCGCTCGGCGAGCCGGCGCAGCAGCCGCGGGTCCTCGGCGGCCCGCACGCCGTGGCCCACCCGCTGCGCGCCGAGGTCGTCCAGGCAGTCGCGGACGCTGCTGGGGCCCGACAGCTCGCCGCCGTGCGGGGCCGCGAGCAGGCCGCCGTCCCGCGCGATGGCGAAGGCCCGGTCGAAGTCCCGGGCCAGGCCGCGCCGCTCGTCGTTGGACAGCCCGAAGCCGATCACGCCCCGGTCGGCGTAGCGGACCGCCAGCCGGGCCAGCGTGCGCGCCTCCAGGGGGTGCTTCATGCGGTTGGCGGCGATCAGCACCCGCATCCCGAGCCCGGTGTCCCGGGAGGCGGTCTCGACCGCGTCCAGGATGATCTCGATCGCGGGGATCAGGCCGCCGAGCCGAGGGGCGTACGAGGTGGGGTCGACCTGGATCTCCAGCCACCCGGCGCCGTCCCGCACATCCTCCTCGGCGGCCTCGCGCACCAGCCGCCGGATGTCCTCGGCGTCGCGCAGACAGGACCGCGCGATGTCGTACAGCCGCTGGAACCGGAACCAGCCGCGCTCGTCGGTGGCCCGCAGCCTGGGGGGCTCGCCGCCGCTCAGCGCCTCCGGCAGGTGGACGCCGTACTTGTCGGCCAGTTCGAGCAGCGTGGCGGGGCGCATCGAGCCGGTGAAGTGGAGGTGCAGATGCGCTTTGGGAAGCAGAAGTACGTCACGTGCCATCTGCAGATACTGCCGCACCCCGGAGCGCCCCGGTACCGCTTTCGCCGAACGGGGCCTTGCCCGCACATGAATCCGAGGTGCCGGGCGGCCCGGCCCGCGCCCCGGCACCGCGCCCCGGGAAAACCCGGGAAAACCCGGGAACCCCGGAAAACCCGGGAACCCCGGAAAACCCGGGAACCCCGGAAAACGGAAGGCGGGCCGGGAGTGCCTTTCGATGGCACGGCCGGCCCGCCCGGGGGAGTGCAGCGTCAGGCGCGCGCCTCGCCCAGCAGCTTCTGCAACCGGGAGACGCCCTCGACGAGGTCCTCGTCGCCCAGCGCGTACGACAGGCGCAGATAGCCCGGGGTGCCGAAGGCCTCACCCGGGACGACCGCGACCTCGGCCTCCTCCAGGATCAGCTCGGCCAGCTCCACGGAGCTCTGCGGGCGCTTGCCGCGGATCTCCTTGCCGACCAGCCCCTTCACCGAGGGGTAGGCGTAGAAGGCGCCCTCGGGCTCGGGGCACTCCACGCCGTCGATCTCGTTCAGCATCCGCACGATGGTGCGGCGGCGGCGGTCGAAGGCCTGGCGCATCGTGGCCACGGCCTCCAGGTCGCCGGAGACGGCGGCCAGCGCGGCGGCCTGTGCGACATTGCTCACGTTTGACGTGGCGTGCGACTGGAGGTTGGTCGCGGCCTTGACGACGTCCTTGGGGCCGATGACCCAGCCCACGCGCCAGCCGGTCATGGCGTACGTCTTCGCCACGCCGTTGACCACGATGCACTTGTCCCGCAGCTCGGGCACCACGACCGGGAGCGAGTGGAATTCCGCGTCCCCGTAGACCAGGTGCTCGTAGATCTCGTCGGTGAGCACCCACAGCCCGTGCTCGGCCGCCCAGCGCCCGATCGCCTCGACCTGCTCGCGCGAGTAGACGGCGCCCGTGGGGTTGGACGGGGAGACGAAGAGCACCACCTTGGTGCGGTCGGTGCGGGCCGCCTCCAGCTGCTCCACGGAGACCCGGTAGCCGGTGGTCTCGTCGGCGACGACCTCGACCGGGACGCCGCCCGCGAGCCGGATCGACTCGGGGTAGGTGGTCCAGTACGGCGCGGGGACGATGACCTCGTCACCCGGGTCCAGGATCGCCGCGAACGCCTCGTAGATCGCCTGCTTGCCGCCGTTGGTCACCAGCACCTGCGCGGCCTCGACCTCGTAGCCGCTGTCGCGCAGCGTCTTCGCGACGATCGCGGCCTTGAGCTCGGGCAGCCCGCCGGCCGGCGTGTAGCGGTGGTACTTGGGGTTGCGGCAGGCCTCCACGGCGGCCTCGACGATGTAGTCGGGCGTGGGGAAGTCGGGCTCGCCCGCGCCGAAGCCGATCACCGGGCGCCCGGCGGCCTTGAGCGCCTTGGCCTTGGCGTCGACGGCCAGCGTGGCGGACTCGGAGATCGACCCGATACGGGCGGATACGCGGCGCTCGGTCGGGGACTGTGCATGGGGAGAAGCAGCGGTCATAGGTGCATGGTCCCAGACCGCCGAATACGGCGGCACGCGGGTTTCCGGGCGCCATGAGGACGCCATGAGGGCTATTCGTTCGACGCCCGGCCCCGGAACACGTACACTCATCCGTCGTTGGCCGCTCAACAGCCGTTCCGTCCCGCGCACTCCATGGAGCCGGGTGGATGCGGTAGGTTGGGTGGAGCCGCAAAGGGTCGTAGCTCAATTGGTAGAGCACTGGTCTCCAAAACCAGCGGTTGGGGGTTCAAGTCCCTCCGGCCCTGCTACCACGCACGTTTTTCAGGGTGCGTGCGCGCGTAGTGAGTAATTCAATGCACCGCTGTGCGGCCGGCCGGACGCGGCACGGCCACGACCCGGATTCAGGTGAGGACGAGTGACGGAAGCCCTAGGCTCCACCGCGACGCCTGAGAGCGGCCGTCCCGAGGACGAGGTGGCGGCCAAGAAGGGCCGCCGTGGTGGAAAGCGGGCGAAGAAGGGCCCCCTCGGCAGGCTCGCGCTCTTCTACCGCCAGATCATCGCTGAGCTGCGCAAGGTCGTGTGGCCCACGCGTGGCCAGCTTTCGACGTACACCACTGTGGTGATCGTCTTTGTGCTCATCATGATCGGCATCGTTACCGTGATTGACTATGGGTTCAACCAAGCCATCAAGTACGTCTTCGGCTGAGCCCTCGAAGGGTGGCGCTGTTTCCGAGTTGCCCCTTTCGCACGTTCCACCACCTTGAAGCCAGGAAGAAGCAGCCACCGTGTCTGACCCGAACCTGAACAAGGCCGCCGAGGCCGTCGAGTCCGTCGAGGACGAGCTCGACATCGTCGAGGCTGCCGATGAGGACCAGGCCGAGGCTGCGGACGCTGAGGCGGGAGAGTCGGCCGAGAAGGCCGCGGTCCGCGTCGAGGACGAGGCCGCTGTCCTGGGGGCCGAGGAAGCCGCCGAGGCCGACGCAGAAGCGGCCGAAGAGGTTGAAGAAGAAGCCGAAGAGGCAGCGGTCGACCCGGTCGAGGCCCTGCGCGAGGAGCTGCGTACCCTCCCCGGCGAGTGGTACGTCATCCACACCTACGCGGGGTACGAGAACCGCGTGAAGACCAACCTCGAGCAGCGCGCCGTCTCGCTGAACGTCGAGGACTACATCTTCCAGGCCGAGGTGCCGCAGGAAGAGGTCGTCCAGATCAAGAACGGCGACCGCCGCACCGTGCGCCAGAACAAGCTCCCCGGCTATGTGCTGGTGCGCATGGACCTGACGAACGAGTCCTGGGGCGTGGTCCGGAACACCCCGGGCGTCACCGGCTTCGTGGGTAACGCGTACGACCCGTACCCGCTGACCCTGGACGAGATCGTCAAGATGCTCGCCCCGGAGGCCGAGGAGAAGGCCGCCAAGGCCGCCGCCGAGGAGGCGGGCCTGCCGGCGCCGAGCCGCAAGGTCGAGGTCCAGGTGCTGGACTTCGAGGTGGGCGACTCGGTCACGGTCACCGACGGCCCCTTCGCGACGCTCCAGGCGACGATCAACGAGATCAACGCCGACTCGAAGAAGGTCAAGGGCCTGGTGGAGATCTTCGGCCGGGAGACCCCGGTCGAGCTGAGCTTCGACCAGATCCAGAAGAACTGACCATACGAACCTTCCGATCAGGTCAGACGGGCTTTCGCAGCCGGTCTGACCTGCTCGGTTTTAGGCCGCACAGGTATACCCGTTATTGTTGTGCGGTATGCCTCCATCCGGACGAAACCGGTTCGGGGGCGAACCACCTCTCATAGGACCCGGAGAGAGCATGCCTCCCAAGAAGAAGAAGGTCACGGGGCTGATCAAGCTCCAGATCCAGGCCGGCGCCGCGAACCCGGCCCCGCCGGTCGGCCCCGCGCTGGGTCAGCACGGCGTCAACATCATGGAGTTCTGCAAGGCCTACAACGCCGCGACCGAGTCGCAGCGCGGCATGGTCGTGCCGGTGGAGATCACGGTCTACGAGGACCGTTCCTTCACCTTCGTCACCAAGACTCCGCCGGCCGCCAAGCTGATCCTCAAGGCCGCGGGTGTGGAGAAGGGCTCCGGCGAGCCGCACAAGACCAAGGTCGCCAAGATCACCCGCGACCAGGTCCGCGACATCGCCACCACCAAGATGCCCGACCTGAACGCCAACGACCTGGACGCCGCCGAGAAGATCATCGCCGGCACCGCCCGTTCCATGGGCATCACGGTCGAGGGCTGACACCCCCGCAGCACCACCGTGGCAGGGCCGAGCGCGGCCCGGACCACGACTCCACACACATTCATCAGGAGCAGCAGTGAAGCGCAGCAAGACTTTCCGCAGCGCGGACGCCAAGATCGACCGGGAGCGCGTGTACCCCCCGCTCGAGGCCGTCCGGCTCGCGAAGGACACCTCCGCGTCGAAGTTCGACGCGACCGTCGAGGTGGCCATGCGCCTGGGTGTCGACCCGCGCAAGGCCGACCAGATGGTCCGCGGCACCGTGAACCTTCCGCACGGCACCGGTAAGACCGCCCGGGTCCTGGTCTTCGCGACCGGTGACCGTGCTGCGGCCGCGGAGGCCGCCGGCGCCGACATCGTCGGCTCCGACGAGCTCATCGACGAGGTTTCCAAGGGCCGGCTGGACTTCGACGCCGTCGTCGCCACCCCGGACCTCATGGGCAAGGTCGGCCGCCTGGGCCGGGTGCTCGGTCCGCGTGGTCTGATGCCGAACCCGAAGACCGGCACCGTCACCCCCGACGTGGCCAAGGCCGTCACCGAGATCAAGGGCGGCAAGATCGAGTTCCGCGTCGACAAGCACTCGAACCTGCACTTCATCATCGGCAAGGTCTCCTTCGACGAGGCCAAGCTGGTGGAGAACTACGCCGCGGCGCTGGAGGAGATCAACCGCCTCAAGCCGTCCGCCGCGAAGGGCCGCTACATCAAGAAGGCGACCCTGACCACCACGATGGGCCCCGGCATCCCGCTGGACGCCAACCGCACCCGCAACCTGCTGGTCGAGGAAGAGACCGTCTGAGCACGTGCTGAACGTGTTCTGAGCGCGCTCTGAGCGCCGTCCGAGACGGCGTGGCACTCCTGCGAGCCGGGTTCCCGCACTTCCCCTGTGAAGTGCGGGAACCCGGCTCGCGGCGTTGAGCGTCCCGTCATATACAGTCGCAGCAGTCGTAAAAGATAAATAAGAAGCAAAGACATAGGGGGACCTGTGCGCGGTACTCGATTCGGTGCTCGGTGCGCGGCGGTGCTCAGTGGTGTGGTCCTGGTGGCCGGCCTGACCGCCTGTGGGGGTGACAAGGGCGACAGCGACAAGTCGTCCTCGGACAAGGCCAAGGAGGCGGCGGGCAGCCCGCTGGCCGCCCTGAAGCTCGCGTCGAAGCAGACCGATCAGCAGCACTCGGCCAAGGTCGAGGGCACCACGCAGATGGGCACGCAGAACTCGGTCATGTCCGGCGCGATGGACTGGGCGAACGGCATGCACGCCAACATGACCATCACGCAGAAGGGCGGGGCCGTCGAGTCCTCGCCGCTGGCCGGCAAGCCCATGCAGGCGCGCTACACCCCCGACGCGATGTTCATGAACCTCGGCCCGGAGTTCGCGGCGCAGGCCGGCGGCAAGCACTGGATGAAGTACGACTACGACACCCTGGCCAAGCAGGCCGGTGCCTCCGGTGAGTTCCTCAAGGACCAGATGCAGAACACCGACCCGGCGCGCTCGGTGCAGCTGCTGATCGCCACCGGCAAGGTCAAGAGCGTGGGCACGGAGACGGTCAAGGGCGTCAAGGCGACGCACTACACCGGCACCGTGGAGGTCTCGGAGCTGGCCAAGATGCAGTCCAAGGACCTCTCCAAGTCGGACCTCGAGGCCCTTCAGAAGCAGCTGGAGACCTCGGGCATGGAGACCGAGACCATCGATCTGTGGATCGACGGTGACAACCTCCTGGTCAAGAAGCGGGAGCAGGCCGAGAGCAACAACGGGAAGTACGACTCGACGGTCTTCTACTCGGACTACGGCACCAAGGTCACCGTCGAGGAGCCGCCGGCCTCCGACACCATGAACTTCGAGGACGCCCTGGCTCAGCAGAGCTGACCCCCGGAGCCGATTTGCCTGGCCGCGGCCCGTTCGCGTAGCCTTCCACAGAAGCCAAAGACCGCTGGTCGCTGCTGTGCTCCCGCAAGGGGTGCGGCGGCCGAAGGATCCGCTAGCTGCGGACGACCTGCGCAGGTGATTGTGGATTGACTCCCGATCGGGCCCGCCTGGCCCTTACGGTCGAGTCACGCCCCGAGCGCCTGCGCCGGGGCGTTTCGTTTTGTTCAGCCTCCTTTCCCAACCGATGCGGTCCTCATCACCCGGAAGGAGGCCGAGGCTCATGGCGAGGCCTGACAAGGTCGCGGCCGTCGAGGAGATGACGGACAAGTTCCGTAACTCCAACGCTGCCCTCGTGACCGCGTACACCGGTCTCACCGTGGCACAGCTCAAGGAGCTGCGCCGTTCGCTCGGTGAGAACGCTCAGTACCGTGTGGTGAAGAACACGCTGACCAAGATCGCGGCCAACGAGGCCGGGATCTCCACGCTCGACGACCTGTTCGCGGGTTCGTCGGCCGTCGCCTTCGTGACCGGTGACCCGGTCGAGGCGGCGAAGGGTCTTCGTGACTTCGCCAAGGACAACCCCGCTCTCGTCATCAAGGGCGGTGTCCTTGACGGCAAGGCGCTGTCCGCTGACGAGATCAAGAAGCTCGCGGACCTCGAGTCCCGCGAGGTGCTGCTCGCCAAGCTGGCGGGCGCCATGAAGGGCAAGCAGTCCCAGGCTGCGGCGCTCTTCCAGGCGCTTCCGTCGAAGTTCGTCCGCACCGCGGAGGCGCTTCGCGTCAAGAAGGAAGAGCAGGGCGGTGCCGGCGAGCCGGCTCCCGCCGAGGCCGCGGAGTAACTCTCCCGCTGCCCAGCGGGCCCGCGCCCGCCGACATGTACATCCGGCACCAGCCGACTTAGTGGAAGGACCGCCATCATGGCGAAGCTCAGCCAGGACGACCTGCTCGCGCAGTTCGAGGGCATGACCCTCATCGAGCTCTCCGAGTTCGTGAAGGCCTTCGAGGAGAAGTTCGACGTCACCGCCGCCGCCCCGGCCGCCGTCGCCATCGCCCCGGGTGCCCCGGGTGCCGCGGCCGAGGCCGAGCCGGAGAAGGACGAGTTCGACGTCATCCTCACCGGCGCCGGCGAGAAGAAGATCCAGGTCATCAAGGTCGTGCGTGAGCTGACCTCGCTGGGTCTGAAGGAGGCCAAGGACCTCGTCGACGGCACCCCGAAGCCGGTCCTCGAGAAGGTCAACAAGGAGCAGGCCGAGAAGGCCGCCGAGTCCCTCAAGGGCGCCGGCGCCTCCGTCGAGGTCAAGTGACCCGAGGGGCTCAGGGGCCCTGCCGGGCCCGCTGACCCGCTCCGTTCCGTGAGGGCGATCACCCGTTGGGGTGGTCGCCCTTCGGCGCTTCCGTGACGGCTGCGTTGCCTTGTCGGTCCCTGCGGGTATGGTGATCTTCGTTGCCCGCCGCCACGCCCTGTGACGATCTCGCCGGAGTGGGGGGCCTTGACGAACGGCACGCAGCGCGCAATTCTCAGGACGCGACGTCACACCGATCCAAGTCCGAGGCATGGATCGTCGGCGAAGCGGGCAGTATCGATATGCGCCTGAGGCGCATGGTCGGCTGCAGGCGTTCGGAAACAACGAGAAGACAACGAGGGGGAGCGGCCCCCTCAGCGGAGGGAGAGATTGGCTCTGCCGGTCTCAGAAACTCGGAGCTGGACATCAGTGTGCCAAGTGGCTACACTGACCCTTTGCGCTGCCTGTTAGCTGCCTCCTGCCCGTCACCAGGGGCATGCCCACCCTAGAGCACGGCCGAGAAAATCTCTCTGACCAGGGATTTCCTCCATGGCTCGAGGTGGGACCGGCACGCGCGTAGTGAGTCCGAGCCCTCGGAAGGACCCCCTCTTGGCCGCCTCGCGCAACGCCTCGACTGCCAATACGAACAACGGCGCCAGCACCGCCCCGCTGCGCATCTCATTTGCGAAGATCAAGGAGCCTCTCGAGGTTCCGAACCTCCTCGCGCTGCAGACCGAGAGCTTCGATTGGCTGCTCGGCAATGCCGCGTGGAAGGCTCGCGTCGAGGCTGCGCTGGACAGCGGTCAGGACGTCCCCACCAAGTCCGGTCTGGAAGAGATCTTCGAGGAGATCTCCCCGATCGAGGACTTCTCCGGGTCGATGTCCCTGACCTTCCGTGATCACCGCTTCGAGCCCCCGAAGAACTCGATCGACGAGTGCAAGGAGCGCGACTTCACGTACGCGGCTCCGCTCTTCGTCACGGCCGAGTTCACCAACAACGAGACCGGTGAGATCAAGTCCCAGACGGTCTTCATGGGCGACTTCCCGCTCATGACCGACAAGGGCACCTTCTGCATCAACGGCACCGAGCGTGTCGTCGTCTCGCAGCTGGTCCGCTCGCCGGGTGTCTACTTCGACTCCTCCATCGACAAGACCTCCGACAAGGACATCTTCTCCGTCAAGGTCATCCCGTCCCGGGGTGCCTGGCTGGAGATGGAGATCGACAAGCGCGACATGGTCGGTGTGCGTATCGACCGCAAGCGCAAGCAGTCCGTCACCGTCCTCCTGAAGGCGCTCGGCTGGACGACCGAGCAGATCCTGGAGGAGTTCGGCGAGTACGAGTCCATGCGCGCCACCCTGGAGAAGGACCACACCCAGGGGCAGGACGACGCGCTGCTCGACATCTACCGCAAGCTGCGCCCGGGCGAGCCCCCGACGCGTGAGGCCGCGCAGACGCTGCTCGAGAACCTCTACTTCAACCCGAAGCGCTACGACCTCGCGAAGGTCGGCCGCTACAAGGTCAACAAGAAGCTGGGTTCGGCCGCTCCGCTGGACGCGGGCGTCCTGACGGTCGAGGACGTCATCGCCTCGATCAAGTACCTGGTGAAGCTGCACGCCGGTGAGACCGAGACCGTCGGCGACAACGGCCAGAGCGTGGTCGTCGAGACCGACGACATCGACCACTTCGGCAACCGTCGTATCCGTAACGTCGGCGAGCTGATCCAGAACCAGGTCCGCACGGGTCTGGCCCGTATGGAGCGCGTCGTCCGCGAGCGCATGACGACTCAGGACGTCGAGGCGATCACGCCGCAGACCCTGATCAACATCCGGCCGGTCGTCGCCTCCATCAAGGAGTTCTTCGGCACCAGCCAGCTGTCGCAGTTCATGGACCAGACGAACCCGCTGTCGGGTCTGACCCACAAGCGCCGTCTGAACGCCCTGGGCCCCGGTGGTCTGTCCCGTGAGCGGGCCGGCTTCGAGGTCCGTGACGTGCACCCGTCGCACTACGGCCGCATGTGCCCGATCGAGACGCCCGAAGGCCCGAACATCGGTCTGATCGGCTCGCTCGCCTCGTACGGCCGGGTCAACGCGTTCGGTTTCATCGAGACCCCGTACCGCAAGGTCGTCGACGGTGTCGTCACCGACGACGTCGACTACCTGACGGCCGACGAGGAGGACCGCTTCGTCATCGCGCAGGCCAACGCGCCGCTGACGGACGACCTGCACTTCGCCGAGAACCGCGTCCTGGTCCGCCGCCGTGGCGGCGAGGTCGACTACATCCCCGGCGACGACGTCGACTACATGGACGTCTCGCCGCGCCAGATGGTGTCGGTCGCGACCGCGATGATCCCCTTCCTGGAGCACGACGACGCCAACCGCGCGCTCATGGGATCGAACATGATGCGCCAGGCCGTGCCGCTGATCAAGGCGGAGTCCCCGCTGGTCGGCACCGGCATGGAGTACCGCTGTGCGGTCGACGCCGGCGACGTCATCAAGGCCGACAAGGACGGTGTCGTCCAGGAGGTCTCCGCCGACTACGTGACGGTGGCCAACGACGACGGCACCTACACCACCTACCGCGTGGCCAAGTTCTCCCGCTCGAACCAGGGCACCTCCTTCAACCAGAAGGTGGTCGTGGACGAGGGCGCCCGCGTCATCGCCGGCCAGGTGCTGGCCGACGGCCCGTCCACCGAGGACGGCGAGATGGCGCTCGGCAAGAACCTGCTCGTGGCGTTCATGCCGTGGGAGGGCCACAACTACGAGGACGCGATCATCCTCAGCCAGCGTCTGGTGCAGGACGACGTCCTCTCCTCGATCCACATCGAGGAGCACGAGGTCGACGCCCGTGACACCAAGCTCGGCCCCGAGGAGATCACCCGGGACATCCCGAACGTCTCCGAGGAGGTCCTGGCCGACCTCGACGAGCGCGGCATCATCCGCATCGGCGCCGAGGTCATCGCCGGCGACATCCTGGTCGGCAAGGTCACCCCGAAGGGTGAGACCGAGCTGACCCCGGAGGAGCGCCTGCTGCGCGCGATCTTCGGTGAGAAGGCCCGTGAGGTCCGTGACACCTCGCTGAAGGTGCCGCACGGCGAGACCGGCAAGGTCATCGGCGTGCGCGTCTTCGACCGCGAGGAGGGCGACGAGCTGCCCCCGGGCGTGAACCAGCTGGTCCGCGTCTACGTGGCGCAGAAGCGCAAGATCACCGACGGTGACAAGCTCGCCGGCCGCCACGGCAACAAGGGCGTCATCTCCAAGATCCTGCCGGTCGAGGACATGCCGTTCCTGGAGGACGGCACCCCGGTCGACATCATCCTCAACCCGCTGGGCGTCCCGTCCCGGATGAACCCGGGACAGGTCCTGGAGATCCACCTCGGCTGGCTGGCCTCCCGCGGCTGGAAGGTCGAAGGCTCCGAGGACTGGATGCAGCGGCTGAAGGCGATCGGCGCCGACGAGGTGGCTCCGGGCACCAATGTCGCGACCCCGGTCTTCGACGGCGCCCGCGAGGACGAGATCTCCGGTCTCTTCGACTCGACGATCCCGAACCGCGACGGCGACCGCCTGGTCCAGTCGTCCGGCAAGGCCCGGATGTTCGACGGCCGCTCCGGCGAGCCGTTCCCGGACCCGATCTCCGTCGGCTACATGTACATCCTCAAGCTGCACCACCTGGTGGACGACAAGCTGCACGCCCGCTCCACCGGTCCGTACTCGATGATCACCCAGCAGCCGCTGGGCGGTAAGGCTCAGTTCGGTGGCCAGCGCTTCGGTGAGATGGAGGTGTGGGCGCTGGAGGCTTACGGCGCCGCGTACGCCCTCCAGGAGCTGCTGACCATCAAGTCCGACGACGTCACCGGCCGTGTGAAGGTCTACGAGGCCATCGTCAAGGGCGAGAACATCCCCGAGCCCGGCATCCCTGAGTCCTTCAAGGTCCTCATCAAGGAGATGCAGTCCCTGTGCCTCAACGTGGAGGTGCTGTCGTCCGACGGCATGTCCATCGAGATGCGCGACACCGACGAGGACGTCTTCCGCGCTGCGGAGGAGCTCGGTATCGACCTGTCGCGGCGCGAGCCGAGCAGCGTCGAAGAGGTCTGACGGGTCTGACCGGGGCGCAGGACTCCACCCCTCGCCCCGGTCTCTCCCCGGACCCCCAGTCAGACCCGAAGACACGACCCTGAAAGAGGGATTGACGACAAGTGCTCGACGTCAACTTCTTCGACGAGCTGCGGATCGGCCTCGCCACTGCTGACGACATCCGTCAGTGGTCCCACGGTGAGGTCAAGAAGCCGGAGACCATCAACTACCGCACCCTGAAGCCCGAAAAGGACGGACTCTTCTGCGAGAAGATCTTCGGTCCGACCCGGGACTGGGAGTGCTACTGCGGCAAGTACAAGCGCGTCCGCTTCAAGGGCATCATCTGTGAGCGCTGTGGCGTCGAGGTCACCCGCGCCAAGGTGCGCCGTGAGCGGATGGGCCACATCGAGCTGGCCGCTCCCGTCACCCACATCTGGTACTTCAAGGGCGTTCCGTCGCGTCTGGGCTACCTGCTCGACCTCGCCCCGAAGGACCTCGAGAAGGTCATCTACTTCGCCGCCTACATGATCACGTGGGTGGACGACGAGCGCCGCACGCGCGACCTGCCCTCGCTGGAGGCCCATGTCTCCGTCGAGCGTCAGCAGATCGAGCAGCGCCGCGACGCCGACCTGGAGGCCCGCGCCAAGAAGCTCGAGGCGGACCTCGCCGAGCTGGAGGCCGAGGGCGCCAAGGCCGATGTGCGCCGCAAGGTGCGCGAGGGCGCCGAGCGCGAGATGAAGCAGCTGCGCGACCGCGCCCAGCGCGAGATCGACCGTCTCGACGAGGTGTGGAACCGCTTCAAGAACCTCAAGGTCCAGGACCTGGAGGGCGACGAGCTGCTCTACCGCGAGCTGCGTGACCGCTTCGGCACGTACTTCATGGGTGGCATGGGCGCCGCCGCGCTTCAGAAGCGCCTGGAGTCCTTCGACCTCGACGAGGAGGCCGAGCGCCTCCGCGAGATCATCCGGACCGGCAAGGGCCAGAAGAAGACCCGTGCGCTCAAGCGCCTCAAGGTCGTCTCCGCCTTCCTCCAGACCCGCAACAGCCCCAACGGCATGGTGCTGGACTGCATCCCGGTGATCCCGCCGGACCTGCGTCCGATGGTGCAGCTGGACGGTGGCCGCTTCGCGACCTCCGACCTGAACGACCTGTACCGCCGCGTCATCAACCGGAACAACCGCCTCAAGCGTCTCCTCGACCTCGGTGCCCCCGAGATCATCGTGAACAACGAGAAGCGGATGCTCCAGGAGGCCGTCGACGCGCTGTTCGACAACGGCCGCCGCGGTCGCCCGGTGACCGGCCCCGGTAACCGCCCGCTGAAGTCCCTCAGCGACATGCTGAAGGGCAAGCAGGGTCGTTTCCGTCAGAACCTGCTCGGTAAGCGAGTCGACTACTCGGCCCGTTCGGTCATCGTCGTCGGCCCGCAGCTCAAGCTGCACCAGTGCGGTCTGCCCAAGGCCATGGCGCTGGAGCTCTTCAAGCCGTTCGTGATGAAGCGCCTGGTGGACCTGAACCACGCGCAGAACATCAAGTCGGCCAAGCGCATGGTCGAGCGCGGCCGCACGGTCGTGTACGACGTGCTCGAAGAGGTCATCGCCGAGCACCCGGTGCTGCTGAACCGTGCGCCGACCCTGCACCGCCTGGGCATCCAGGCCTTCGAGCCGCAGCTGGTCGAGGGCAAGGCCATTCAGATCCACCCGCTCGTCTGCACCGCGTTCAACGCGGACTTCGACGGTGACCAGATGGCCGTGCACCTGCCGCTGTCCGCGGAGGCCCAGGCCGAGGCCCGCATCCTGATGCTGTCCTCGAACAACATCCTCAAGCCGGCCGACGGCCGCCCGGTGACCATGCCCACCCAGGACATGGTGCTCGGCCTCTTCTTCCTCACCACCGACGAGGAGGAGCGCGAGGTCATCGGCGAGGGGCGGTCCTTCGCCTCGGCCGCCGAGGCGATCATGGCGTTCGACGCCCGGGAGCTCTCGCTCCAGGCGAAGATCGACATCCGCTTCCCGATCGGCACCGTCCCGCCGCGTGGCTGGACCCCGCCGGTTCCGGAAGAGGGCGAGCCCGCCTGGACGCCGGGTGACAGCTTCCGGCTGCGCACCACGCTGGGCCGCGCGCTCTTCAACGAGCTGCTGCCCGAGGACTACCCGTTCGTCGACTACTCGGTGGGCAAGAAGCAGCTCTCCGAGATCGTCAACGACCTCGCCGAGCGCTACCCCAAGGTCATCGTCGCGGCGACGCTGGACAACCTGAAGGCGTCCGGTTTCCACTGGGCCACCCGCTCCGGTGTCACCGTCGCCATCTCCGACGTGGTCGTGCCCGAGGCCAAGAAGGCCATCATCGAGGGCTACGAGGCGCAGGACGAGAAGGTCCAGAAGCAGTACGAGCGTGGTCTGATCACCAAGGACGAGCGCACCCAGGAGCTGATCGCGATCTGGACCAAGGCGACCAACGAGGTTGCCGAGGCGATGAACGCGAACTTCCCGAAGACCAACCCGATCTTCATGATGGTCGACTCGGGCGCGCGCGGAAACATGATGCAGATGCGTCAGATCGCCGGTATGCGTGGTCTGGTGTCCAACGCGAAGAACGAGACCATCCCGCGGCCCATCAAGGCGTCGTTCCGTGAGGGTCTGTCCGTGCTGGAGTACTTCATCTCCACCCACGGTGCCCGTAAGGGTCTCGCGGACACCGCGCTGCGTACCGCCGACTCGGGTTACCTGACCCGTCGTCTGGTGGACGTCTCGCAGGACGTGATCATCCGCGAGGAGGACTGCGGCACCGAGCGCGGTCTGAAGCTCGCGATCGCGACCAAGGGCGCCGACGGCGTGCTGCGCAAGACCGACGACGTCGAGACCAGCGTGTACGCGCGCATGCTCGCCGAGGACGTCGTCGTGGACGGCAAGGTCATCGCGCCGGCCAACGTCGACCTGGGCGATGTGCTCATCGACCAGCTCGTGCGGCACGGCGTGGAGACGGTCAAGACCCGCTCGGTCCTCACCTGCGAGTCCGCCGTCGGCACCTGTGCCTTCTGCTACGGCCGCTCGCTGGCGACCGGCAAGCTGGTGGACATCGGCGAGGCGGTCGGCATCATCGCCGCCCAGTCCATCGGTGAGCCCGGCACCCAGCTGACGATGCGTACCTTCCACACCGGTGGTGTGGCCGGTGACGACATCACCCAGGGTCTGCCGCGTGTCGTCGAGCTCTTCGAGGCCCGTACGCCCAAGGGCGTCGCCCCGATCTCGGAGGCGGCCGGCCGCGTCCGGATCGAGGAGACCGAGAAGACCAAGAAGGTCGTCGTCACTCCGGACGACGGCTCGGACGAGACGGCTTACGGCGTCTCCAAGCGAGCCCGTCTGCTGGTGGGCGAGGGCGACCACGTCGAGGTCGGCCAGCCGCTGACCCTCGGTGCGGTCAACCCGCACGACGTGCTGCGCATCCTCGGCCAGCGCGCCGTCCAGGTGCACCTGGTCGGCGAGGTCCAGAAGGTCTACAACTCGCAGGGTGTGTCGATCCACGACAAGCACATCGAGATCATCATCCGGCAGATGCTGCGCCGCGTGACGATCATCGAGTCCGGCGACGCGGAGCTGCTGCCGGGCGAGCTCGTGGAGCGCTCGCGCTTCGAGTCCGAGAACCGTCGTGTGGTCACGGAAGGCGGCCACCCGGCCTCCGGCCGTCCGCAGCTGATGGGTATCACCAAGGCCTCGCTGGCGACCGAGTCGTGGCTGTCGGCGGCGTCCTTCCAGGAGACGACCCGGGTGCTCACCGACGCGGCGATCAACGCCAAGTCGGACTCCCTGATCGGCCTCAAGGAGAACGTGATCATCGGTAAGCTCATCCCGGCCGGTACGGGCCTGTCCCGCTACCGCAACATCCGGGTCGAGCCGACCGAGGAGGCGAAGGCCGCGATGTACTCGGCCGTCGGTTACGACGACATCGACTACTCGCCCTTCGGCACGGGCTCCGGCCAGGCGGTCCCGCTGGAGGACTACGACTACGGTCCGTACAACCAGTAGGTTCCAGGCCGGTAATACCGGTCCTGACCTGCGCAGGGCGGCCACCCCATGGCGGGGTGGCCGCCCTGCGGCTATGCTGGCGGGCCGGTGTGCCTTGCCGCGTGTGCATTTGTTTTGACCGGAGCCGATGCGGTAGGTACGCTCTGACCTTGTGCCTGGGGTGTCCCTGGGCTCCCGTATGCGCACTCTTCAGCGGCCTCAGGGCCCGGAAGGGCCTCCGGGAGACCGAGGTGTCGACACCAACAATCTGCACTCTCCCGCTATCTGCGCGGGGGTCTGCAGTGCGCGACACACCCGACCTCGTGGGTCGGAGAAACCCCAGGTTAGCTTTATCGAGACTGGCACACAGAAACCGGAGAAACGGTGCCTACGATCCAGCAGCTGGTCCGCAAGGGCCGGCAGGACAAGGTCGAGAAGAACAAGACGCCCGCGCTCGAGGGTTCCCCCCAGCGCCGTGGCGTCTGCACGCGTGTGTTCACGACCACCCCGAAGAAGCCGAACTCGGCCCTGCGTAAGGTCGCGCGTGTGCGTCTGACCAGCGGCATCGAGGTCACCGCTTACATTCCGGGTGAGGGCCACAACCTTCAGGAGCACTCCATCGTGCTCGTGCGTGGCGGTCGTGTGAAGGACCTGCCGGGTGTTCGTTACAAGATCATCCGTGGCTCCCTCGACACGCAGGGCGTCAAGAACCGCAAGCAGGCTCGCAGCCGCTACGGCGCCAAGAAGGAGAAGTAAGAATGCCTCGTAAGGGCCCCGCCCCGAAGCGCCCGGTCATCATCGACCCGGTCTACAACTCTCCTCTGGTGACCTCCCTCATCAACAAGGTGCTGATGAACGGCAAGCGCTCCACCGCCGAGCGCATCGTCTACGGCGCCATGGAGGGTCTGCGCGAGAAGACCGGCAACGACCCGGTCATCACGCTGAAGCGCGCGCTGGAGAACGTGAAGCCGACCCTCGAGGTCCGCTCCCGCCGTGTCGGTGGCGCCACGTACCAGGTCCCGGTCGAGGTTCGCCCCGGCCGCTCCTCCACCCTCGCTCTGCGCTGGCTCGTGGGCTACTCCCGCGCCCGCCGCGAGAAGACCATGACCGAGCGCCTGCTGAACGAGCTGCTGGACGCCAGCAACGGTCTGGGCGCCTCCGTCAAGCGTCGCGAGGACACCCACAAGATGGCCGAGTCCAACAAGGCCTTCGCGCACTACCGCTGGTAGTCGCTACCCCCATCGAGACCGAGAGAAGACTGAGCCATATGGCCACCACTTCACTTGACCTGGCCAAGGTCCGCAACATTGGGATCATGGCCCACATCGACGCGGGCAAGACGACCACCACCGAGCGGATCCTGTTCTACACCGGTGTGAGCTACAAGATCGGTGAGGTCCACGATGGCGCTGCCACCATGGACTGGATGGAGCAGGAGCAGGAGCGCGGCATCACGATCACGTCGGCCGCGACGACCTGTCACTGGCCGCTCGAGAACGTCGATCACACCATCAACATCATCGACACCCCGGGTCACGTCGACTTCACCGTCGAGGTGGAGCGCTCGCTGCGCGTGCTCGACGGCGCCGTGACGGTGTTCGACGGTGTGGCCGGTGTGGAGCCGCAGTCGGAGACTGTGTGGCGTCAGGCGGACCGCTACGGCGTTCCGCGTATCTGCTTCGTCAACAAGCTCGACCGCACCGGTGCCGAGTTCCACCGCTGTGTGGACATGATCGTGGACCGCCTGGGCGCGGTTCCGCTGGTCATGCAGCTGCCCATCGGTACCGAGGCCGACTTCAAGGGTGTCGTCGACCTCGTCACCATGAAGGCGTTCGTCTGGTCCGCCGAGGCGACCAAGGGTGAGATGTACGACACCGTCGACATCCCCGACACCCACCTCGAGGCCGCCGACGAGTGGCGCGGCAAGCTCCTCGAGGCCGTCGCCGAGAACGACGAGCAGATGATGGAGCTGTACCTGGAGGGCGAGGAGCCCACCGTGGAGCAGCTGAACGCGGCGATCCGCCGTATCACCATCGCCTCCACCGGCACCGAGGGCTCGCCGACGATCACCCCCGTGTTCTGTGGCACCGCCTTCAAGAACAAGGGTGTGCAGCCGCTGCTCGACGCGGTCGTGCGCTACCTGCCCTCGCCGCTGGACATCGAGGCCGTCGAGGGCCACTCGGTGAAGGACCCCGACGAGATCATCAAGCGCAAGCCGTCCGTGGACGAGCCGTTCGCCGGCCTTGCGTTCAAGATCATGAGCGACCCGCACCTCGGCAAGCTCACCTTCGTCCGGGTCTACTCGGGCCGCATGGAGACCGGCACCCAGGTGCAGAACTCCGTGAAGGGCAAGAAGGAGCGCATCGGCAAGATCTACCGGATGCACGCCAACAAGCGTGAGGAGATCGACTCGGTGGGTGCCGGCGACATCGTCGCCGTCATGGGTCTCAAGCAGACCACCACCGGCGAGACCCTCTGCGACCCGGCGAACCCGGTGATCCTGGAGTCGATGGACTTCCCGGCCCCGGTCATCGAGGTCGCCATCGAGCCCAAGTCGAAGGGCGACCAGGAGAAGCTGGGTGTGGCCATCCAGCGCCTCGCTGAGGAGGACCCGTCCTTCCGGGTCAAGACCAACGAGGAGACCGGCCAGACCATCATCGCGGGTATGGGCGAGCTGCACCTCGATGTGCTGGTCGACCGTATGAAGCGTGAGTTCAAGGTCGAGGCCAACGTCGGCAAGCCGCAGGTGGCCTACCGCGAGACGCTCCGCAAGAGCGTCGACCGGGTCGACTACACGCACAAGAAGCAGACCGGTGGTTCGGGCCAGTTCGCGAAGGTCCAGATCGCCATCGCGCCGCTCGAGGGCGACGGCTACGAGTTCGAGAACAAGGTCACCGGTGGCCGTATCCCGCGGGAGTACATCCCGTCCGTGGACGCGGGCTGCCAGGAGGCCATGGAGTTCGGCGTGCTCGCGGGCTACCCGCTGACCGGCGTCAAGGTCACGCTTCTCGACGGTGGCTACCACGAGGTCGACTCCTCCGAAATGGCCTTCAAGATCGCCGGCTCGATGGCCTTCAAGGAGGCCGCCCGCAAGGCCTCCCCGGCCCTGCTGGAGCCGATGATGAAGGTCGAGGTCACCACGCCCGAGGACTACATGGGCGACGTGATCGGTGACATCAACTCCCGCCGTGGACAGATTCAGTCCATGGAGGACCGCAGTGGCGCCAAGCTGGTCACCGGCCTGGTTCCGCTGTCGGAGATGTTCGGTTACGTGGGTGACCTCCGGAGCAAGACCTCCGGTCGCGCCAGCTACTCCATGCAGTTCGACTCCTACGCCGAGGTTCCCAAGAGCGTCGCCGAGGAGATCATCGCGAAGGCCAAGGGCGAGTAAGGCGGATTCATCCGCGTTTCTCACCCTTTAGGCTGGAGCAAAGGCATCGGGGCAATCCGTCGCAGATCGCTCATCGTGGCGTCTGTGACGGGCCCCGGCCGCCGGCCCCCACACGAATACGGCGAAGGGCATCCCCCTCGGGGTCCTGGCCGGTTCGGTAAGACCACCTGAACCCATCCGCAAAGTGTGGATGCGTACAGAACCACTCCACAGGAGGACCCCAGTGGCGAAGGCGAAGTTCGAGCGGACTAAGCCGCACGTCAACATCGGCACCATCGGTCACATCGACCACGGTAAGACGACTCTTACCGCGGCGATCACCAAGGTGCTGCACGACAAGTACCCGAACCTGAACGAGGCCTCGGCCTTCGATCAGATCGACAAGGCTCCTGAGGAGCGTCAGCGCGGTATCACCATCTCCATCGCGCACGTCGAGTACCAGACGGAGTCGCGTCACTACGCGCACGTCGACTGCCCGGGTCACGCGGACTACATCAAGAACATGATCACCGGTGCCGCGCAGATGGACGGCGCCATCCTCGTGGTCGCCGCCACCGACGGCCCGATGCCGCAGACCAAGGAGCACGTGCTCCTGGCCCGCCAGGTCGGCGTTCCGTACATCGTTGTCGCCCTGAACAAGGCCGACATGGTGGACGACGAGGAGATCATGGAGCTCGTCGAGCTGGAGGTGCGTGAGCTCCTCTCCGAGTACGAGTTCCCGGGCGACGACCTTCCGGTCGTCAAGGTCTCCGCGCTCAAGGCGCTCGAGGGCGACAAGGAGTGGGGCGAGTCCGTCCTCAAGCTGATGGATGCCGTGGACGAGGCCATCCCGCAGCCCGAGCGCGACGTTGACAAGCCGTTCCTGATGCCGATCGAGGACGTCTTCACCATCACCGGTCGCGGTACGGTCGTCACCGGCCGTATCGAGCGCGGTGTGCTGAAGGTCAACGAGACCGTCGACATCATCGGCATCAAGACCGAGAAGACCACCACCACGGTCACCGGTATCGAGATGTTCCGCAAGCTGCTCGACGAGGGCCAGGCCGGTGAGAACGTCGGTCTGCTGCTCCGCGGCATCAAGCGCGAGGATGTCGAGCGCGGCCAGGTCATCATCAAGCCCGGTTCGGTCACCCCGCACACCGAGTTCGAGGCCCAGGCCTACATCCTGTCGAAGGACGAGGGCGGTCGCCACACCCCGTTCTTCAACAACTACCGTCCGCAGTTCTACTTCCGTACCACGGACGTGACGGGCGTTGTGACCCTCCCCGAGGGCACCGAGATGGTCATGCCGGGCGACAACACCGAGATGTCGGTCCAGCTGATCCAGCCCATCGCCATGGAGGAGGGCCTGAAGTTCGCCATCCGTGAGGGTGGTCGGACCGTCGGCGCCGGCCAGGTCACCAAGATCAACAAGTGATCTGACGCTCTACGGAGCGGGCTGTTCCAAGGCCCCGCACCCCCGTCCGCGAGGACGGTGGGGCGGGGCCTTTGGCGTGTCTCCGGGGCCTTTGAGGTGCCTACGCCCGGGAGGTGGGGCGGGGGTGCCAGATCCACGGGGTGGAGCCGGGGGACATGCCCACCACCCGCACCTGCTCGCCCTCGCCCGGCAGCAGCGCGGGCGTGCCCACGGGGACCAGCCGGCTCGCGGAGCGCAGCGGCCTGGCGCCGGGGGACGTGCCGTACTGGACCTGGACCTCGCCGTCCAGGCCCCGGCCCAGCAGCAGGAGCGGCCCCTGGCGGCCGCCGGAGGTGGCCAGGGGATGGGCGGTGACCGGGCCATAGCCCCCGAACTGGCGCAGCGGCAGGGCCGCGCCGTTGCCGTGGAGGTACGGCACCGGGTCGGCGGGGGAGCGGTACACGAGAGCGATCGACCCGTCCGGGGCGGGCACGGCGCCCGGCTGCGTGCCGGGCAGCGGCAGGCCCGCGAGCGGCCGGAGCGCCACCGGGCCGCCCGGCCGGTCCTGGGCCCAGTGGTGCACGGTGTCGCGGCCCGCGGCGACGACATGCACCCGCGCCTGCTGGTCGAGCAGCACGGTCAGCCCGTCCTGGATCTCGGCTCCGCCCAGCCGCTCCCAGGGCCCCCAGCGCCCGGCCGCGTCCCGTACCCGGGTGGCCAGGCCCTTGTCGGCGGTGCGTACGAAGAGGTGGACCCGCCCGTCGGGGGTGGCCACGGCCGTCGGACAGCCGACCCGGCGCCCCCGCTCGGGGTCGCCCTCGGGGGTGCCGAGGCCCGTCCAGGCCCGGAACTGTCCGCCCGGGGTGGGCTGTTCCAGCGCCACCAGCTCGCGGGTGTTGGCGCCCCCCTGCCCGTCCAGCGCGGAGAAGCGCAGCGCGATCAGCACCTCCCGGCCCCGGGAGTCCCGCACCGCGCACAGCGCCGGGGCCAGCGGCCCGCCGCCCAGGCCCCGCGGGGCGCCGAAGCGCCCGCTGCCGGGGGCGGTCTCGCGCCACCGGACGGCCTGGGCGCCCAGCACCCCGTACGCGACGACCGCGCCGTCGCGGTCGGTGAGGGGCGTGGGCAGGGCGCCGGGGTAGCGGTAGTGGGTGGAGCGGATCCAGCCCTTGCGGTTGGTCAGCGGCCGGGTGCCGCCCTGGCCGTAGTCGCCGCAGCCCGCCTGGTTGCCGCAGTTCCACAGCGGGCTGCCGCCGTACGCCGCCACGGCGCGGGCCTTCTGCGTGACCACGGCGGGCGGCAGATTGTGCGGCCAGCGCTGGTTGTAGTAGCCGCGGAACGAGGTGGTCGTGAACCGCGGCGCCCGCCTCCCGCGCCCCGAGCCACCCCCGTCCGCCCACTGCGCGATGGCCTTCCAGGCGAACAGCGCGACCGGGGTGTGGTCCCGGTGGTCGGAGCAGCCCGGCTGGTCGTTGTCGCGGGGGTGGGTGGCGTCGTGCACCTGGAAGTCGGGGTCCGGGTCCAGGGTGTGGATCACGGTGGGCCGGTAGCGGTCCATGATCCCGACGAGCACGTCGACCAGGGTCTGGTGGCCGTAGGTGCTGGGCGTCCTGACCGGGGAGCCGGTGGCGACCAGCGTGCGCATGACGACGCCCGGGGCGTCCCACAGCTGGGGAATCCGCACCTGGCCCGCGGACAGCATGGCGATGTTGAGAAAGATCAGCCGCACGCTGCGCCCGCCGCTCGCCAGCACATTGGTCTCCGCGGTCACCCCGCGGGGCAGCTCCAGCACCGAGCGCTCCCAGCGGGTGAACCGGTCGACCCCCAGCATCTGGGCGTATGCCTGGCGCAGCCCCTGGTGGCGGGCGGAGGAGTAGGCCGCCTTGTCCACGTGCGGCAGCGGCGTACCGGCCTCGCGGTTGATCCCCGCCGCCTCGCCCGCCGTCACATACACGCAGACCACGGGCACCCCGGCGGTCAGCATGTGCTCGGCGTCCGGGTTCATGAAGTACAGGTCGTCGTCGGGGTGGGCCAGGATCTGAAGCAGCAGCGCGTTCTCCTCGCCCGCGAACGACTCCGCGGCGCGCGGGGACAGCGGCCGGGCCGGGATGGTGGGGGCGGGCGAGGCGCCCGAGGAACGGCTACAGGCCGCGGTGGTGGCGGCGGTGAGGGCGGCCAGCGCGGCGAGCGCCTGCCTGCGGCTGGGCTTGTGCTCAGCGGCAGGCGAGGAGGTTCGAATGTTCAACCTGGTGACCCCGTCCCTTTGCGCAGCACGTTGTATCCGGCTGCTTCTCCGTGCTATGGGACGGCTGGTGATCTTGAGAGGTTGTCCAGGTTGGGCATGGTGTCGGTCACGAATCGGGCAAGACTTGGTTTGTCGGTGCCCGGCCTGTGCCCGGTCGGTGCCCGGTCCGGGCAGGATTGCGCGCCGCGATGGGCCGGAGCGAACGCTGCCCGGCCTCGCGGCAGTCACCGCAGAGGCCGGGCAGGGTGGTGCGCGGAAGGGGCGCGAGCCTGGGGGCGGTAGCGGGTCAGGCCGTCCAGGTTTCGTCGTCCGGGTACGCGATGTAGGTGCCCTCTGTCAGGGCCACCATGAAGCTGTACTTGCGGCCCTCGACGAGGTTCCATCCAGAGACGGAGGCGTCACGGCGCTTGCAGTTGCCGTTGCCGCCGACGGTGAGCGTGCGGGTCTGGCCGGTTTTGGGGTCGTAGATCTCGGCGTAGGCGGCGAAGCCGTCGGCCTCGATGTCGCAGAGCTCGATGATGTCGCCGTTGGCCTCGAACCGCAGGCGGGCACCGGGGTCCCCGTCGTCCGAGTGGATCGTGTGGTCCCAAGCGATGGCGTGGGCGTTCGGCGAGGCCAGGACAGGCAGCGCGACGGCGGCGGCGAGGACCGCGCCGGCCCGCAGGACGGATCCCTTGGCGGGTCTCCGAAGCTTGGGCATAGGTGCTCCTTGATCTTCCCCCATCACGGAACACGTCAACGGGCCCGTGATGCAGTGGACTTGTGGCGGAAGACTAGCCAGGGTGTTTCCGGCCATGAACAACTTCCCGCGCTTGTTGAGCATCTCCTGAGCTACTGCCGTATCAGGCACGCGCCGGATCGCGCTGGATGCCGCCGGCTCCCGGATTGCGGCGGCCACCGACGGGAGGCACGGTGGAGTCGAGACCGTTTGGGCGAGGCAGAAGGCACACCGGAGGTGTGGGACGTGTCAGCGAAGAACCCAGAGCATGGAAGCGCCCCCGAGGTTTCTTTGCCGCCTGAGGTCAAGTTGCTCCAGGAAGTCACTCCGCCCTTCTTTCCCGAAGGCGGTTCGGGAATGACCATCCTCGTCGAGTGGCCTCCCAGCCACCCCGGGCTCCCTCCGCATCGTCACTCGGGCCCGTCGTTCGGCTACGTGATGGAGGGCGCGCTCCGGTTCGAGCTCGAGGGTGAGCCGGAGCGTGTGGTCGAGGCCGGTGGGACGTTCTGGGAGCCAGGCGGTGACGTGATCCACTACCAGGACGGCAACGCCCTGTCGGACGCACAGACCAAGTTCGTGGTGACCATGCTGTGCGCGCCGGGCCAGCCGATGCTCACGCTGGTCGACGAGGAGGAGCTGAAGGAACGGGCGCACCTGCGCGCCCCGCGTCCCTCGTCGTAGCGTGGCCAACGACCGCGGCTCAGGCGGCGGCCCGTGCCGGAGCCTGCTCGGTCTCTCGGCAGTCGCGGCAGAAGCCGGGGCTGGGGGCGCGGAAGGCGCGGTCGCAGCCGTCGCAGTTCTGGAGGGGGACGGGGCGCGATCTGGGCTCGGCCGCGGGGAGAGGCGGCGGGAGCAGCGCGGTGAGGCGGTGCGTGAGCAGAGCGGCCGGGTGGCGCAGGTCGGGTGGGAGGCTCGCGGTCAGGGCGCGGCGTACGGCGTCGGGGGCGGCCCCGCGCTCCAGCCAGGCCGCGACGGCGGGCGCGAGGCGGCGTACGTCGCGCTCGGCCAGCAGTAAGCGGGCGTCGTCGCGGCGCAACTCGGCGAGGAGCGCGGCGGCGGTGTGGTGGCGCTGTGGGGTGGGGGCGTTGGGCTCGGGGAGCGCTGGGGCGGTGCCGCTGCTCGGCGGCGGCGGGGTGGCCGCCGCGGGCCGTACGACGCGCTCGGGCGCGGGCGGGGCGGGCCGCTCGGCAACCGGCTCTGTCACGGGCTCGGCCGCGCGGCGGGTGCCAGTCGCTCGGGGGACGTTGTACGAGAGCGTCCGGGTGACGATCCGCCCCTCGGGCGTACGCTCCCGGATGCGCTTGATGTACCCGTACTCCTCCAACTCCCGCAGCGCGGCGGCGACTCGGTCCCGCCCTTCCGTGAACTTCCCGGCCAGCGTGCGGATGTCCACGGCGGCCCCGTCGGGCAGCGACTGGATGTGCGCGCCGAGCCCGATCGCGGTCAGCGAGAGGTCGCGGTTCTGAGTGAGGTGATCGCCGATGATCGTGTACCGCTTGGGCTGGTAATCGCTGATCTGGGTGACTCCGCCTGCGGATCGGCGAACCACGGAACGGGCGCGCGGGCGCGCGCTAAGCTGCTGTTCAGCCATCGGGAAGCCTCTTACTTCCTCGGTGGTCAGGCCCTCGATCGGGATCGCTAGTCCCGGCCGGGGGCCGTCGCATGTCTGGGGTTGTTGAGGCCGAGCCTGCCCCGCCGAACCGCTTGAGCGCCAGCCCGGTCGGGCGGAATCACCCGCGCGGGTGACGGGGATGGGGTTTGGTTGGGTTGGGTGGGTTCTTTCCAGGGGTTCTTTGGTCTTTGATCGCCCGAGGCCGGGGCGCACGGGCCACCGAGGACCGTCTTTCCGGGCTTCGGTGACGCCGCCGGCGGGCCGGGCCTGCGCATCGAAGTCCTGTACGGCCACCGCCGTACCCGGAAAAGCTTCCTGTTTCGTTGGCGCAGGAGGAGCAACCGCTGCCCGCCCTTCAGCGGCACGACGCCCCTCACGCCGCGACGGCGGTGCGGTGCAGCGTGAACCAGAAGGTCGGGACCGGGTTCGTACCAGGCGTCACGTCGGTCAGTTGCCACCCGGCGAACTTGGCGCGGAGCTCGTCCGCAGTAACGCCGGAAATCGGGTCGTCGAACGCCTCGGGGCCGTACCCGAACATCAGCAACTGCGCTCCCGGGGCGGCGCGCGTCGTGAGACCGGCGGCGTAGGCGTCGCGGCGGTGCGGCGGAATGCCGCAGTAGCAGCTCAGGTCGAAGAACAGATCGTACGGGCCGAGCACGCCTACCTCGTCGAGCCGGGTGGCGTCCCCGCACAGCACCGTAACGTCCACCCCCGCCGCGTCGGCCTTCTTCCGGGCCTGACGGACCGCGCGGTCGACCAGGTCGACGGCCGCCACCCGCCAGCCGTGCCGGGCCAGGTACACCGCGTTGGTCCCGGTGCCGCAGCCGAGTTCGAGGACATGACCGGGCGTCAGCGCGCCAGGCCCCTCTACCAGGTCCACCAGCTCGGGTGGTGTGACGCCGCTGTCCCACGGCGGCTTGCCGTCCCGGTAGTAGTCCTCCAACGAGCGGCGTACGGCCGCCTCTTGGTCGAGCTCCGCAGCTGTCCGCATTGCGCTCACCGCTACCCCTCCAAGAATTTAGAGTTCGACTCTAGTGTCTGGCTCTAGAGATAGACTCCCGGCATGGCTGCCGTCAAGGGATCCGACAAGCGCCCCGATAAGCGGGCCGAGCGCTCGCGGCGCACCCACGAGAAGATCGTCGCGGCGGCACGGGACCTGTTCGTCGCGCAGGGGTATGGGGCGACGAGCCTTCAGGAGGTCGCAGACCGCGCGGGCGTGGCCGTCCAGACCGTGTATTTCGTGTTCCGCAACAAGCGCGCGCTGTTCAAGGACGTCGTCGACACGTCCATCGCCGGCGACGCCGAACCGGTCGCCACGATGGACCGAGACTGGTTCCGCAGCGCGTGCGCCGAGCCCACCGCGGCCGGACAACTGCGCGCCCACGTACGGGGCGTGCGCGAGATCCTCGGCCGGGTCGCCCCGATCATGCCGCTGATCGCCGCCGCCGCGGCCACCGACCCGGAGATCGCCGCGCAGTGGCCCGCCGACCCGGACCCGCGCTACACCGTCCAGTACGCCGCAGCTAAGGCGCTGACCTCCAAGCCCGACGCCCGCGCCGACGTCGACGTCACCCGCGCTGCCGACCTGCTGTTCGGTCTGCTCAGCCCCGAGCTGTACCTGGTCTTCGTCCGCGACCGCGGCTGGTCCCCCGACGCCTGGGAGGAGTGGGCCTGTGCGGCGCTGACCGCTGACCTCTGCGCCGACCGCGAGTAAGGCTTAGCAGACCGAAAAACGCATCAACCATCTAGTGTGATGCGCCGGAAATCGCGGGCTTAAGTCTGTAGGCTGTTTTCATGTCCCGGGGTCCTCGTGCCGTCGAGGTTGTGCTGTCCGATGATG
>NZ_JBEOSB010000026.1:0-185567 GCF_040302705.1 Streptomyces sp. NPDC097640
AACCGACCCGTCAACACCACACCACCCGAACCCGCACACACCACCACCGCACCCAACACCGGATGCCCCACCCCACCCAACCCCAACGCCACCGGGTTGGCCGTGCCGCCGCGCCTCTTGGCCCAGTAGCGCTCGTGCTGGAACGGATAGGTGGGGAGGTCGATCCGCCGGGCGCCGCTGTCCGCGAAAAAGGCGGACCAGTCCACCGGTACGCCGTGGACATGCAGACGGCCGAGCGCGGTGAGCGCCGCGGCGGGCTCCGGCCGGTCCTTGCGTACGAGGGGGACGAACACCGCCGTATCGGAGGTCACCGACTCCTGGGCCACCCCGCTCAGCGACCCGTCCGGGCCCAGCTCCACGAAGCGCGAGACGCCCTGGTCCGCCAGGAATCGGACGGTGTCGGCGAACCGTACGGTGGCCCGGACATGCCGCACCCAGTACTCGGCGAAGCACATGTCCTCCGGGCCCGCGGCCGCGCCCGTGACGCTCGAGACGAGCGGGATCGTCGGCGTGTTGTACGTCAGGCCCTCGGCTATGGCCCGGAACCCCGCGAGCATCGGCTCCATCAGCACCGAGTGGAAGGCGTGCGACACCCGCAGCATGCGGGTCCTGCGCCCCTCCGCGGCGAATCGCGCGGCGATCTCCTCGACCACGCCCTGGTCTCCGGACATCACGACCGACCGGGGCCCGTTGACCGCGGCGATGCTCACCCGATCGCTGACCAGGGAGGACACCTCGTCCTCCGCCGCCTGGAGCGCCACCATCGCGCCGCCTGAGGGCAGTTCGGCCATCAGCCTGCCGCGCGCGGCCACCAGGACACAGGCGTCCGCGAGGGACAGGACACCGGCCACATGCGCGGCGGCGATCTCCCCGATCGAGTGCCCTGCCACGTAGTCCGGCCGAAGCCCCCACGACTCCGCCAGCCGGAACTGGGCCACCTCGACGGCGAAGAGCGCGGCCTGGGCGAAGTCCGTGCGGTCGAGCAGCTGGTCGTCCGAGCCCCAGAGCACTTCCCGGAGCGGCCGGGGAAGGTGGCGGTCCAGCTCGTCGAGCACCGGCTCCAGCGCGGTGGCGAACGCCGGGTACCGTTCGGCCAGTTCCCGCCCCATACCCAGCCGCTGGGAGCCCTGACCGGCGAAGAGGAACCCGGTCGCGCCCCCCGCGCGCGTGTCGCCCACGAGCAGTCCTGCCGCGGTCTCGCCGTGGGACAGCGCGGTCAGCGCCCGCACGGCCTCCTCGGGATCCTCGGCGAGGACCACCGCGCGATGTTCGAACGCCGCGCGCGAGGTCGCCAGCGAGTACCCGATGTCCAGGGCGCGCGGGCCCGGGTCGGCCGAGCCCGCCACGAGGGGCAGCAGCCCGGCGGCCTGTGCCCGCAGCGCCTGCGGTGTCCTGGCCGACAGCAGCCACGGTACGACAACGGGGTCCGGCCGCTCTGCCGCGTCGTGCCGCACGTCCGCGTCGTGGCGTGGTGCGGGCTCATGCGGGGGCGGCGCCTGTTCCAGGATGACGTGTGCGTTCGTTCCGCTGATCCCGAAGGACGACACCGCCGCGCGGCGCGGTCCGCCGGTCTCCGGCCACGGCGTGGGGTCGGTGAGCAGCGCCACGTCCCCGGCGGCCCAGTCCACATGGGTGGACGGCTGGTCCACGTGCAGGGTGCGGGGCAGCAGGCCGTGGTGCATCGCCTGCACCATCTTGACCACCCCGGCCACCCCGGCGGCCGCCTGGGTGTGGCCGATGTTCGACTTGATCGAGCCCAGCAGCAGCGGCCGGTCGGGGGCGCGGCCCTGCCCGTAGGTGGCGAGCAGGGCCTGGGCCTCGATCGGGTCGCCCAGGGTGGTGCCGGTGCCGTGTCCTTCCACGGCGTCGATGTCGGCGGGCGACAGCGCGGCGCTCGCGAGGGCCTGGCGGATGACCCGCCGCTGCGCCGGGCCGTTGGGCGCGGTCAGGCCGTTGGACGCGCCGTCCTGGTTGACGGCGGAGCCGCGGACCAGGGCGAGCACCGGGTGGCCGTTGCGGCGCGCGTCGGAGAGCCGCTCCAGGACCAGGACGCCGACCCCCTCGGCCCAGCTCACGCCGTCGGCCGCGTCCGCGAAGGACTTGCACCGGCCGTTGGCGGCCAGGCCGCCCTGCGTTCCGAAGTCGAGGAAGGTCTCGGGGCCCGCCATCACCGTCACGCCGCCGGCCAGCGCCATGGAGCACTCGCCCTGCCGCAGCGCCTGGGCGGCGAGATGGAGGGTGACCAGCGACGAGGAGCAGGCGGTGTCCACCGTCAGCGCCGGTCCCTGGAAGCCGAAGGTGTAGGAGATCCGGCCGGAGAGCACGCTCCCCGAGGATCCGGTGCCGAGGAAACCCAGGGATTCCGGGGGGAAGTCGGCGTCGCCGCTCGCGTAGTCGTGGTACATGATCCCGGCGAAGACACCGGTGTCGCTGCCGCGCAGGGACACCGGGTCGAGCCCGGCCCGTTCCAGTGCCTCCCAGGAGGTTTCCAGCAGCAGCCGCTGCTGGGGGTCCATGGCCAGGGCCTCGCGGGGTGAGATGCCGAAGAAGCCCGCGTCGAAGGCGCCCGCGTCCTCGAGGAAGCCGCCCTCCCGGGTGTAGGTGGTGCCCCGGTGTTCGGGGTCGGGGTCGTAGAGGGACTCCAGGTCCCAGCCCCGGTCCTCGGGGAACCCGGAGATCCCTTCCCGGTCCGCGGTGACGAGGTCCCACAGGTCGGCCGGCGACCGTACGCCGCCGGGATAGCGGCAGCTCATCGAGACGATGGCGATCGGGTCGTCGTCCGCGGGCGCGGCGGTGCGCAGCGGCCGGGCACCCCTGGCGGTGTGCACCGCGCTGCCGGGCGCCACCAGCTCGTCGTGCAGATGTCCGGCGAGCTCGCGGATCGTCGGATAGTCGAAGATGAGGGTGGCGGACAGTCGCAGCCCGGTGGCCGCGTTGAGGGTGTTGCGCAGTTCGAGTGCGGTGAGCGAGTCGAAGCCGAGGTCCTTGAACGCCTGGTCCTCCTCGATCTGGGAGGTGGCCGCGTATCCGAGGACCGCGGCCACCTGGCCGCGCACCAGCTCGACCAGGATGCGGGGCCGTTCGGCCTCGGCCGCGCCGGCGAGCCGGTCCGCGAGTTCCGTCGGTTGGGGCGCGCCCCGGTGTGCCGCGCGGCGGGCCGGGCCCCGTACGAGGTGGCGCAGGATCGGCGGGACGTCGGACAGGTGCTCCAGCATCGCGGTGTCGAGCCGGAACGGCGCCACCACGGCGCGGTCGGTGGCCATCGCGGCGTCGAGGAGTGCCATCCCCTGCTCGGCTGAGATCATCCGGGTGCCGAGGCGGCTCATCCGGTCGAGGTCGGTGTCGGTGAGGGTGGCGGTCATGCCGTCCTGGGGCTCCCAGGCGCCCCAGGCGAGGGAGACGGCGGGCAGTCCGCGGGCCCTGCGGTGCTGGGCGAGCGCGTCGAGGAAGGTGTTGGCGGCCGCGTAGTTCCCCTGGCCGAGTCCTCCGAGGAGGCCGGCGGCCGCGGAGAAGAGGACGAAGGCGGACAGCTCCCCGGTGAGCTCGTGCAGATTCCAGGCGGCGTCGACCTTGGGCCGCAGCACGGTGTCCATCCGCTCCGGGGTGAGCGATTCGATGGTCGCGTCGTCGAGCACTCCGGCCGTGTGCACCACGGCCGTGAGGGGGTGGTCGGCGGGTACGGTGTCGAGCAGTTCCGCGAGTGCGGCCCGGTCGGACACGTCGCACGCGGCGACGGTGACCTGTGCGCCCTCGGCGGCCAGCTCGTCACGCAGCCTGGTGGCGCCGGGCGCATCGAGGCCCCGCCGGCTCGTCAGCAGCAGATGGCGTACGCCGTGTCGGGTCACCAGGTGGCGCGCCACCAGGCTGCCGAGGCCGCCGGTGCCGCCGGTGATGAGTACGGTGCCCGCCGTGTCGGTCCAGGGCGCCGCCTCCCCGCGCGGGGCGGCGAGCCGGGTCAGCCGCGCGGCGTGGACCTCGCCGCCGCGCACGGCGATACGGGGTTCGCCGGACGCCAGCGCGCCGCGCAGCGCGGCGACGCCGGCCGGGCCGTCCTCGGCGGCGGGCAGGTCGGCCAGGACGATCCGGCCCGGGTGTTCGGCCTGCGCCGAGGCCAGCAGCCCCCACATCGGGGCGAGCGCGGGTGCCGGGATGTCCTCGTCGGGCAGGGCGGAGACGGCCGCGCGGGTGACCACCACGAGCCGGGAGGCGGCGAACCGCTCATCGGCGAGCCACCCCTTGACCAGCTCCAGCGTGTCGTACAGCGCCTCGCGCACCGCTGTCGGCAGGGCGGGGTCGCCGGGCGGCGTGGAGCGGTCGACGACGACGTGTTCGGGGGGCGGCGCTCCCCGGTCGACCGCCTCGGCGAGTTCGGCCAGGGTCGGGTAGCGGGTATCGGCGGGGCCGGCCAGCGTTGTTCCCTCCGGGCCGATCACCGCCCAGCCCTCGGCGGTCGGCGTCTGACCGGCGCCGACGGGTGTGGTGGTCACGGGCAGCCAGTCGACGCCGAACAGCGCGTCGCGGAGCCCGGGGTGCGACACGCCGTCCGCCGGGGACGCGGGCCGCAGCACCAGCGAGCCGATGGTGGCGACCGGTTGGCCCGTCGCGTCGGCGGCCAGCACCGACACGCCGTCGGAGCCGTTGGGGGTCAGCCGTACCCGCAGCGCCGACGCGCCGACCGCGTGCAGCGCCACGTTCTGCCAGGCGAACGGGTACCGGACGCCCGGGCCCTGGTCCTGGCGCAGCCCGCCCACGGCGTGCAGGGCGGCGTCCAGCAGCGCCGGGTGCACCCCGAAGGACTCGGCCGCGGCGTGGTGTTCCTGGTCCAGCTCGATGTCGGCGAACACCTGGTCGCCCAGGCGCCACGCGGCGCGCAGGCCCCGGAACGCCGGACCGTAGTCGGAGCCGGATTCCGCGAGCCGGTCGTAGTAGCCGTCGAGGTCGATGGGGTCGGCGCCGGCCGGTGGCCACGCCGTGAGCGGTTCGGTCGCGACCTGCCCGCCCGGCGCGAGCGTTCCCTCGGCGTGTCGGATCCACTCGGCGCCGTGGGGCATGTCGTCGGGCCCGTCGTCCGGGCGCGCGTACACGGTCAGCGGCCTGCGGCCGGTCCCGTCCGGGCCGCCCATCAGGATCTGTAGCCGGACGCCGCCGCCCTCGGGCAGCGGTACGGGCGCCTGGATGGTGAGCTCTTCCAGCAGCGGGCAGCCGACCTGGTGTCCGGCGTGCAGGGCCAGTTCGACGAAGGCCGTGCCCGGGAACAGCACCGAGCCCGTGATCACGTGGTCGGCGAGCCAGGGGGTGGAGCGGGTCGACAGGTGGCAGGTGAAGACGTGGCCGTCGCCGTCGGCGAGGGCCAGCTGGGCGCCGAGGAGCGGGTGTGGCGCCGGGGTGAGCCCCAGCCTGTCCGCTCCGGGCTCCTCGGGCGGCAGGTCCAGCCAGTAGCGCTCGTGCTGGAAGGCGTAGGTGGGCAGGTCGACTTGTTGTGCGCCGGACCCGGCGAAGACCGCGGCCCAGTCGGGTGACAGGCCGTTCACATGGAGCCGGGCCACGGCGGTGAGCAGGGTGCGGGGCTCGGGGCGGCCCTCGCGCAGCAGGGGGACGCAGAGCGCGTTCTCGCGGCCGACGGCCTCCTGCGCCATCGCCGAGAGCGTCCCGTCCGGGCCCAGCTCGACGTACCTGGTGACGTCCCGGTCGGCGAGCCAGCGGACGGCGTCGTGGAACCGCACGGTGTGGCGTACGTGGGAGACCCAGTACGCGGGGTCGCCGAGCTGCTCGGCGCCCGCCGCCTCGCCGGTGACATCGGAGATCACGGTGATGGCCGGTGGCGCGTACGACAGGCCGCGGGCGACCTTCTCGAACTCGGCCAGCATCGGCTCCATCAGCGGGGAGTGGAAGGCGTGGCTGACCTGGAGCCGCTTGGTCTTGCGGCCCAGGGCGCGGAAGTGGCCGGCGAGCCGGTCGACCGCCTCGGCGTCACCGGAGACCACCACGGACTCGGGCCCGTTGACGGCGGCGATCGCCACCCGCTTGTCCAGCAGCGGCAGCACCTCGTTCTCGCGGGCGCGCACCGCCAGCATCGCCCCGTTCTCGGGCAGCGCCTGCATCAGCCGGCCGCGCGCGGCCACCAGTGCGCAGGCGTCGGGCAGGTCGAACACACCCGCCACGTGTGCCGCCGCGATCTCGCCGATCGAGTGGCCCACGAGGTAGTCGGGGCGCACCCGCCACGACTCCAGCAGCCGGAACAGCGCCACTTCGAGGGCGAACAGGCCCGCTTGGGCGTATGCGGTCCGGTCGAGGAGGCTCTGGTCCGTCCCGTGTACGACGCTGTTCAGGGGGTGGTCGAGATGCTTGTCCAGCTCGGCGGCGACGGCGTCCCACGCCTCGGCGAACACGGGGTGGCCGCGGTGGAGTTCGCGGCCCATGCCGACGCGCTGCGCGCCCTGCCCGGTGAACAGGAAGGCGAGGTGGCCGTCGCCCGCGACGTCCTGGACCACGCCGGGGGCGGGTGTGCCGTCGGCGAGGGCGGTGAGGGCGGTGCGCAGTCCGTCCCGGTCGGCGCCGACCACGGCCGCCCGGTGCTGGAGGGCGGCCCGGGTCGTCGCCAGGGACAGTCCGAGGTCGGCGGCGGCCGTCTCGGGGTGGGCGTCCAGGTGTGCCAGCAGGCGGCCGGCCTGTGCCCGCAGGGCCTGGCCGGTGCGCGCCGACAGCGGCCAGGCGAGCACGGGCGGGGCGGTGGTGGCGGCCACCGGGGGCTCCGCGGACACGAACGGCTCGCCGGACCCGGGCGGTTCAGCCGACGCGGGCTCCGGTGCCTGCTCGACGATGAGGTGTGCGTTGGTGCCGCTGACCCCGAAGGACGACACTCCCGCGCGGCGGGGCCGGCCGGTCGGCGGCCACGGCCGCGCGTCCGTCAGCAGCGACACCGCTCCGCTGGTCCAGTCGACGGCGGGCGTCGGCTCGTCGATGTGCAGCGTCTTCGGCAGCAGTCCGTGCTCGATGGCCAGCACCATCTTGATGACCCCGACCACCCCCGCGGCGGCCTGGGTGTGGCCCATGTTGGACTTGACCGAGCCGAGCCACAGCGGGTCGGCGGTGCGGCCCTGCCCGTACGTGGCCAGCAGCGCCTCGGCCTCGATCGGGTCGCCCAGCGGGGTGGCGGTGCCGTGCGCCTCGACCGCGTCCACATCGTCGGTGGTCAGCCCCGCACTGGCCAGGGCGGCACGGATGGCCCGCTCCTGCGAGGGCCCGTTGGGGGCGGTCAGGCCGTTCGACGCGCCGTCCTGGTTCACCGCGCTGCCGCTGATCACGGCGAGTACGCGATGCCCGTTGGCGCGGGCGTCGGCCAGCCGCTCCAGCACCAGCATCCCGGCGCCCTCGCCCCACGCGGTGCCGGTCGCCCCGGCCGCGAAGGTACGGCAGCGGCCGTCCGCGGCCAGTCCGCCCTGCCGGCTGAACCCGATGAACAGGCCGGGGTCGGCCATCACCGTCGCCCCGCCGGCCAGGGCGATCGAGCACTCGCCCTGGCGCAGCGCCTGCGCGGCCAGGTGCAGCGAGACCAGCGACGACGAACACGCGGTGTCCACTGTGAGCGCCGGGCCTTCGAGGCCCAGCACATACGACACCCGCCCGGACAGCGCGCTGGAGGTGGCGGCGGTGGTCATGTAGTCCACGGCGCCCTCGCTGCGGGCCGCGAGCCGGCCGTATCCCTGGCCGTTGCTGCCGACGAACACGCCGGTGCGGCTGCCACGCAGCGACAGGGGGTCGATGCGGGCTCTTTCCAGGGCCTCCCAGGACACTTCGAGCAGCAGCCGCTGCTGCGGGTCCATCACCAGGGCCTCGCGTGGGGAGATCCCGAAGAACGCGGGGTCGAAGCCGCCCACGTCCGTGAGGAACCCGCCCTCCCGGACGTAGGAGGTGCCGCGCTGCCCCTGCTCCGGGTCGTACACCCCGTCGGTGTCCCAGCCTCGGTCCGCCGGGAAGGGCGAGATGGCGTCCCGCCCCTCGGCCAGCAGCTCCCACAGCGATTCGGGGCCGTCCACACCGCCGGGGAACCGGCATCCCATGCCCACGATCGCGACCGGCTCATGCCGCCCGGACTCGGCGTCCCGCAGGCGCTGCCGGGTCTCATGAAGGTCGGCGGTCACCCTCTTGAGAAAGTAACGGAGCTTGTCTTCGTTTTCCATCTGAATCTCTCTCAATCCCAATGGCCGCGGAACCTGGTGCCGACTGTCAGGAGATGCCGAACTCCTTGCCGATGAAGTCGAACACCTCCTCGTCGGAGGCCTGGAGCAGTTGCTCGTCGACTCCGCCCGGGCCGTCGTGCAGGTCCTCGTCGCCCCACTGGGCGAGCAGCTTGGTCAGGCGCTCGCGGACCTGTAGACGGGTCTCCCGCCGGGTGGTGGCGGCGGCCAGCGTCGCCTCCAGCCGGTCGATCTCGGCGAGCACCTGGCCCTGGCCGCCCGCGCCACCGACCGTGCCCGGCTCGTCGGTGCCGTCCGGCAGCAGCTGCTCCAGCAGGTGCTGCGAGAGCGCGGTCGGGCTCGGGTAGTCGAACACCAGCGCCCGCTTCAGCCGCAGTTGTGTGGCGGCGGCCAGCCGGTTGCTGAACTCCACCGCGGTCAGCGAGTCGAACCCGAGGTCGCGGAACGGTTTGCCGGACTCGACCGCCTCGGCCGAGTCGTACCCGAGCACGGCCGCGGCCGTCTTGCGTACGAGCCCCACGACGGCCGAGACGCGCTCCGGCTCGGGCATCTTCGCCAGCCGCTCACGCAGCGACTCGCCGGTCCCCTCGGCGCCGTCGTCCGCCCCGGCCCGCATGGCGCGCCGGGCCTCCGGGATCTCGCTCAGCAGCGGACTCGGCCGGACGGCGCTGAAGGTCAGCGCGAACCGATCCCAGGCGAGGGCCGAGACGAAGGCGGTCGGCTCGGTGTCGGCGACCAGCCCGGCCAGCGCCGTCACCGCCAGCTCCGGGTCCATCGCCACCACACCGGCCCGCCGGGACACCGCCTCCACCGGTGTGTCGGCGGCCATTCCGGCTCCGGCCCACAGCCCCCAGGCCACCGAGGTGGCGGCGAGACCCTGGGCGCGACGCCGCTCGGCCAGGGCGTCCAGTACGGCGTTGGCCGCCGCGTAGTTCGCCTGGCCACGGCTCCCGATCGCGCCCGAGGACGACGCGTACAGGGCGAACACCGTCAGGTCCAGATCGCGGGTCAGCTCGTCCAGCAGCAGCGCCGACGCCACCTTCGAGCGGAAGACCTGCTCGTAGCGTTCGGGGGCGAGCCCGTCGATCAGGCCGTCGTCGAGCACACCCGCGGTGTGGACGACAGCGGTCAGCGGATGCTCGGCCGGGACGGTGCCCAGGAGGGCCGTCAGCGCGTCCCGGTCGGCCACGTCGCACGCGGCGATGGTGACCTGTGTGCCCAGGGCGCGGAGCTCGGCGCGCAGTTCCTCCGCACCGGGGGCGTCGGGGCCACGGCGGCTGGTCAGCAGCAGGTGTTCGGCACCGTGGCCGGCCAGCCACCGGGCGACATGTCCGCCCAGCGCCCCCGTGCCACCGGTGATGAGCACCGTGCCGCTCGGCTGCCACTGCTGGTCCGGGGCCTGGGCCGGGGCCTGCACCAGCCGCCTGCCGAACACGCCGGTGGCACGGACCGCGATCTGATCCTCGCCCGTGGGGGCGGTCAGCGCGCCGGCGAAGCGGGCGGTGATCCGGTCGTCCAGCTCGGCGGGCAGGTCGATCAGACCGCCCCAGCCGCGCGGGTACTCCAGCGCGGCGACCCGGCCGAAGCCCCAGACGGCGTTCTGGAGCGGGGCCGTGGCCGGGTCCGAACCGCCCAGCGACACCGCGCCCCTGGTGACCGCCCACACCGGCGCCTCGATCCCCGCGTCGCCCAGGGCCTGCATCAGGGTCGCGGTCAGCACCACTCCGGCCGGAACCGACGGATACTCGGGAAGGGCGTTCTCGCTCAGCGCCAGCAGGGACACCACGCCCGCGAACTCCCCGCCGTCCGCGCCACCGGCGCGATCCGCGGCGCATGACGCGAGGCGGTCGGCCAGCTCGGTGCGATCGGCGGCCCCGACCTCCAGCGGCACCGAACCGGTGCCCACCGCGTCCACCAGGGCGGACACCCACGCGTCAGCGGCCAGGCCCTGCGGTACGACCACCAGCCAGGTTCCCGACGGGGCGATGGCGTCCGCGGTCACGGGCTTCCATGTGGTCCGGTAGCGCCAGCCGTCGACCGTGGAACGCTCGCGCCGCTGGCGCCGCCATGACGACAGCGCGGGCAGCACGGCGCCGAGCGAGTCGGCGTCCACCTCCAGCCGCGAGGCCAGGGAGTCCAGTTCCTCCCCTTCGACGGCGGCCCAGAACTCCGTGTCCACCGTGTCCTGGTCACCGGGCAGCGCCTGGCTCTCGGCCGCCTCGGGCCAGAACCGCTGCCGCTGGAAGGCATAGGTGGGCAGCTCCACCCGGCGGGCGCCGGTCGCGGTGAAGAACCCGGCCCAGCCGGTGGGAACACCACGGACGAAGAGTTCGGCCAGCGACTGGGCGAAGCGGTCGAGTCCCCCCTGGTCGCGGCGCAGCGTGCCCGCGACCACGGCGACCTCGTCGGCGTCGTCGATGGCCTCCTGGACCGCGACGGACAGCACAGGGTGCGCGCTGACCTCGACGAACGCGCGGTGGCGGCGGGCCAGCAGCTCGCGGACTGCGGGTTCGAAGGCCACCGTCCGACGAAGGTTGCGGTACCAGTACTCGGCGTCCAGCTCGCCACCGTCGAGCCACTCACCGGTCACTGTCGACAGGAACGGCACCCGCACTCCGCGCGGGGTGACCGGCGCGAGTTCCGCCAGCAACTCCTCGTGAAGCTCCTCGACATGGGAGGAGTGGGAGGCGTAGTCCACGGCGATCCGCCGCACCCGCACGTCGTCGCGCGTCAGTTCCTCGATCAGCTCGTCCAGTGCCTCGGGGTCGCCGGAGACCACGACCGACCGGGGGCCGTTGACCGCCGCGACCGACACTCGGCCGCTCCACTGCTCCAGCCGGACCTCGACCTCATCGACCGGCAACGGAATCGACGCCATGCCTCCGGCACCGGCCAGCCGTCGCGCGATCGCCTGGCTCCGCAGCGCCACGACCCGGGCACCGTCCTCCAGCGACAGCGCGCCCGCCACACAGGCGGCGGCGATCTCGCCCTGGGAGTGCCCGACGACAGCGTCCGGAATCACACCATGGGCCCGCCACAGCGCCGCAAGCGACACCATCACCGCCCACGACACCGGCTGCACCACATCCACCCGCTCCAGCGACACGGCACCCTCGCTCTGCCGCACCACATCCACCAACGACCACTCGATGTGAGGCGCCAGAGCCATCGCGCACTCAGCCAGCCGCTCGGCGAACACCGGAGACTCCTCCAGGAGCCGGGCACCCATCCCGGCCCACTGAGAGCCCTGCCCGGGGAAGACGAACACCGACTTCCCCTCCACGTCGGCGACGCCACGCACCACACCGGGCGCGGGATCGTCATCGCCCAGGGCGCGCAGGCCCGACAGCAGCGCTTCACGGTCCCCGCCGACCACCACCGCCCGGTGTTCCAGCACCGACCGCGTGGACAGCAACGAATAGCCGACGTCCACGGGACTCAGCTCCGGTGCGCCCTCCACATGGGACAGCAGACCGGCCGCCTGACCACGCAGCGCCGCGGCCGACTTCGCCGACACCAGCCACGGCACCGTCACCGCGTCGACCGTGGGCGTGTCCGACACGCTCTCGGCGTCCACCGCGTCCTCGGGGGCCTGCTCGATGATGGCGTGGGCGTTGGTGCCGCTCATGCCGAAGGAGGAGATGCCGGCCCGGCGCGGGCGCCCGGTCTCCGGCCACTCGGCGGGCTCGGTCAACAGCTCCACCGCACCGGTCGCCCAGTCCACATGCGTGGTCGGCGCGTCCACGTGCAGCGTCCTGGGCAGCACGCCGTGGCGCAGCGCCATCACCATCTTGATCACACCGGCGACGCCCGAGGCGGACTGGGTGTGCCCCATGTTGGACTTGATGGAGCCGAGCCGCAGCGGCTGCTCCCGGTCCCGTCCGTAGGTGGCGAGCAGCGCCTGGGCCTCGATCGGGTCGCCCAGCGTGGTGCCGGTGCCGTGCGCCTCGACCGCGTCCACCTCCGCCGGAGCCAGACCCGCGTTCGCCAGCGCCTGACGGATCACCCGCTGCTGCGACGGACCATTCGGCGCCGTCAGACCATTCGACGCACCATCCTGGTTCACCGCCGAACCCCGCACCACCGCCAGCACCTCATGACCGTTGCGCCGCGCGTCCGACAGCCGCTCCAGCACCACCAGGCCCACGCCCTCCGACCAGCCGGTGCCGTCGGCGCCCTCCGCGAAGGACTTGCACCGGCCGTCCCGCGCCAGTCCGCCCTGCTGCCGGAACTCCGCGAACCCCGCCGGGTTGGACATCACCGTCACCCCGCCGGCCAGCGCCAGCGAGCACTCGCCGCCGCGCAGCGCCTGCATCGCCATGTGCATCGCCACCAGCGAGGACGAACACGCCGTGTCCACCGTGACCGCCGGGCCCTCCAGGCCGAAGGTGTAGGACAGCCGGCCGGACACCACGCTCGTCGCCTGGCCGGTCATCATGTGGCCGAGTGACTCCTCAGGGGCGACGTAGCCGCCGCCGGTGGCGCCGATGAAGACGCCCGCGTCGCTGCCGCGCAGCCCCGTCGGGTCGATTCCGGCCCGCTCGAACACCTCCCACGCGGACTCCAGCAGCAGCCGCTGCTGCGGGTCCATGGCCAGCGCCTCACGCGGCGAGATGCCGAAGAACCGGGCGTCGAACTCGGTGGCGTCGTGGACGAATCCGCCCTCGAAAGCGCTCTCCGCGTCGAGGTTCCAGCCACGGTCGGACGGGAACGGGGAGATCGCGTCCCGCTCCTCGGCCACCAGACGCCACAGATCCTCGGGCGACCGGACACCGCCCGGGTAGCGGCAGCTCATCCCGACGATCACGATCGGGTCGTCCGCCACGCTCCCGAGGGCGGTGAGGACGGCCGAGCCGCCCGGGCCCGGCTGCTCCCCGAGCAGTTCGGCGCGGAGGTGGTCGACCAGCGCCGCCGGGGACGGGTAGTCGAAGACCAGGGTGGTGGGCAGGGCCAGTCCGGTCGCGGTGGCGAGCCGGTTGCGCAGCTCCACCGCCGTCAGCGAGTCGAAGCCGAGGTCCTTGAAGGCCCGGTCGGCCTCGATGGCCTCCGCGCCCGAGTGGCCGAGCACCAGGGCCACCTGTTCCCGGACGACACCGAGCAGCAGATCGAGCCGTTCGTCGTCCGGCGTGGCCCGCAGCCGTCCGCGCAGCGAGCTGAGCTCCGACGCGTCGTCGTACCGCACGGGTGCGTCCGCGGCGAGCGCGCGGCGTACGCCGGGCAGGTCGCGCAGCAGCGCGCTCGGCCGTGCCAGGGTGAACGCGGGGGCGAACTGGTCCCAGTCGACGTCGGCGACCGCGACGGTCACGTCCCGGTTGCGCAGGGCGCGACTCAGCCCGGCGATGGCGGTCTCCGGCGCCATGAGGATCAGCCCGCGGCGCGCCAGGTAGTCCTGGGCGCCGTCGGCGGCCGCCATTCCGCCGTCGGCCCACGCGCCCCAGGCCACGGATGTCGCCGTCAGCCCCCGGGCCGTACGGGCCTCGGCCAGCGCGTCCAGGTAGGCGTTGGCCGCGCCGTAGGCGCCCTGGCCGCCGCTGCCCCAGGTGGCGGCGACCGAGGAGAAGAGGACGAAGAAGTCGAGCTCACGGTCGCCGAGCAGCGCGTCGAGGTTGGCCGCGCCGACCACCTTGGCGGTCATCACCTCGGCCGTCTCGGCGTCGCTCGCGCCGTCCAGCGGGGCGGCCGCCTGGGCGATGCCCGCGGTGTGCACGACGCCCGTCAGGGGGCGGTCGTCGGGGATGTCGGCCAGCACGGCCGCGAGCGCCTCCCGGTCGGCCACGTCGCAGGCGGCGATCGTGACCCGCGCGCCCAGCTCGGCGAGTTCGTCGCACAGTTCGCGGGCGCCGGGTGCGTCCGGCCCCCGACGGCTGGTCAGCACCAGGTGCTCGGCGCCGCCGCGGGCGAGCCAGCGGGCCACATGGCCGCCAAGTCCGCCGGTGCCGCCGGTGATCAGGACCGTTCCGGTGGCGATGAAGCCGGTCTCGTCCGGATCGCCGTCGGCCGGGCAGTGGACGACGCGCCGGCCGAAGAGGCCGGAGGAGCGCACCGCGAGCTGATCCTCGTCGCCGGTGCCGGCACCGGCACCGGACAGCACCGCGGCCAGCCGTCGGCCGGCGGGCCGGTCGAGAGTGTCGGGCAGGTCGATCAGTCCGCCCCAGCGCCGCGGGTACTCCAGCGCCGCGACCCGGCCAAGGCCCCATACGGCCGCCTGCGCCGGGTTCGGCGCGGTGTCCGAGCGGCTCACCGACACCGCGCCTCGCGTGGCGGTCCACAGCGGCGACTCGATGCCCGCGTCGCCCAGCGCCTGCACCAAGGTGATCGTCAGGGCCACGCCCGCCGGTACGCCCGGGTGTCCGCCGGAGGCGGGCTCGTACGGTGCGAGCAGGGACAGGACGCCCACGAACGGGCCCGATTCCGCCGCCGCCTCACGCAGCCGGTCGGCCAGTGCGGCGCGGTCCGGCTCGCCGATCTCGACGCGTACCGTCGGGGTGGTCATGGCCTCGGCCACGGAGGTCGCCCACGGGTCGTCGGCCTGCTCGGCCGGGACGACCACGAGCCAGCTGCCGCGCTGGGCCCGGGGGGTCGGGTCGGCCAGTGGCGTCCAGGTGACCCGGTAGCGCCAGCCGTCCACGACCGACTGCTCACGTCGGCGGCGGCGCCACGTCGTCAGCGCGGGAAGCACCGCGCCGAGCGAGTCGCCGTCGACTTCCAGCCGCGAGGCCAGGGACTCCAGGTCCTCCCCCTCGACCGTGGCCCAGAAGTCCGTGTCCGCGTCCGCCTCCGCGATTCCCGTGTTCGCGGCGGGCGCCGGCGCCGACACGTTCGGCCAGTAGCGCTGGTGCTGGAAGGCGTACGTGGGCAGTTCGACCCGGTGGGCGCCGGTGCCCGCGAAGAACGCCGGCCAGTCGACCTCCACGCCGTGCGCGTACAGCCGGGCCAGCGCGGTGACCACCGCACGCTCCTCGTCCACACCCTTCCGCAGCGCGGAGACGACCACCGTGGTGGCGGGCGACTGCTCGGACAGGCTCTCCTGAGCCATCGCCGACAGCACACCGTCCGGCCCCAGCTCCAGATACGTACTCACACCACACTCGTCCAGCCGACGCACGCCATCGGCGAACCGCACCGCCTCGCGCACCTGCCGCACCCAGTACTCGGGCGCGCACAGCAGCTCGGCCGACGCCACCTCTCCCGTCAGATTCGACACCAACGGCACCGCCGGAGCCCCGAACGACAGGCCCCGCACCACCCGCTCGAACTCAGCAGCCATCCCGTCCATCAGAGCCGAGTGAAACGCATGCGAGACCCGCAAACGCCTAGTCTTGCGCCCCTCGCCCTCGAACCGGCCGGCCAGCTCGAGCACCGCCGCCTCGTCGCCCGAGATCACGACCGAGCGCGGCCCGTTGACCGCCGCGATCGAGACTCCCTCGGTCAGCTGCGGGGTCACCTCGTCCTCGGTGGCCTGGAGGGACACCATCGCTCCACCCGGCGGCAGCTCGCCCATCAGCCGGGCCCGCGCCGCCACCAACGTGCACGCGTCCGCCAGCGAGAACACCCCGGCCACATGCGCCGCCGCGATCTCCCCGACCGAATGCCCCGCCACGTAATCCGGCCGCACACCCCACGACTCCACCAGCCGGAACAACGCCACCTCGACGGCGAACAGCGCGGGCTGCGTCCACCCCGTCCCGTCCAGCAGCTCCGCGTCGGCCGAACCCGCCTCGGCGAACATCACCTCGCGCAGCGGCCGTTCGAGGTGGCCGTCCAGGTGCGCGAACACCTCGTCCAGCGCCTCGGCGAACACCGGGAACGCCTCGTACAACTCCCGGCCCATCCCCGCCCGCTGACTGCCCTGCCCCGAGAACAGGAACGCCACCACCCGGTCCTCCCGGGCCACCCCACGCACCACATCCACACCCGGCTCGTCACACGCCAGAGCCCTCAGGCCCTCCACCGCCCCGGCCCTCGCCCCCGCCAACACCACGCCGCGCCGCTCGAACCCCGACCGCGACGTCACCAGCGAGAACGCCAGATCGCTCCATGCGAGACCGGGCTCTTCCTCGACACGGGAAAGCACCCGCGCCGCCTGCGCCCGCAGCGCCTCCTCCGACTTCCCCGACACCACCACCGGCAGCACACTCGGCTCCCGAGCCGGCGACGGAGATGCCACCGGGGCGTCGTCGTCGGCCTGCGGCTGCGGGACCTGCTCCAGGATGGTGTGGGCGTTGGTGCCGCTGATACCGAAGGCCGACACGCCGACCCGGCGCGGGTGCTCCGTCTCCGGCCACTCGGCCTGCTCGGTCAGCAGCTCCACCGCACCGGACGACCAGTCCACATGGGACGTCGGCTCGTCGATGTGCAGCGTCTCGGGCAGTACGCCGTGGCGCATCGCCATGACCATCTTGATCACGCTCGCGGCGCCGGCGGCCAGCTGGGTGTGGCCGAGGTTGGACTTGACCGAGCCCAGCAGCAGGGGTTGTTCGCGCTCCTGCCCGTACGTGGCGAGCAGCGCCTGGGCCTCGATCGGGTCGCCCAGCGTGGTGCCCGTGCCGTGCGCCTCCACCGCGTCGATGTCGTTCGCCGTCAGCCTGGCGTTGGTCAGCGCCTGACGGATCACCCGCTGCTGCGAGGGGCCGTTCGGCGCGGTCAGACCGTTCGACGCGCCGTCCTGGTTGATCGCCGAGCCCCGCACCACCGCCAGCACGGGGTGACCGTTGCGGCGGGCGTCCGACAGCCGCTCCACCAGGAGCAGCCCCACGCCCTCGGACAGGCTCATCCCGTCGGCCGATTCCGCGAATGCCTTGCACCGGCCGTCCGCGGCCATGCCGCGCTGGCGGCTGAAGGCGAGGAACGAGCCGGGGGTGGTCATCACCGTGACGCCGCCGGCCAGCGCCAGTGTGCTCTCGCCGTTGCGCAGCGACTGGCACGCCAGGTGCAGCGCCACCAGCGACGAGGAGCACGCCGTGTCCAGGGTGACCGCCGGACCCTCGAGACCGAACAGATACGAGATCCGGCCCGACAGCACACTGGGCACCGAGCTGGTGAGCAGGTAGCCCTCGGCCCCCTCCTGGTCGGCGTGCGGCCCGAAGCCGTAGTCCTGGTAGCTGGAGCCGATGAACGTGCCCGTCAGGCTGCCCCTGACCGACGCGGGGTCGATTCCGGCCCGCTCGAACGCCTCCCAGGAGGTTTCCAGCAGCAGCCGCTGCTGCGGGTCCATCGCCAGCGCCTCACGCGGCGAGATCCCGAAGAAGCCCGCGTCGAACTCCGCCGCGTCGTGCAGGAAGCCACCGCGCGTCGAGTACGTCTTGCCCAGCTTGTCCGGGTCCGGGTCGTAGAGCCCCTCGGCGTCCCAGCCACGGTCGGCGGGGAACTCGGAGATGACGTCCTGTCCGCCCGCGACCACCTCCCACAGCTGCTCCGGCGAACCGATCCCGCCGGGGAAGCGGCAGGCCATGCCGATGATCGCGATCGGCTCGTCGGAGGCCGCGGACACCACGGGCGCGGGCGCGCCCGGCAGCGCCGCGGCCGAACCCACGATCCGCGACCGCAGGAACTCCACCAGGGCCACCGGGCTCGGGTAGTCGAAGACCAGGGTGGACGGCAGGGTCAGACCGGTGGCCCTGGCCACCCGGTTGCGCAGGTCCACCGCGGTCAGCGAGTCGAACCCGACGTCGCGGAACGCCCGGCGCTCCGAGATCGCCTCCGGGGAGGTGTGCCCCAGGACCGCTGCCGCCTCGGCGCGCACCAGGTCCAGCAGCGCGCGCTCCTGCTCGGTGGCGGACAGGGCGCGGATCCGCGCGGCGAACTCGCCGTCCGCGGAGGTGGCGACGGTGTTCTCGGCCTTCTCGAGGATGCCGCGCACCTCGGGCACCTCGCCGAACAGCGGGCTGGGGCGAACCGAGGTGTAGACCGGGTAGTAGCGGTCCCAGTCGATGTCGGCGATCGTCAGCAGGGTCTCGTCGTCCTCCAGTGCCTGCCGCAGCCCGATGTGGGCGAGGTCGGGCTGCATGAAGCGCAGACCGCTGCCGAGGATCTGCTGCGGATCGACCCGCACCTGGTCGTCCCGCCAGATGCCCCACGCGATGGAGGTGGCGCGCAGCCCCTGGGCGCGCCGGTGTTCCGCCAGCGCCTCCAGGTAGGAGTTGGCCGCCCCGTACGCGCCGTGGTCGCCGCTGCCCCAGATGCCGGCGATCGACGAGTAGTACACGACTGCGTCGAGTTGCTCCTCGTCCAGCAGCTCGTGGAGATGGCGGGCGCCCGCGACCTTGGCGTCGACGACCGAGGCGAACGTCTCGTGGTCCATGGTGGTCAGCGAGCCGAGGTCTATGTAAGCGGCCACGTGGACGGCGGTGCGAATGACCCGCCCCTCGGCCGTGAGCCGGTCGAGCAGCGCGGCCACCGCGGCCCGGTCCGCCACGTCGCAGGCCGCTACCTCCACGGCGGTGCCCAGCTCGGTCAGCTCGGCCACCAGCTCGGCTGCGCCGGCCGCGTCCATGCCGCGCCGGCTGGTCAGCACCAGGTGCTCGGCCCCGTTGTGCGCGAGCCACCGGGCCAGATACTGGCCCAGCACACCAGTGCCGCCGGTGATCAGCGTGGTGCCGCGCGGCTCCCAACCGCCGTTGGGGCCACGGTCGTCGAGGGGTGCGCGCACCACGCGGCGTACGAACACTCCGGAGGACCGGATCGCGAACTCGCCCTCGCCGTCCTCGCCTTCGGTGCCGGCGAGCGCGCCGACCAGCCGCTGCGCCGCGCGCTGGTCGAGTTCGGCGGGCAGGTCCACCAGGCCGCCCCAGCGGCGCGGGTGCTCCAGCGCGGCGGTCCGGCCCAGGCCGATGACCTGTGCCTGCGCCGGGCTGGTCAGGCCGTCCGAGCGGCCGGTGGACACGGCGCCCCGGGTGAGGCACCACAGCGGCGCCCCGGTGTCGAGGTCGTCCAGCGCCTGCACCAGCGCGAGGGTCAGCGCGAGCCCGGTGGACAGCGTCGGGTGGGTGGCGCTCGGCTGCTCGGCGAAGGCCAGCACCGACACCATGCCGCGCAGGTCCTCGACGCCCTCGACGCCCTGGAGCCGGGACGCGAGTTCGGCGCGGTCGACACACGGCTCGTCCAGCTCCAGCCGCCGGACCTGAGCGCCGTGTCCGGCGAGCGCGGCGGTCACCTCGTCGTCCGCGACGCCGTCGGCGGTGATGACCAGCCAGGTGCCGGTCAGCACGGGCACCGAGGACATCCGCAGCGGCCGCCACTCGGTCCGGTAGCGCCAGGAGTCCACGGTGGACTCCTCACGGCGCCTGCCCCGCCAGGCGGAGAGGGCGGGCAGCACCGCGCCCAGCGAGTCTCCGTCGATCTCCAGCCAGCCGGCCAGGGACTCCAGGTCCTCCTGTTCGACGGCGGACCAGAACTCGGCGTCCACCGGGTCGGTCTCCGTGGCCTGGGCGACGGGCCTGGCCTCGTCTGCCCAGTAGCGCTCGCGCTGGAACGGGTAGGTGGGCAGCTCGGTCCGGCGGGCCCGGGTGCCGGCGAAGCAGCCCGCCCAGGCGACCTCGACACCGCGGACGAACACCTCGGCCGCCGAGGTCAGGAAGCGCCCGAGGCCGCCCTCGTCCCGGCGCAGCGTGCCGACGGTGACGGCGTGGTCGCCTGTCGCGTCGATGGTCTCCTGGACCCCTACGGTGAGCACGGGGTGCGAGCTGACCTCGATGAACGCCCGGTGGTGCTGGGCGAGCAGCCCCCGGACCGCGGGCTCGAAGCCCACCGTCCGCCGCAGGTTGCGGTACCAGTAGTCGGCGTCCAGTTCACCGCCGTCGAGCCACTCATCGGTCACAGTGGAGAAGAACGGCACCTCGGCGGCGCGGGGGCGCAGCGGTGCCAGACGTTCCAGGAGTTCGTCGTGGATCTCTTCGACGTGGGCGGAGTGGGAGGCGTAGTCCACCGCGATCCGCCGGACCCGGACGTCGTCGCCGGTCAGCTCCTCGATCAGCTCGTCCAAAGCCTCACGGTCACCGGAAACCACCGCCGAGCGGGGGCCGTTGACGGCCGCGACCGATATCCGGCCGTCCCAGCGCTCCAGCCGCGCCTCGACGTCGCCCACCGGCAGCGGTACCGAGGCCATGCCACCCGCACCCGCAAGCCGCCGGGCGATCGCCTGACTGCGCAACGCCACCACCCGGGCCGCGTCCTCCAGGGAGAGTGCGCCGGCCACACAGGCGGCGGCGATCTCGCCCTGTGAGTGACCGACCACCGCGTCCGGCTCCACGCCGTGGGAGCGCCACAGCGCCGCGAGCGACACCATCATCGCCCACGACACCGGCTGCACCACATCCACGCGCTCCAGCGACGCGGCACCCTCGGCCTGGCGTACGACGTCCATCAACGACCAGTCCGTGAAGGGCGTCAGAGCGGCGGCACACTCCGCCATCCGCCCGGCGAACACCGGAGACTCCTCCAGCAACCGGGCACCCATCCCGGCCCACTGCGACCCCTGCCCCGGGAAGACGAACACCGTCTTCCCCTCCACATCGGCGATGCCGCGGACCACGCTCGACCCCGGCCCGTCCTCGCCCAGGGCACGCAGACCCGACAGCAGCTCCCCGCGGTCCCCGCCGACCACCACGGCCCGGTGCTCCAGCACCGCACGCGCCGACACCAGCGAGTGGCCGACATCGGCCGACGTCGCCTCGGGAAGGTTCTCCAGGTGGGAGGACAGATTGACCGCCTGCTCGCGCAGCGCGCGGTCGCTCCTGGCCGACACCACCCAGGGCAGGGCGGCAGGGGTCGCGGCGGTGGTGTCGGGGTCGGCCGGCTTCGGTTCGGCGTCCTCGGGCGCCTGCTCCAGGATGGCGTGCGCGTTGGTGCCGCTGACGCCGAACGCGGAGACACCGGCCCGGCGCGGACGCCCGGTCTCCGGCCACTCCGTCGACTCGGTCAGCAACTCCACCGCGCCCGCCGACCAGTCCACATGCGTGGTCGGCTGGTCCACGTGGAGGGTCATGGGCAGCACACCGTGGCGCAGCGCCATGACCATCTTGATCACACCGGCAGCGCCGGCGGCCACCTGGGCGTGGCCGATGTTCGACTTCACCGACCCCAGCCACAGGGGCAGCTCGCGGTCCTGTCCGTAGGTGGCGAGCAGCGCCTGCGCCTCGATCGGGTCGCCCAGCGTGGTGCCCGTGCCGTGTGCCTCCACGGCATCGACGTCGCGTCCGGACAGCCCCGCGTTGGCGAGGGACTGGCGGATGACCCGCTGCTGCGACGGGCCGTTCGGCGCCGTCAGCCCGTTGGAGGCGCCGTCCTGGTTGACGGCCGAAGCCCGCACGACGGCCAGCACTTCATGGCCGTTGCGGCGCGCGTCCGACAGCCGTTCGAGCGCCAGCAGGCCGACGCCCTCGGCCCAGCTGGTCCCGGCCGCCGCCTCGGCGAACGCGCGGCACCGGCCGTCCGGGGCCAGCCCGCCCTGCTCGTTGAACTCGCTGAAGCCGACCGGCGTCGACATCACCGTGACACCGCCGGCCAGTGCCAGCGAGCACTCGCCCGAGCGCAGCGCCTGGGCGGCGAGGTGCATCGCTACCAGGGCGGACGAGCAGGCGGTGTCCACGGTGACGGCAGGGCCCTCGAGGCCGAAGGTGTAGGACAGCCGGCCCGAGATCACGCTGGTGGCCTGGCCGGTCATCTGGTGGCCGCGGGACTCCTCCGGCGGGACGTAGCCGAAGCCGGTCGCGCCGACGAACACGCCCGCGTCGGTGCCGCGGACGGAGGTGGGGTCGATGCCGGCGCGCTCGAACACCTCCCACGCGGTCTCCAGCAGCAGCCGCTGCTGCGGGTCCATGGCCGCAGCCTCACGCGGCGAGATCCCGAAGAAGCCCGCGTCGAAATCGGCGGCGTCGTAGAGGAAACCCCCTCGGAAGCCGGCGTCCGCGTCGAGCCGCCAGCCGCGGTCGGTGGGCAGTTCGGCGATGGCGTCGCGCCCCTCGGCGACCAGCCGCCACAGGTCCTCCGGGGACCGGACGCCGCCCGGGTAGCGGCAGGCCATCCCGACGATCACGATCGGGTCGTCCGCGAGACCGGCGGTGGCGACGGCCGTCGGCGTGATCGCGTCGACGTGCTCGTCCAGCAGCTCACGCAGCAGGAACTCGGCCAGCACGGTCGGGGTGGGGTAGTCGAACACCAAGGTGGCGGGCAGCCGGAGCCCGGTGGCCGTGTTCAGCCGGTTGCGCAGCTCGACGGCGGTCAGCGAGTCGAAGCCCAGCTCGCGGAACTCCCGCCGGACCTCGATCGCGTCCGGCGACGGGTGCCCCAGGACGGCGGCCGCCTGGCCGCGTACGAGATCCGTCAGCAGGCGCAGCCGGTCACCGTCGCGCAGCCCGGCGAGCCGGCGGGCCAGCGCGTCGGCCGCGCCCGAGTCGGAGTCACGGACGCCGCCCGCGGCCCTGCGGGCCGTACGCACCAGGCCGCGCAGCAGCCCGGGGGTCTCGCTCTGGGCGCGCAGCGCCGCGAGGTCCAGGCGCACGGGTGCGACCACGGGCTCGTCGCAGGCGACCGCGGCGTCGAACAGCGCGGCGCCCTGTTCCTCGGTCAGCAGCGGCATGCCGGCCCCGCTGATCCGCTGAATGTGGGTGTGGCTGAGCTCGCTGGTCATGCCGCTGTCCTGGACCCACGGGCCCCACAGCAGCGACTGGCCCGGCAGGCCGAGGGCCCTGCGGTGGTGCGCCAGCGCGTCGAGGAAGGAGTTCGCGGCGGCGTAGTTGGCCAGCCCCGCGGCGCCCAGCTGACCCGCCACCGAGGAGTACGTCACGAAGGCGGCCAGGCCGAGGTCGCGGGTCAGTTCGTGCAGATGCCAGGCCGCGTCCGCCTTCGGTCCGTAGACCGTGGCCAGCCGCTCGGGTGTCAGCGACGCGAACACCCCGTCGTCAAGCACGGCCGCTGTGTGGACGACCGCGATCAGCGGGTGCTCCGCCGGAATCCCGGCGAGCAGCGCCTCCAGCGCGGCGCGGTCCGCCACATCGCACGCGGCGATGGTGACCTCGGCGCCGTGCGCGCTCAGCTCCGCCCGCAGGTCCGCCGCGCCGGGCGCGTCCGGCCCGCGGCGGCTGACCAGGAGCAGATGCCTCATGCCCCGGTCGGCGGCGAGATGGCGCGCGAGGCTGCGGGCGAGACCGCCGGTGCCACCGGTGATGAGCACGGTGCCCTCGGGGTCCCACACGCGCGGCATGGTCAGCACGATCTTGCCCGTGTGCTTGGCCTGGCTCATGAACCGGAACGCGTCCCGCGCCCGCCGCACATCCCAGGCCGTCACCGGAAGCGGCCGCAGGGCGCCCGCCTCGAACAGCTCCATCAGCTCGGCCAGCATCTGCTGGAGGCGGGCCGGCCCGGCCTCCGCCAGGTCGAAGGGCCGGTAGCCGGCGCCCATCGCCTCCGCGTCGCGGATGTCGGTCTTGCCCATCTCGATGAACCGGCCACCGGGAGCCAGCAGCCGCGCGGACGCGTCGATGAACTCGCCCGCGAGCGAGTTGAGCACCACATCCACGCCACGCCCGCCGGTCACCTCCCGGAACCGCTCCTCGAAGTCGGTCGTACGCGAGGAGGCGATGTGGTCGTCCGGGATACCCAGCGACCGCAGCGCGTCCCACTTGCCCTCGCTCGCCGTGGCGAACACCTCGGCGCCCAGGTGCCGGGCGATCTGGATCGCGGCCATGCCCACACCACCGGCGCCCGCGTGCACCAGCAGCGACTCGCCCGCCGCCAGGCCGGCCAGGTCCACCAGGCCGTAGTACGAGGTCAGGAAGGCGATCGGGACGGACGCGGCGTCCTCGAACCGCCAGCCCTGCGGGATCGGCAGGAGCTCGTTCTGGTCGACGACGACGGACGGGCCGATGCCGCCCTGGACGGCGCCGAGCACCCGGTCGCCGACGCGCAGCCCGGTCACCTCGGAGCCGGTCTCCACGACCACCCCGGCGGCCTCGCTGCCCATCGCCCCGGCGTCCCCGGGGTACATGTCCAGGGCGTTGAGCACGTCACGGAAGTTGACTCCGGCGGCGCGCACGGCCATCCGTACCTCACCGGGGGCAAGCTGCTCCCGAGGCGTCTCGGTGATCAGGTCGAGGGCGTCCAGGCTGCCCTTGCGCCGGCTGTCCAGCCGCCACGGCACCCCGTCGGCCGGGGGCAGCAGCCGGGAGGAGGTGGCGACGGAGGCCAGCCGGCCGACGAGTACGGCGCCGTCCCGGACCGCGACCTGCGGCTCACCGGACGCGAGCACGTCGGCCAGCACCTCGGCGGTCTGCTGCCGGTGGTCGAGATCGGCCAGGACGAGGTGTCCCGGGTACTCCGTCTGCGCGGTGCGCAGCAGCCCCCATACGGCCGCCGCGGCGAGATCGGTGAGGGTGTCACCGCTCCGCGCCACGACCGCGCCGCGCGTGATGAACACCAGACGGGACTCGGAATGCCGCTCGTCGGCCACCCAGTGCTGGACCAGCTCCAGGACCCGGGCCGTCACATGGCGCATCGAACCCGCCGGGTCGTCCGGGGCCCCGGTGCCGTCGGCGGGGCCGGTGGCGGCGAGCGAGCCGACCTCGACCACCAGCACGTCCGGCACCGTTTCGAGGGACGCCAGGTGCCCGAGCGCGTCCGTGGACAGCTCGAGCGTGTCCGGCTCGCCGTCGGGCCGTGAGGCGGCCGGAGCCGGCACCCAGTCCAGCCGGTAGAGCGAGTCGTACGCGTGGCCGACGGGGTTTCCGGCGGCCAGTTGCCGCGCGGACAGCGGGCGGGTGGTCACGGACTCGACCGAGACGACGGGCGCACCGGTCGGGTCGGCCGCCTCCAGGGTCACCGCCCCGGCGGCGCCGTGGGCCAGCCGCACCCGCAGGACGGAGGCGCCATGGGCGTGGAGGGAGACGCCGCTCAGCGAGAACAGCAGCGAGGTCTGTCCCGCGCCCGAGTCGACCCCTGCCACCTCGGCGAACCACATGGCGTGCAGGGCCGCGTCCAGCAGGGCCGGGTGCATCGCGAACGACTCGGCGTCATCCGTCTGATCGGGCAGGGCGACCTCGGCGAACACCTCGTCGTCGGTCTGCCAGACCGCGCGCAGCCCCTGGAAGACCGTGCCGTATTCGAGGCCGACGTCGGCGAACCGCTCGTAGAAACCCTCCAAGTCGGCGACGACCGCACCGGCGGGCGGCCACACGGTCGCGTCGAAGTCCGACGTCCGCTCGCCGGCCGCCAGCACACCGGTGGCGTGGTGCAGCCACGGCTGCTCGGTGGCGTCGGCGGGCCGTGAGTAGACGTTGAAGCCACGGCGGCCGGACTCGTCCGGCACGCCCACCCACACCTGGAGGGCGACCGCGTCGCGCTCCGGCACCACCAGGGGTGCCGCGAGGGTGAGTTCGTCGACCAGGTCGCAGCCCACCTGGTCGCCGGCGCGGATCGCAAGCTCCAGGAAGCCGGTGCCGGGGAAGAGCACCACACCGCCCACGGCGTGACCGGCCAGCCAGGGGTGCGACCGCAGCGACAGGCTGCCGGTGAACAGCACACCGCCCGCGTCGGCCAGCTCCACCGCGGCGCCGAGCAGCGGGTGTTCCGGGGACACCAGACCGGCGGCGGTCACATCGCCCGCTCGCGTGGGCTCGGAGGGCCAGTAGTGCTGTCGCTGGAAGGCGTAGGTGGGCAGATCGACGCGGTGCGCGCCGGTGTCCGCGAACACACCCGCCCAGTCGACCTCGCCACCACGGACGAAGAGCTCCGCCAGCGAGGCAAGGAACCGGTCGCTACCGCCCTGGTCACGCCGCAGCGTGCCGGTGACCACAGCGGTCACCTCGGCGTCGTCCACGGTCTCCTGGACCCCGACCGTCAGCACCGGATGGGCGCTGACCTCGACGAACGCGCGGTGGCGCCCGGCCAGCAACTCCCGCACGGCCGACTCGAAACCGACCGTCCGACGAAGGTTGCGGTACCAGTACTCGGCGTCCAGTTCGCCGCCGTCGAGCCACTCACCGGTCACCGTCGACAGGAACGGCACCTCCACCCCACGCGGTGTGACCGGCGCGAGCTCCGCCAGCAACTCGTCGTGGATCTCTTCGACATGGGCGGAGTGGGAGGCGTAGTCCACCGCGATCCGCCGGACCCGGACGTCCTCCCCTGTCAGCTCGTCGATCAGCTCGTCCAGTGCCTCCGGGTCGCCGGAGACCACGACCGACCTGGAACCGTTGACCGCGGCGACCGACACCCGGCCGTCCCAGCGCTCCAGCCGCGCCTCCACCTCGCCCACCGGCAGCGGCACCGACGCCATACCCCCGGCACCCGCCAGCCGCCGCGCGATCGCCTGACTGCGCAACGCCACCACCCGGGCCGCGTCCTCCAGGGAGAGCGCGCCGGCCACACAGGCCGCGGCGATCTCGCCCTGTGAGTGACCGACCACCGCATCCGGCTCCACGCCGTGAGAGCGCCACAGCGCGGCGAGCGAGATCATCACCGCCCACGACACCGGCTGCACCACATCCACGCGCTCCAGCGACGCGGCACCCTCCACCTGCCGCACCACGTCCATCAACGACCAGTCCGTGAACGACACCAGAGCGGCGGCACACTCCGCCATCCGCCCGGCGAACACCGGAGACTCCTCCAGCAACCGGGCACCCATCCCGGCCCACTGCGAACCCTGCCCCGGGAAGACAAACACCGTCTTCCCCTCCACATCGACAACCCCACGCACCAAGCCCGAGCCGGGCTCATCATCAGCCAGGGCACGCAGACCCGACAGCAGCTCCTCGCGATCCGCACCGACCACCACGGCCCGGTGCTCCAGCACCGCACGCGCCGACACCAGCGAATGACCCACATCCACCGGCCGCAGCTCCGGGTCGGCCTCCACATGGGACAGCAGAGCGACCGCTTGCCCACGCAGCGCCGCGGCCGACTTGGCCGACACCACCCACGGCACCGCCGCCACGTCAACGACAGGCGCCTCCGCCGCACCCTCGACGTCCACCGGCTCCTCGGGCGCCTGCTCCAGGATGGCGTGCACATTGGTGCCGCTGACACCGAACGCGGAGACACCGGCCCGGCGCGGACGCCCGGTCTCCGGCCACTCCGTCGACTCGGTCAACAGCTCCACCGCGCCCGCCGACCAGTCCACATGCGTGGTCGGCTGATCCACGTGAAGGGTCATGGGCAGCACACCGTGGCGCAGCGCCATCACCATCTTGATCACACCGGCCACACCGGCCGCCAGCTGGGTGTGCCCCACATTGGACTTGATGGAGCCCAGCCGCAGCGGCAGCTCGCGGTCCTGACCATAGGTGGCGAGCAGCGCCTGGGCCTCGATCGGGTCGCCCAGCGTGGTGCCGGTGCCGTGCGCCTCGACCGCGTCCACCTCCGCCGGAGCCAGACCCGCGTTCGCCAGCGCCTGACGGATCACCCGCTGCTGCGACGGACCATTCGGCGCCGTCAAACCATTCGACGCACCATCCTGATTCACCGCCGAACCCCGCACCACCGCGAGCACCTGGTGTCCGTTGCGCCGCGCGTCCGACAGCCGCTCCAGGATGACCAGGCCGACCCCCTCCGACCAGCCCGTACCGGCGGCCGCGTCGGCGAAGGGGCGGCAGCGGCTGTCCGGGGACAGCCCGCCGTGCTGGTCGAACTCCCCGAAGGCCGCCGGGGTGGCCATCACCGTCACACCGCCGGCCAGCGCCAGGGAGCATTCGCCCGAGCGCAGCGACTGCGCCGCCATGTGGATGGTCACCAGCGACGACGAACACGCGCTGTCCACCGTCAGCGCCGGGCCTTCGAGGCCGTAGGTGTAGGACAGCCGGCCGGACGCGACGCTGGTCAGCAGGCCGGTCATCTGGTGGCCGCGGGACTCATCCGGCGGTACGTAGCTGCTGCTGGCGGCGCCGATGAAGACACCGGTGTCGGTGCCGCGCAGGTCGGCCGGATCGATGCCCGCGCGCTCGAAGACCTCCCAGGAGGTCTCCAGCAGCAGCCGCTGCTGCGGGTCCATGGCCACCGCCTCACGCGGCGAGATACCGAAGAAGCCGGCGTCGAACTCGGGGGCGTCGTAGAGGAAGCCGCCTTCGAAGTCGATGTCCCCGTACACCTGCCAGCCGCGGTCCGTGGGGAGTTCGGCGATGGCGTCCTTGCCCTCGGCGACCAGCCGCCACAGGTCTTCCGGGGACCGGACGCCGCCCGGGTAGCGGCAGCTCATCCCGACGATCACAATCGGGTCGTCCATGGATCCGGAGGTCGCGGCGGCCGGGACCACCACCTCGCCGCGTTCGCCCACCAGCTCGGAGAGCAGGTGGTCCGCCAGGACGAGCGGCGTGGGGTAGTCGAAGACGAGCGTGGACGGCAGCCGCAGCCCGGTGGCCGTGTTCAGCCGGTTGCGCAGTTCGATGGCGGTCAGCGAGTCGAAGCCCAGTGCCCGGAACTCCCGGCGCGCCTCGACCGCATCTGCCGAGGCATGCCCGAGGACCGCGGCCGCCTGGGCGCGGATGACGTCCACCAGGATCCGGGGGCGCTCGGCCGGTGCCACCGCCGCCAGTTGCCGGTTGAGTTCGGCCGCCGCGCCCGACGCGGACACCGGTGCCGACGCCGCCACCCGGCGGGTGGTACGGACCAGCCCGCGCAGCAGGCCCGGCACCCCGGGCTGGGCGCGGAGCGTGGGGAGATCCAGGTGCACCGGTGCCACCACCGGCTCGTCGCAGGACGTCGCCGCGTCGAAGAGGGCCATGCCCTCCTCACCGGTGATCGGCGGCAGGCCGGCGGCGCTCATGCGCTGGATGTCGGTGTCGGTGAGCTTGCCGGTCATGCCGCTCTCGTGCGCCCACAGGCCCCATACGAGCGACTGGCCGGCGAGGCCCGCCGCCCGGCGCGCACGGGCCAGGGCGTCGAGGGCGGAGTTGGCGGCGGCGTAGTTGGCCTGGCCCGGGTTGCCCATCACTCCGGCGAGCGAGGAGAACATCACGAAGGCGGCCAGGTCGAGGCCGCGGGTCAGCTCGTGCAGATGCCACGCCGCGTCCACCTTCGGCCGCAGCACCCCGCCCAGCCGCTCCGCCGTCAGCGTTCCCACCACGCCGTCGTCCAGCACACCCGCCGCGTGGACCACCGCCGTGAGCGGATGCTCGGCCGGGATCGAGGCCAGCACTCCCGCCACCGCGTCACGGTCCGCGACATCGCAGGCCACGACCGACACCTCGGCACCCAGCGCCGACAGCTCCGCCCGCAACTCCTCCGCGCCCGGGGCGGCCGCACCCCGACGGCTCGTCAACACCACACGCCGCGCCCCACGCACACCCACCACGTGCCGCGCGAGCAAACCGCCCAGACCACCCGTGCCACCGGTGATCAGTACCGTGCCCTCGGGGTCCCACGCGCGCGGCATGGTCAGCACGATCTTGCCGGTGTGCCTGGCCTGGCTCATGCACCGGAAGGCGTCCCGCGCCCGCCGCACATCCCAGGTCATGACCGGCAGCGGCCGCAGGGCGCCCGCCTCGAACAGCTCCATCAGCTCGACCAGCATCTGCTGGAGGCGCTCGGGGCCGGCGTCGAGCAGGTCGAACCAGTGGTACGTCGCGTCGGTGAAGCTGTCGGCGTCGCGGATGTCCAGCTTGCCCATCTCGACGAACCGGCCGCCGGGAGCCAGCAGCCGCGCGGATGCGTCAATGAACTCGCCCGCGAGCGAGTTGAGCACCACATCCACACCCCGGTCGCCGGTCACCTCCCGGAACCGCTCCTCGAAGTCGGTCGTGCGGGAGGAGGCGATGTGGTCGTCCGGGATACCCAGCGAGCGCAGCGCGTCCCACTTGCCCTCACTCGCGGTCGCGAACACCTCGGCACCCAGATGCCGGGCGATCTGGATCGCGGCCATGCCCACACCACCGGCACCCGCGTGCACCAGCACCGACTCACCCGCCGCCAACCCCGCCAGGTCCACCAGGCCGTAGTACGCGGTCAGGAAGGCGACCGGGACGGACGCGGCGTCCTCGAACCGCCAGCTGTCCGGCATCCGGGTCACCGCCTGCTCCGCGGCCACCACGAGGGGCCCGAAGGAGCCGTCGACCAGTCCGACCACCCGGTCGCCGACGCGCAGCCCGGTCACCTCGGGGCCTGTCTCCACGACCACACCGGCCGCCTCGCTCCCGAGCGCCCCCACCTTGTCCTGGAAGGAGCCCAGGGCGTTCAGCCCGTTGAGGAGGTCCCGGAAGTTGAGCCCGGCGGCGCGTACGGCCACCCGGATCTGCCCGGGCGCCAGGGGTTCGGCCGCTTCGGGGTAGCTGAGCAGTTCCAGGTTGTCCAGGCTGCCCTTCTCCCTGCTGTCCAGCCGCCAGGGCGCTCCCCCGGGCGGCGGCAGCAGCCCGCCGCCCGAGGCCACGGTGGCCAGCCGGCCGACGCGTACGCCGCCGTCGCGCACCACGGCCTGCGGCTCTCCGGACGCCAGCGCGGTCCGCACCTCGTCCGGGGAAGCCGCGTCCACGAGCACGAACCGCCCGGGGTTCTCGCTCTGGGCGCTGGACACCAGCCCCCAGACCGCCGCCGCCACCATGTCCGGCGAGTCGACGGCGACCGCGTCGCACAGGACGAAGACCAGCCGGGAGTCCTCGAACCGGTCGTCGGCCAGCCAGTTCTGGACGAGCTGGAGCGCCCGCGCGGTCTCCGCGTGCACCGCTTCGGCAGGCGAGGCGGAGTCGGCCGGTGCCCAGGTGACCGTCGCCACCTCCGGCACGGTCTCCAGCGACGCCGGGTCCGTCGCCTGCTCCACGGTCAGTTCCACCATGTCGAGCGCGCCGGCCGCCGCCGTGTCGACGTGGACCGGCACCCACTCCAGCCGGAACAGCGATTCCCGCTCACCGGCCCGGGCACCGGCCAGCTGCTCGGCCGACACCGGGCGCAGCACCAGTGAGTCCGCGGACAGGACGGGCGCGCCTTCGGTGTCCACGGCCGCCAGCGAGACGGACTCCGCGTCCCGCCGGGCCAGTCGGACGCGCAGCATGGAGGCGCCCGAGGCGTGCAGGGACACCCCGCTCCAGGAGAAGGGCAGGCGTCCGCCCTCGGCCGCTTCGAGGTTCACGAACGAAACGGCGTGCAGGGCCGCGTCCAGCAGGGCCGGGTGCATCGCGAACGACTCGGCGGCCTCGCCCGTCTGATCGGGCAGGGCGACCTCGGCGAACACCTCGTCCTCGCGCCGCCACACGGCCCGAAGCCCCCGGAAGACCGGTCCGTAGGCGAACGCGCCGTCGGCGAGCCGCTCGTAGAAGTCCTCCATGTCGGCGACGACCGCGCCCTCGGGCGGCCATACGGCGGCGTCGAAGCGTGCCGTGCGCTCTCCTTGGGCGAGCACGCCGGTGGCATGGCGCACCCATGGCTGCTCGGCGGCGTCGGCGGGGCGCGAGTACACGTTCAGGGTGCGGCGGCCGCCCTCGTCCGGCGCCCCCACCCACAGCTGGACGGCGACGGCGTCGCGCTCCCCCAGCACCAGCGGTGCGAGCAGGGTGAGTTCGTCCACCAGGTCGCAGCCCACCTGGTCGCCGGAGCGGATCGCAAGCTCCAGGAAACCGGTGCCCGGGAAGAGCACCACACCGCCCACCGCGTGGTCCGCCAGCCAGGGGTGCGACCGAAGCGACAGCCGGCCGGTGAACAGCACACCGCCCGCGTCGGCCAGCTCCACCGCGGCGCCGAGCAGCGGATGCCCGGCGGCCACCTGGCCCAGGCCCGTGACATCGCCCACCCGCATGGCGGCCTTCGGCCAGTACAGCTCGTGCTGGAAGGCGTAGGTGGGCAGATCGACGCGGCGTGCGCCGGTGTCCGCGAACACACCCGCCCAGTCGACACCGCCGCCACGGACGAAGACCTCGGCCAAGGAGGTCAGGAACCGGTCGCTGCCACCCTGATCGCGCCGCAGAGTGCCCGCGACAACGGCGCTCACCTCGGCGTCGTCCACGGTCTCCTGGACCCCGACCGTCAGCACCGGATGGGCGCTGACCTCGACGAACACGCGGTGGCGCCCGGCCAGCAACTCCCGGACCGCGGGCTCGAAGCCCACCGTCCGACGAAGGTTGCGGTACCAGTACTCGGCGTCCAGTTCCCCGCCGTCGAGCCACTCACCGGTCACTGTCGACAGGAACGGCACCTCCACCCCACGCGGTGTGACCGGCGCGAGCTGCTCCAACAGCTCGTCGTGGATTCCCTCGACGTGGGCGGAGTGGGAGGCGTAGTCCACCGCGATCCGCCGGACCCGGACGTCGTCGCCGGTCAGCTCCTCAATCAGCTCATCCAGCGCCTCACGGTCACCGGAGACGACCACCGAGCGGGGGCCGTTGACGGCCGCGACCGACACCCGGCTGTCCCAGCGCTCCAGCCGCGCCTCGATGTCGCCCACCGGCAGCGGAACCGACGCCATACCCCCGGCACCCGCAAGCCGCCGCGCGATCGCCTGACTGCGCAACGCCACCACCCGGGCGCCATCCTCCAACGACAGCGCCCCCGCCACACAAGCCGCCGCGATCTCACCCTGCGAGTGACCCACCACCGCATCCGGCTCCACACCGTGAGAGCGCCACAGCGCGGCGAGCGAGATCATCATCGCCCACGACACCGGCTGCACCACATCCACCCGCTCCAGCGACGCGGCACCCTCCACCTGCCGCACCACGTCCATCAACGACCAGTCCGTGAACGACGCAAGAGCCGCGGCACACTCCGCCATCCGCCCGGCGAACACCGGAGACTCCTCCAGCAACCGGGCACCCATCCCGGCCCACTGCGAACCCTGCCCCGGGAAGACGAACACCGTCTTCCCCTCCACATCGACAACCCCACGCACCAAGCCCGAGCCAGGCTCATCATCAGCCAGGGCACGCAGACCCGACAGCAGCTCCTCGCGATCCCCACCGACCACCACGGCCCGGTGCTCAAGCACCGCACGCGCCGACACCAGCGAGTAGCCGACATCGACCGACGTGGCCTCGGGGTGGGTCTCCACGTGGGACAGCAACCGGGCCGCCTGGCCGCGCAACGCGGCAGCCGACTTCGCCGACACCACCCACGGCACCGCCGCCACGTCAACGACAGGCGCCTCAGCCGCACCCTCGACGTCCACCGGCTCCTCGGGCGCCTGCTCGATGATGGCATGGGCGTTGGTACCGCTGAGCCCGAAGGAGGAGACCGCAGCCCTCCGCGGCCGCCCGTGCTCCGGCCATGCCACGGACTCGGTGAGCAGCTGGATGTCCCCCATGGACCAGTCCACATGCGTGGTCGGCTGGTCCACGTGGAGGGTCTTGGGCAGCACACCGTGGCGCAGCGCCATCACCATCTTGATCACACCGGCCACACCGGCCGCCCCCTGGGTGTGCCCCAGGTTGGACTTCACCGATCCCAGCCACAGCGGGCGTTCGCGGCCCTGCCCGTAGGTGGCGAGGAGTCCCTGCGCCTCGATGGGGTCGCCCAGCGTGGTGCCGGTGCCGTGCGCCTCGACCGCGTCCACCTCCGCCGGAGCCAGACCCGCGTTCGCCAGCGCCTGACGAATCACCCGCTGCTGCGACGGACCATTCGGCGCCGTCAGACCATTCGACGCACCATCCTGATTCACCGCCGAACCCCGCACCACCGCCAACACCTCGTGCCCATGGCGCCGCGCGTCCGACAGCCGCTCCAGTACGACCACGCCCACGCCCTCGGACCAGCCGGTCCCGTCGGCGCCCTCCGCGAACGGCTTGCAGCGGCCGTCCTGGGCCAGCCCGCCCTGGGCGCTGAAGTCGATGAACGGCCCGGGGGTGGCCATCACGGTCACACCGCCGGCGAGGGCCAGGGCACACTCCCCCGACCGCAGCGACTGCACCGCCAAGTGCATGGCCACCAGCGAGGACGAACACGCCGTGTCCACCGTGACCGCCGGGCCCTCGAGCCCCAGGGTGTAGGAGATCCGGCCCGACATCACGCTGCCCGCCGTGCCGGTGCCGAGGAAGGACCTGGCGTCCGGCGGGAACTCCATCCGCTCGGAGGCGTAGTCGTGGTGCAGGCTTCCGGCGAAGACGCCGGTCTGGCTGCCGCGCAGCGAGGTCGGGTCGATTCCGGCCCGTTCGATCGCCTCCCACGAGGTCTCCAGCAGCAGCCGCTGCTGCGGATCCATCGCCAGCGCCTCGCGCGGCGAGATCCCGAAGAAGCCCGGGTCGAACTCCCCGGCCTCGTGCAGGAACCCGCCCTCACGCACATAGCTGGTGCCCCGGCGATCGCGGTCGGGGTCGTACAGGGAGTCCAGGTCCCAGCCGCGTGCGGTCGGAAACTCCGTGATGCCGTCGGCTCCGTCGATCACCAGTCGCCACAGGTCCTCCGGCGACGCCACCCCGCCCGGGTAGCGACAGGCCATCGACACGATGACCACGGGGTCGTCGTCCACCCGGACCGCCCCGGCCACGGGGGCCGTGGCATCGCTGTCGGTGCCGACCAGTTCGGCCACCAGGAAGTCGGCCAGCACGGCCGGTGTCGGGTAGTCGAACACGAGGGTGGACGGCAGACGCAGCCCGGTGGCCGTGTTCAGCCGGTTGCGCAGTTCGACGGCGGTCAGCGAGTCGAAGCCCAGCCCGCGGAACTCCCGCCGGACGTCCACCGCGTCCGGTGACGCGTAGCCCAGGACGGACGCGACTTCGGCGCGCACCAGATCCACCAGGATCTGGACCCGGTCGGCGCCGCGCAGCCCCGCCAGGCGCCGGGTGAGTTCGGCGGCGGCGCCGGAGGCGGGCAGCGCCGCGGCCGCCGTACGGCGCGTCGCCCGGACGAGCCCGCGCAGCAGGGGCGGCACCTCGCCGCTCGCCCTCAGGGCCGCGAGGTCGAGCGGTACGGGGACGACCACGGCGTCGTGCAGCGCGGTGGCGGCGTCGAAGAGGGCCATGCCCTGCTCGGCGCTGATCGGCGGCAGGCCGGCGGCGCTCATCCGCCGCAGGTCGGCCTCGCTCAGACCGGCGGTCATCCCGCCGTCCTGCGCCCACGGGCCCCACACCAGCGACTGCCCCGTGCACCCCTCCGCGCGCCGGCGGGTCATCAGCGCGTCGAGAAAGGCGTTGCCCGCCGCGTAATTCGCCTGCCCCGGAGCACCCATCGAGCCCGTCACGGACGAGAACACCACGAAGGCGGCCAGGTCGAGGTCGCGGGTCAGCTCGTGCAGATGCCACGCCGCGTCCACCTTCGGCCGCAGCACGGCGCTCAACCGCCCGGGCGTCAGCGACCCCACCACACCGTCGTCAAGCACGCCCGCCGTATGCACCACCGCCGTGAGCGGATGCTCGGCCGGGATCGAGGCCAGCACTCCCGCCACCGCGTCACGGTCCGCGACATCGCAGGCCACGACCGACACCTCGGCACCCAGCGCCGACAGCTCCGCCCGCAGCTCCCCCGCACCCGGAGCGTCCGGCCCGCGACGGCTCGTCAGCACCAGGTGCCGCGCCCCCCGATCCTCCACCAGATGCCGCGCCAGCACACCGCCCAGACCACCCGTACCCCCGGTGATCAGCACCGTGCCCTCGGAGTCCCACTCACGCGGCATGGTCAGCACGATCTTGCCCGTGTGCCTGGCCTGGCTCATGAACCGGAACGCGTCCCGCGCCCGCCGCACGTCCCACGCCGCCACCGGCAACGGCCGCAGCACACCCGCCTCGAACAGCACTTTCAGCTCGACCAGCATCCGCTGTGTCGTGTCGAGCGCCACATCCGCCAGGTCGAAGGGGAGGTACTCGCCGTCCATCGTCCCCGCGTCGCGGAGGTCGGTCTTGCCCATCTCCAGGAATCGGCCGCCCTCGCTCAGCAGCCGTGCGGAGGCGTCGATGAACTCGCCCGCGAGCGAGTTCAGCACCACATCCACACCACGCCCGCCACTCACCTCCCGGAAGCGCTCCTCGAACTCCGTCGTACGCGACGAAGCGATGTGGTCGTCCGGGATGCCCAGCGAGCGCAGCGTGTCCCACTTGCCCTCACTCGCCGTCGCGAACACCTCGGCGCCCAGGTGCCGGGCGATCTGAATCGCGGCCATACCCACACCACCGGCACCCGCGTGCACCAGCACCGACTCACCCGACGCCAGCCCCGCCAGGTCCACCAGGCCGTAGTACGCGGTCAGGAACACCAGCGGCACCGCCGCCGCGTCCTCCAACGACCACGCGTCGGGGACCGTGATCAAGGCACGCTGGTCCACGACGACGAGGGGGCCGAAGGAGCCGGACACCAGGCCCATGACGTGGTCGCCGACGCGCAGCCCGGTCACCTCGGGGCCGGTCTCCACGACCACACCGGCCGCCTCGCCGCCCATCGGCCCGGCCTCTCCCGGGTACATGCCCAGAGCGCTGAGCACATCGCGGAAGTTGAGCCCGGCGGCCCGTACGGACAGCCGGACCTCGCCGGCCGCCAGTGGCCTGGCGGCCTCCGGCGATGCTTGCAGGGCCAGGTTGTCCAGCCTGTCCCGCTGCTTGCTGTCCAGCCGCCACGGCGCGCCCGCCGGAGGCATCAGACCCGCCCCCGTGGCCATTCTGGCGAGCCGTCCGGTGCGTACGACACCGTCGCGCACCACGACCTGGGGCTCGCCCGAGGCAAGGGCGGCGGGCAGCGCGGACATGGAGGTCTCGTGCTGGTCGACGTCGACGAGCAGGAACCGCCCCGGGTGCTCGGCCTGTGCCGACCGCACCAGCCCCCACACCGCGGCCGCGGCCAGATCGGACACCGTCGCGCCGTCGTCGGCCGCGACGGCTCCCCGGGTGACGAAGAGCAGACGGGAGCCCTCGAGCCGGTCCTCGGCCAGCCAGTCCTGGATGAGGCCCAACACTCGTGTCGTGACCTCGTGCACGGCGTCGGGTGTGTCGGTTGAATCAGCGGGGTCGATGGCCACGACGACCAGGTCGGGGCTGCCCTCCAAGGACGCCACATCGGTGCTCAGCTCGGCCACGTCCAAGCCGGCGATCGCGTCCATCGGGGAGGTCGGCGCGGGTGCGGGCACCCACTCCAGGCGGTACAGCGAGTCCTGTCGCGCCGTACCGGAGCCGGCCAGCTGATCGGCGGTCACCGGGCGCAGCGCCAGGGATTCGACGGTGAGCACCGGCGCGCCGACCGCGTCGGCAGCGGTCAGGGACACCGCCTCCGCTCCGGCCCTGGCCAGCCGTACGCGCAGGACGGACGCCCCGTCGGCGTGCAGCGAGACGCCGTTCCAGGAGAACGGCAGCCTTCCCTGGCCCGCGTCGCCGAAGTCCAGGAAGGACACCGCGTGCAGCGCCGCGTCCAGCAGCGCCGGGTGTACGCCGAAGGACTCCGCGTCCGTGGCCTGCTCGGGCAGCGCCACTTCGGCGAAGATCTCGTCCGCGCGCTGCCAGACGCCGCGCAGCCCCTGGAACAGCGGGCCGTAGGCGAATCCGGCCTCGGCGAAGCGCTGGTAGAACCCGTCCAGGTCCACCGGGGCCGCTCCCTCGGGCGGCCAGACGGACGCGTCGAACTCCGGCGTGTGCTCGGTGGCGCCGAGCACGCCGGAGGCATGTTCCACCCATGGCTGTTCGGGCGCGTCGGCAGGCCGTACATACAGGTGTATGCCGCGGCGGCCGGCCTCGTCGGCGGGTTCCACCCACAGCTGGATGGCGACCGCGTCGCGCTCGCCCAGGATCAGCGGTTCGGCCAGGGTGAATTCCTCCACGCGTCCGCAGCCGACCTGGTCGCCGGCGCGCAGCGCGAGTTCGAGGAAGGCCGTGCCCGGGAACAGCACCGCACCGCCCACGGCGTGGTCCGCGAGCCAGGGGTGCGAGCGCAGGGACAGCCGGGCGGTGAACAGCACACCGCCGGAGTCGGCCAGGCCGACGGCGGCCCCCAGCAGCGGGTGTTCGGCGGGCATCAGCCCCAGCCCGGTGGCGTCACCGGTCCGCACCTGCGCGTTGGGCCAGTAGTGTTCGTGTTGGAAGGCGTAGGTGGGCAGATCGACCCGGTGTGCGCCGGTGCCCGCGAAGTAGGCCGCCCAGTCCACGTCGACACCCGCGATGTGCAGCCGGGACACCGCCGTGATCAGGGCGGTCCGCTCGTCCTGGCCCTTGCGCAGCGAAGAGGTCACGACCGTTTCGTCGGCCGACTCCGGCAGGGCGTCCTGGACCATGGCGGACAGCACGCCGTCGGGGCCGACCTCCAGGAAGGCCGTCACCCCGGCGGTGCCCATCGCCGCCACCCCGTCGGCGAACCGCACCGGCTCCCGGACGTGCCGCACCCAGTACTCCGCCGAGCAGACCAGCTCCGCCGATGCCACCTCGCCCGTCAGGTTGGACACGAGCGGGATCCGCGGCGCCTCGAACGACAGCCCCTCGGCCAGCCGCCGGAACTCCGCCAGCATCGGGTCCATCAGGGCCGAGTGAAAGCCGTGGCTGACCGCGAGCCGCTTGGTCTTGCGGCCCTCGCCCTCGAACCGGTCGGCGATCTCCAGTACGGCGGCCTCATCACCCGAGACCACGACCGAACGCGGTCCGTTCACGGCCGCGATCGACGCCCGGTCGCCCAGATACGGGAGAACTTCCTCCTCGCTCGCCTGGAGGGACACCATCGCCCCGCCCGACGGCAGCTCCGCCATCAGCCGGGCCCGGGCCGCCACCAGCGAGCAGGCGTCCGCCGCCGAGAACACCCCGGCCACATGCGCCGCCGCGATCTCCCCGACCGAGTGCCCCGCGACCTGCTCGGGCCGCACCCCCCACGACTCCAGCAGCCGGAACAGCGCCACCTCGACCGCGAACAGCGCGGGCTGCGTCCACCCCGTCTCGTCCAGCAGTGCCGCCTCGGCCGACCCCGGCTCCGCGAACAGCACCTCGCGCAAGGGGCGGTCGAGCTTCCCTTCGAAGTGCGCGCACATCTCGTCCAGCGCCTCGGCGAACACCGGGAACGCCTCGTACAGCTCCCGGCCCATCCCCGCCCGCTGGCTGCCCTGCCCCGAGAACAGCACCCCGAGCCCGCCGCCCGGCCTGGTGGTCCCATCCAGCAGACCGGGCGCCGTGGTGCCCTCGGCGAGCGCCCGCAACGCCCCGATGGCCTGGGCGCGGTCCCCGGCCACCACGACACCGCGCCGCTCGAAAGCCGAGCGGGTGGTCGTCAGGGAGAAAGCGACATCGGTCAGGCTCAGGTCCGGCGCCTCGTCCAGGCGGTCGGCGAGTCGTGCCGCCTGGCCGCGGAGCGCGCCCACCGTCTTTCCGGACACCAGCAGTGGCACGACGCCGGGCGCCACGGCCGCCGGGGGGACGGTGTCCTCGGCGGGCTCCGCCGGGGCCGGGGCCTGCTCGATGATGGTGTGCGCGTTGGTGCCGCTGATCCCGAACGACGACACGGCCGCCCGGCGTGGCCGGCCGGTCTCCGGCCACGGGGACCGCTCGGCGAGCAGCTTCACCGCGCCCGTGGACCACTCGACGTGCCGGGTCGGCGCGTCCAGGTGCAAGGTGGCGGGCAGCTCTCCGTGCCGCATCGCCATGACCATCTTGATCACACCGGCCACCCCGGCCGCGGCCTGGGTGTGTCCGATGTTCGACTTCACGGAGCCCAGCAGCAGCGGGCGGTTCGCCTGACGGTCCTGGCCGTAGGTCGCGAGCAGCGCCTGGGCCTCGATCGGGTCGCCCAGCGTGGTGCCGGTGCCGTGTGCCTCGACCGCGTCGATGTCGGTGGTGGACAGGCCTGCGACAGCCAGGGCCTGCTTGATGACCCGCTGCTGGGACGGGCCGTTCGGCGCGGTCAGGCCGTTCGAGGCACCGTCCTGGTTCACGGCCGAACCGCGCATGACGGCCAGCACCTCGTGGCCGTTGCGCTGTGCGTCCGACAGCCGCTCCAGCATCAGCACGCCGACGCCCTCCGACCAGCCCACGCCGTCCGCGGCGTCCGCGAACGACTTGCACCGGCCGTCCCGGGCCAGCCCGCCCTGGGCGCTGAAGTCCACGAAGGAACCGGGGGTGGCCATCACGGTCACACCGCCGGCCAGCGCCAGTCCGCACTCGCCGTTGCGCAGCGCCTGAGCGGCCAGATGCATGGCGACCAGGGACGAGGAGCACGCGGTGTCCAGCGTCACCGTGGGGCCTTCGAACCCGAGGGTGTAGGAGACCCGGCCGGACATCACGCTGCCCGCAGTACCGGTGCCCAGGAACGCCATGGTTTCCTGGGGGAATTCGGCGCCGCTCCCGTAGTCGTGGTACATCAGCCCGGCGAAGACACCGGTCTGACTCCCCTGGAGCGAGAGCGGGTCGATGCCGGCCCGCTCGATCGCCTCCCAGGACACCTCGAGGAGCAGCCGCTGCTGCGGGTCCATGGCCAGCGCCTCGCGCGGCGAGATCCCGAAGAAGCCCGGGTCGAACTCCCCGGCCTCGTGCAGGAACCCGCCCTCCCGCACATAGCTCGTGGTGCCGCGGCCGTCCCCCTCCGGGTCGTACAGGGAGTCCAGGTCCCATCCGCGAGTGGTGGGGAAGCCGGAGATGGCGTCACCGTCACCGATGACAAGGCGCCACAGGTCCTCGGGGGAGGACACGCCGCCGGGGTAGCGACAGGCCATCGATACGATCGCGATGGGCTCCTGCCGGCCCGCCTCGACCTCTTCCAGGCGCCGACGGGTCTGGTGCAGATCTGCGGTGACCCACTTGAGGTAATCGACGAGCTTCCGGTCGTCAGGCATGGCTGGGGAACCTCCGTTTGGCTGGAATCTGGGCGCCGGGGTCACCGGTCGTTCAGTCGGCCCAGTTCGTTGTCGATAAAGTCGAGAATCTGGTCGGCACTGGCCGATTCGAACGGGTCGGCGGGACCGGAGCCGTTGCTTTCCGCCTCGTTCTTGGTCACCTTCGCCAGCAGTTGCCGGAGCCGGAGGGCTACACCGGTCCGGGTGATCTCGTCGACGCCGCCGTCCGACAGTTCGGACAGTCCGGCGTCCAGCCGGTCGAGGTCCGCCATCAGCGACGGTGTCGGGTCGGGGGTGTCCGCGGGCACGAGTTCGCTCTCCAGATATCCGGCCAGCGCCGCCGGGACCGGATAGTCGAAGATCAGGGTGGGGGCCAGCCGCAGCCCGGTGCGCAGGCTCAGCCCGTTGCGCAGTTCGACCGCGGTCAGCGAGTCGAAGCCCAGGTCGCTGAAGCGATGGGCCGGGTCGATCTTGTCCGCGGACGCATATCCCAGGACGAGGGCCGCCTGTTCCTGTACGAGCCGGACCAACTGCTCGCGGCGTTCCCCGGCGCGCAGGCCGAGCAGCCGGTCGCGCAGCGACTCGGAGGTCTCCGCGACGGTGGAGTGGGCCATCGGCCGGGCGCCCGTGCCGATCAGGCCGCGGAACACCGGCGGCGGGGTGCCCAGGGCGCGCAGCGCGGCCAGATTGAACGGTGCGGGGACGACGACCGGGTCGTGCAGCGCGGTGGCCGCGTCGAAGAGGGCCATGCCCTGCTCAGCGCTGATGGGCGGCAGCCCGGCGGCGCTCATCCGCTCCACATCGGCCTCACTCAGACCACGGGTCATCCCGCTCTCCTGCGCCCACGGCCCCCACACCAACGACTGCCCCACACGCCCCTCGGCCCGCCGGCACACCATCAACGCGTCCAAGAACGCGTTCCCCGCCGCATAATTCGCCTGACCCGGAGCGCCCATCGAACCCGCCACCGACGAGAACACCACGAACTCCGCCAAGTCCAGGTCCCGCGTCAGCTCGTGCAGATGCCACGCCGCGTCCACCTTCGGCCGCAACACCGTGCTCAACCGCTCGGGCGTCAGCGACCCCACCACGCCGTCGTCCAGCACACCCGCCGTATGCACCACCGCCGTGAGCGGATGCTCCGCCGGAATCGACGCCAGCACACCCGCCACCGCATCACGGTCCGCCACATCGCAGGCCACGACCGACACCTCGGCACCCAGCGCCGACAGCTCCGCCCGCAACTCCTCCGCGCCCGGAGCAGCCGTACCCCGACGGCTCGTCAGCACCAGGTGCCGCACCCCGCGATCCTCCACCAGATGCCGCGCCAGCACACCGCCCAGACCACCAGTACCCCCGGTGATCAGCACCGTGCCCTCGGAGTCCCACTCACGCGGCATGGTCAGCACGATCTTGCCCGTGTGCCTGGCCTGGCTCATGAACCGGAACGCGTCCCGCGCCCGCCGCACATCCCACGCCGCCACCGGCAACGGCCGCAACACACCCGCCTCGAACAACCCCAACAGCTCGACCAGCATCCCCTGGACCCGGTCCGGCTCCACATCCGCCAGATCGAAGGGGACGTAGCGACCGTCCACCGCCTCCGCTTCGCGGATATCGGTCTTGCCCATCTCGAGGAACCGCCCGCCGGGGCGCAGCAGCCGCGCGGAGGCGTCGATGAACTCGCCCGCGAGCGAGTTGAGCACCACATCCACACCGCGCCCGCCACTCACCTCCCGGAAGCGCTCCTCGAACTCGGTCGTCCGGGAAGAGGCGATGTGATCGTCCGGGATGCCCAGCGAGCGCAGCGCGTCCCACTTGCCCTCACTCGCCGTCGCGAACACCTCAGCACCCAGATGCCGGGCCAGCTGAATCGCGGCCATACCCACCCCACCGGCACCCGCGTGCACCAGCACCGACTCACCCGCCGCGAGCCCCGCCAGATCCACCAGGCCGTAGTACGCGGTCAGGAACACCAGCGGCACCGCCGCCGCGTCCTCGAACGACCACGCGTCGGGGACCGTCACCACGGCACGCTGGTCCACGGTCACGAGGGGGCCGAAGGAACCGGGCACCAGGGCCATCACCCGGTCGCCGGCACACAACCCGGTCACCTCGGGGCCGGTCTCCACGACCACACCGGCCGCCTCACCACCCAGCGGCCCGGCCTCTCCCGGGTACATGCCCAACGCGCTCAGCACATCACGGAAGTTCAGCCCGGCAGCCCGGACCGACAACCGGATCTCACCGGCCGCCAGCGGCCTGCCGGCCTCCGGCGCCGCCTGAAGAGCGAGGTTCTCCAGCCTCCCCCGCTCCCCGCTCTCCAGCCGCCACGCCCCACCGGCCGGAGGCACCAGACCTGCCCCCGTGGACACCCTGGCCAGCCGACCCGTGCGCACCACGCCGTCGCGCACCACGACCTGGGGCTCGCCCGAGGCGAGCGCCGCGGGCAGCGCCGACATGGAGGTCTCGTGCTGGTCCACATCCACGAGCAGGAACCGCCCCGGGTGCTCGGCCTGTGCCGACCGCACCAGCCCCCACACCGCGGCCCCGCCCAGATCCGTCACCGTCGCACCGTCGTCGGCCGCCACAGCACCCCGCGTGACGAAGAGCAGACGCGCGTCGGCGAACCGCTCCTCGGCCAGCCACTCCTGGACCAGGGCCAGGACCCGCGCGGTCTCCTCGTGCACCGAGCGCACGACATCGCCGGAGTCGGCCGATCCGATGGCGACCGTCACCACATCCGGCACCGTCGTCAGCGACGCCAGGCCCGGGGCGCCGGCGGGCAGCTCCACGGTGGTGGGTTCAGCGCCGTCCGCCGTGATGGCCCCGGCGGGCACCCAGTCGAGCCGGAACAGCATGTCCTCTTCGGCGCGCCGTCCGCCCTCGGGCTGCGCGGCGGACATCTGGCGCAGGGCGAGCGTCGTGGCGGACATCACCGCCGCACCCGTCGGGTCGAAGGCCGTCAGCGACACGGACTCCGCGCCGACCCTGGTCAGCCGCACACGCAGCAGGGAGGCTCCCGCGGCGTGCAGGGTCACCCCGTTCCAGGAGAAGGGCAGCCGTCCTCGCTCCGCTTCCCCGAGGTCCACGAACGCCACCGCGTGCAGGGCCGCGTCCAGCAGGGCCGGATGCACCCCGAACGAGGTGGCGTCGTCCACCTGCTCGGGGAGGGCGACCTCCGCGAAGACCTCGCCGTCGCGCCGCCAGACCGCTCGCAGCCCCTGGAACACCGGCCCGTAGCCGAAGCCTCCGTCGGCCACGTGCTCGTAGAAGCCGTCCACCGGGACCGGGGTGGCGCCCTCGGGCGGCCATGCCCGCATCTCGCCCCCGGGGTTCGGCTGCCCGGGCGCCAGGACTCCCGTGGCGTGGTGGGTCCAGGGCCGGTCCACGGCGTCGGCCGGCCGGGAGTAGAGGTTCACGGTGCGGCGGCCCGACTCGTCCGGTCCGCCGACCCACAGCTGGATGACCGCCGTCTGACGGTCGGGTATGACCAGCGGCGAGGCCAGGGTGAGCTCCTCGACCAGGCCGCAGCCGACCTCGTCGCCGGCGCGGAACGCCAGCTCCAGGAAGCCGGTGCCGGGGAAGAACACCGATCCGTCGATGACGTGATCGGCCAGCCACGGATGGGTCGCCGCCGAAAGGCGCCCGGTGAACAGCACGCCTTCGGCGTCGGCCCGTTCCACCGCCGCGCCCAGCAAGGGGTGTCCCGGGGCTCCGAGTCCGGCGGCGGTCACGTCTCCCGTCCGGGCGGCGGGCGCCGGCCAGTACAGCTCTCGCTGGAAGGCGTAGGTGGGCAGATCCACCCGCCGGGCTCCGGTGCCCGCGAAGAACGCCTCCCAGTCGACGTCGACCCCCTGGGCGTACAGGCGGGCCAGGGCGGTGGCCGCCGCCCGCTCCTCCTCCACGCCCTTCCGCAGCGCCGAGACGACCACCGTGGTGGCGGGTGACTGCTCGGACAGGCTCTCCTGAGCCATCGCCGACAGCACACCGTCCGGCCCCAGCTCCAGATACGCGCTCACTCCGCACCCGTCCAGCCAGCGCACCCCGTCGGCGAACCGCACCGGCTCCCGCACATGCCGCACCCAGTACTCCGGCTCACACACCACTTCCTCCGCCAACTCGGGCTCACCGGTCAGGTTCGACACCAGCGGCACCGTCGGAGCCTGGAACGACAGGCCCCGGACCACCCGTCCGAACTCCGCCAACATCCCGTCCATCAAGGGCGAGTGAAACGCATGCGAGACCCGCAAACGCCTAGTCTTACGGCCTTCCTCCGCAAACCGGGCGGCCACATCCAGCACGGCCGCCTCATCACCGGAGACCACCACCGATCGCGGCCCGTTGACCGCCGCGATCGACACGCCCTCAGTCAGCTGCGGGGTCACCTCGTCCTCAGTGGCCTGGAGGGACACCATCGCGCCGCCCCGCGGCAGCTCCGCCATCAGCCGGGCCCGCGCCGCCACCAGCGTGCACGCGTCCGCCAGCGAGAACACCCCGGCCACATGCGCCGCGGCGATCTCCCCGACCGAATGCCCCGCCACATAGTCCGGCCGCACACCCCACGACTCCACCAGCCGGAACAGCGCCACCTCCAGCGCGAACAACGCCGGCTGCGTCCACCCCGTCTCATCCAGCGACTCCGCCTCGGCCGAGCCCGCCTCGGCGAACATCACCTCGCGCAGCGGCCGTTCGAGGTGGCCGTCCAAGTGCGCGAACACCTCGTCCAGCGCCTCGGCGAACACCGGGAACGCCTCGTACAACTCCCGGCCCATCCCCGCCCGCTGACTGCCCTGCCCCGAGAACAGGAACGCCACCACCCGGTCCTCCCGGGCCACCCCACGCACCACATTCACATCCGGCTCGCCACACGCCACAGCCCGCAGGCCTTCCACCGCCCCCTCCCGGGCGCCCGCCAGCACCACACCGCGGCGCTCGAACCCCGACCGCGAGGTCGCCAGCGAGAACCCCAGATCCGCCAGGCCCGGACCGGAATCGGCCTCGACCCGGGAGACCAGCCGGGACGCCTGCGCCCGCAGCGCCTCGTCCGACTTCCCCGACACCACCACCGGCACCACACCCGGCACCCGCACCGGGGCGGGAGACTCCGCCTGACCGTCCCCGGCCTCCTCCCGCGGAGCCTGTTCCAGGATGGTGTGCGCGTTGGTGCCGCTGATCCCGAAGGAGGACACCGCGGCGCGGCGCGGCCGGCCGTTCGCCGTCCACTCGCGGACCTCGGTCAGCAGGCGGACCTCACCGGACGACCAGTCCACGTGCGACGAGGGCTCGTCGACGTGCAGGGTGGGCGGCAGCGTGCCGTGCCGCATGGCCATCACCATCTTGATCACACCGGCCACGCCCGCCGCCGCCTGCGTGTGTCCGATGTTCGACTTCACCGATCCCAGCCACAGCGGGTGATCGGCGTCCCGGTCCCGGCCGTACGTCGCCAGCAGCGCTTCGGCTTCGATGGGATCGCCCAGCGTGGTGCCGGTACCGTGCCCTTCCACGACATCGACGTCGGTGGGCGAGAGACCGGCATCGGCCAGAGCCTGCTTGATCACCCGCTGTTGGGACGGGCCGTTCGGCGCCGTGAGCCCGTTCGAGGCGCCGTCCTGGTTCACCGCCGAGCCCCGCAACACGGCCAGCACCTCGTGGCCGTTGCGCCGCGCGTCCGACAGCCGCTCCAGCACCAGCATGCCGACGCCCTCGGACCAGCCCACGCCATCGGCGCGATCGGAGAACGACTTGCATCGCCCGTCGGCCGCCAGGCCCCCCTGCGCGCTGAAGTCCACAAAGGGCCCCGGGGTGGCCATGACCGTCACTCCGCCGGCCAGCGCCAGGGCGCACTCACCGGCGCGCAGCGCCTGGGCCGCCCAGTGCATGGCCACCAGCGACGAGGAGCAGGCTGTGTCGACCGTCACCGCCGGGCCCTCCAGGCCGAGGGCGTAGGCGACCCGGCCCGACATCACGCTGCCCGCCGTGCCGGTCCCGATGAAGCTCATCGCCTCCTCCGGGAACTCCGCGCCGGTGCCGTAGTCGTGGTACATCACCCCGGCGAAGACACCGGTCCGGCTGCCGCGCAGCGTCAGCGGGTCGACGCCGGCCCGCTCGATCGCCTCCCACGAGGTCTCCAGCAGCAGCCGCTGCTGCGGATCCATCGCCAGCGCCTCGCGCGGCGAGATCCCGAAGAAGGCCGGGTCGAACTCCCCGGCTTCGTGGAGGAACCCGCCCTCACGCACATAGCTGGTGTTCCCGCGCGTGTCCCGGTCCGGGTTGTACAGCGCGTCCAGATCCCATCCCCGGGAGGTCGGGAATCCGGAGACACCGTCCCGCTCTCCGCTCACGAGCTGCCACAGGCTCTCCGGGGAGTCCACGCCGCCGGGGTAGCGGCAGGCCATGGACACGATCGCGATCGGGTCGTCATCGACGGGCGTGTGGCGTGGCTCCGGCGCGAGCGGGCCGCTGTCGGTGCCGACGAGTTCGGCCACCAGGTGCTCGGCCAGCGCCATCGGCGTGGGGTAGTCGAACACGAGGGTGGACGGCAGGCGCAGGCCGGTGGTGTGGGCCAGCTGGTTGCGCAGTTCCACCGCGGTCAGCGAGTCGAAGCCCAGTTCACGGAACTCGCGCCGGACTTCCACCGCGGTCGGCGACGCGTGCCCGAGGACCGCGGCCACCTCCGTGCTCACCAGGTCCACCACGGCACGGACCCGGTCCGCCGGGCGCAGCTCCGTCAGCCGCCGGGTGAGCGTGGTCACCGCGGCCGGGTCGCTTCCTGCGGCGCGGCGGCGCGGCATCCGATCGGCGACCGCGCGCACCAGCCACGGCACCTCACGCCGGGCCCGCAGCGCGGCCACATCGACTCGGGCGGGCACCAGCAGCGCATGGTCCAGCGTGCGCGCGGTGTCGAACAGCGCCAGGCCCTGCTCGGCGGTCAGCGGCAGCATTCCGCCGCGGGCCATCCGTTTGACGTCCGCTTCGCCGAGCCCGCCGGTCATTCCCGCGCTCTGTTCCCAGGGGCCCCACGCCAGGGACGTCGCGGCGAGGCCGTGCGCTCGCCGGTAGTGGGCCAGGCCGTCCAGGAAGCTGTTCGCGGCGGCGTAGTTGGCCTGCCCGGCGCCCCCGACAAGGCCGGTGACCGACGAGAACAGCACGAACGCCGCGAGGTTCAGGTCCCGGGTGAGGTCGTGCAGATGCCAGGCCCCGTCCACCTTGGGCCGGAAGACGGTGTCCAGCCGGTCCGGTGTCAGTGATCCGATCACACCGTCGTCCAGGACACCCGCGGTGTGGATGACCGCGGTCAGCGGCTGTCCCTCGGGGATGTCCGCGAGCAGTCCCGCCACGGCGGCCCGGTTCGCCACGTCGCATGCGACGACCCTGACCTCGGCGCCGTGCGCGGTCAGTTCGGCGACCGTCTCGACGACTCCGTCGCTCTCGCCACCGCGCCTGCTCGCCAGCAGCACATTCCGCACCCCGTGCTCGGCCACCAGGTGCCGTGCGAACAGACGGCCCAGACCGCCCGTGCCACCGGTGATCAGGACCGTGCCGGCCGGATCCCACGGGCGCGGCTCGGGCGCCCCGGGGGCCGGGCGGCCCAGCCGTCCGACCCGGACGGCGCCGTCGCGGATGACCGCCTGTGGCTCGCCCGAAGCGAGCGCGGCGGGGATCGCCGCGGCGGCGTTGTCGTTCTCGTCGAGGTCGATCAGCACGAACTGGTCGGGGTGCTCCGCCTGCGCGGACCGCACCAGCCCCCACACGGCGGCGGCGGCCGGGTCGAGGACGCCGTCCCCGTCGTCCGCCGCGACCGCGCCCCTGGTCACGAACGCCAGTCGGGACCGGGCCGACCGGTTGTCGGCCGACCAGTCCTGAACCAGCAGCAGCGCCCGGGAGGTGAGTGTCCGCGCCGAGGCGGCCACCGTGTCCGTGCTCTCCTCGCCGCCGGGGGCGTCGCCGCGGATCGGGACCACGATGACGGCCGGGGCGGAGTCGTCGTCGCCCAGCACCTCGTCCAGGGATCCCGCGTCCCGGTGGTCGGTGACCGGGGTCTGCGGTGTCGTGAGGGCCGCTTCCAGGGCGAACTCGTCCGTTCCGAGCACGGCCCACCGCAGGTTCTCGGTGCCGGGTACGGACCCGGCGGCCGGCAGGGGGACCCATTCCAGCTGGAACAGCGACTCGTGGCGCCGTACGGAAGCGGCGGCCATGTGTTCGGTGGACACCGGCCGCAGGACGAGCGCGTCGACCGACACCACCGGGTCCCCGGCGGTGTCGAGCGCCATCAGGGACACCGCTTCCGGACCGGCCTTGGTCAGCCGTACCCGCAGCGTGGACGCGCCACCGGCGTGCAGGGAGACCCCGCTCCAGGAGAACGGCAACCGGCCGGCCGCGCTCGCGTCCAGGTCCACGAACAGCGCCGCGTGCAGCGCGGCGTCCAGCAGCGCGGGGTGCACCCCGAAGGACTCGGCGTCGCCGACCTGCTCGTCCAGTGCGACCTCGGCGAAGATCTCGTCTCCGCGCCGCCACACCGCGCGCAGCCCCTGGAAGGTCGGCCCGTAGGCGAACCCGCCTTCCGCGAACCGCTCGTAGAACCCCTCCAGCCCGACCTCGGCCGCACCCTCGGGCGGCCACACCGCGCCATCGGGCTCCGCCCGGTGCTCGCCCGCCGCGAGCACGCCCGTGGCGTGCCGTACCCATGGCCCCTCCGCGGCGTCGGCCGGGCGGGAGTACACGTTCAGGCTGCGGCGTCCCGAACCGTCCGGCTCGCCCGCCCACAGCTGCACCGTCACCGCGTCCCGCTCGGGCACCACCAAGGGCGTCGCGAGGGTGAGTTCCTCCACCGAACCGCAGCCGACCTGGTCACCGGCGCGGATCGCCAGCTCCAGGAAGCCGGTGCCGGGGAACAGCACCACACCGCCGGCCGCGTGATCGGCCAGCCACGGGTGCGTGGCCACCGACAGCCGGCCGGTGAACAGCATGCCGCCGCCATCGGCCAGCTCCACCGCCGCGCCCAGCAGGGGATGGCGCGCGGGCGCCAGTCCCAGCCCCGAGGCGTCCGTGGTACGGAGCGATGTCGCCGGCCAGTAGCGCCGGCGCTGAAAGGCGTAGGTGGGCAGCTCCACCCGTCGGGCGCCCGTTCCGGCGAACAGCGCCTGCCAGTCGACCCGTACGCCGGTGACATACAGCCGGGCCAGCGCGGTGAGCAGCGCCCTCTCCTCGTCCTGGTCCCTGCGCAGGGCCGCGGTCACGACGGTGTCGGGGGACGGCTCGGGCAGGGTGTCCTGGGCCATGCCGGAGAGCACACCGTCGGGGCCGACCTCCAGGAACGCGGTCACCCCGGCCTGGTTCATCGCGGCCACCCCGTCGGCGAACCGCACCGTCTCCCGCACATGCCGCACCCAGTACTCCGGCGAGCACACCAGCTCCGCCGACGCCACCTCACCCGTCACGTTGGACACCAGCGGGATCCGCGGAGCCTCGGGGGACAGCCCCTCCACCACCCGCCGGAACCCGTCCAGCATCGGCTCCATCAGCGGTGAGTGAAAAGCGTGCGACACTCGCAGCCGCCTGGTCCTGCGCCCTTCCGCCGCAAAGTGGGCCGCGACCGCCGACACCGCCGTCTCGTCACCGGCGATCACCACCGAGCGCGGTCCGTTGACCGCGGCGATCGACACCCGGTCCGTCAGCCGGGGAACCACCTCGTCCTCGGTGGCCTGCAACGACATCATCGCCCCACCCGACGGCAACCCCTGCATCAGCCCCGCCCGCGCCGCCACCAGCGCGCAGGCGTCCGCCGTCGAGAACACGCCCGCCACATGCGCCGCCGCGATCTCCCCGACCGAATGCCCCGCCACATAGTCGGGCCGCAGTCCCCAGGACTCCACCAGCCGGAACAGCGCCACCTCGACCGCGAACAGCGCGGGCTGAGTCCACCCCGTCCCGTCCAGCAGTGCCGCCTCGGCCGACCCCGGCTCCGCGAACAGCACCTCGCGCAAGGGCCGGTCCAGGTGCGGGTCCAGATGCGCGCACACCCCGTCCAGCGCGTCGGCGAACACCGGGAACCGCCCGTACAGCTCGCGCCCCATCCCGGCCCGCTGGCTGCCCTGTCCGGAGAACAGGAACGCCACCATGGGTTCGGGGTGGGCAGTGCCCTCGGCGACCTCCGTCGCGCCCTCCCCGTCGGCCAGCAGCACCGCGCGGTGCTCGAACACCGACCGGCTCGTGGCCAGCGAGAAGCCCACGTCCAGCGGCGCCGGACCGGGGTTCGCGGCCACGAACGACATGAGCTGGTCGATCTGGGCGCGCAGCGCGGGCTCGCTCTTGCCCGACACCGGCCACGGCACCGGGCCCGGCGCCGCGGGAGAGACCTCGGGCGCCTCGGGTGCCACGGGAGCCGGGCCCTGCTCGAGAATGATGTGGGCGTTGGTGCCGCTGATCCCGAACGACGAGACGCCGGCGCGCCGCGGCCGGCCGGTCTCCGGCCACGCGACGGGCTCGCTCAGCAGCTCGACCGCGCCGGCCGCCCAGTCCACATGCGACGACGGGGCGTCCACATGCAGCGTCGAGGGCAGCACACCGTGCCGCATCGCCATGACCATCTTGATCACGCCGGCCACCCCCGCGGCCGCCTGGGTGTGCCCGATGTTCGACTTCACCGACCCGAGCCACAGCGGCCGTTCCGGGGCGCGGCCTCGGCCATACGTGGCCAGCAGCGCCTGCGCCTCGATCGGATCACCGAGCCGGGTCCCCGTACCGTGCGCCTCCACCGCGTCCACGTCCGGCGTGGACAGCCCCGCACTCGCCAGGGCCTGCCGGATCACCCGCTGCTGCGACGGACCGTTCGGCGCCGTCAGGCCGTTGGACGCGCCGTCCTGGTTGATCGCCGAGCCGCGCACCACCGCCAGCACCTGGTGGCCGTTGCGCCTGGCGTCCGACAGCCGCTCCACCACGAGCATGCCGACACCCTCGGACCAGCCCGTACCGTCCGCCGCGTCGGCGAACGCCTTGCACCGGCCGTCCGGTGCCAGCCCGCCCTGGCGGCTGAACCCGGCGAATCCCACCGAGGTGGACATCACCGTCACCCCGCCCGCCAGCGCCAGCGTGCACTCCCCCGACCGCAGCGCCTGGGCCGCCAGGTGCAACGCCACCAGCGAGGAGGAACACGCGGTGTCCACCGTCATCGCCAGACCTTCCAGGGCCAGCGTGTACGACAGACGCCCGGACGCCACGCTCGCGGCGAGCCCGGTGCCGGCGTGCCCGGCCAACTCCTCCCCGGCGTTCATGACCAGAGTCGAATAGTCCTGGCCGTTGGTGCCGACGAACACGCCGGTCCGGCTGGACCGGAGCGACGCGGGGTCGATCCCGGTGCGCTCGAACGCCTCCCACGAGGCCTCCAGCAGCAGCCGCTGCTGCGGATCCATCGCCAGCGCCTCACGCGGCGAGATCCCGAAGAAGCCCGCGTCGAACTCCGCCGCGTCATAGACGAACCCGCCCTCGCGGACGGCTCCGCCACCCTTCCCGTCGGGATCGTCGGAGAGCATGCCGAGGTCCCAGCCGCGGTCGGTGGGAAACGGGGAGATCGCGTCACGGCCCTCGGCGACCAGGTCCCACAGCTGCTCGGGAGAGCGCACACCGCCGGGGAAGCGGCAGCTCATCCCGACGATGACGATCGGGTCGTCCGTGAGCGGAGCGGCCGGCGAGGTGGGGAGAGCGGTCTCGGCCGGCGTACCCGTGAGCTCGGTCAGCAGCAGCTGTGCCAGCGCCGCGGGCGTCGGGTGGTCGAACACCAGCGTGGACGGCAGGCTCAGTCCGGTGGTCGCGGCGAGCTGGTTGCGCAACTCGATCGAGGTCAGCGAGTCGAAGCCCAGGTCCTTGAACGCCCGGTCGGCGCCGATGGCCGCAGTCCGGGAGTGCCGCAGCACCCGGGCGACCTCCGCGCGCACCAGGTCGACCAGGAACCGCGACCGCTCGTCCTCCGGCAGCCCGGCCAGCCGCTCGGCGAGGCCCGTCCGGGACCGCTCCGCGCCACCGCCCGCGGCCGCACGGCGGCCGGGCCGCAGCAGTCCGCGCAGGATGGCGGGTACCCCGCCGGGCAGCCGCAGCGCACCGTTTCCGACTCCGAGCGGCAGGACCAGTGCCTCGTCGCAGGCGGTGGCGGCGTCGAACAGTGCCAGCCCGCGCTCGACCGACAGCGGTGGCATACCCGTCTCCCTGAGCCGGCGCAGCTCGTCCTCGCCCAGGGTGCTGGTCATGCCCGTGCCCTGTTCCCAGGCTCCCCAGGCGAGGGAGACCGCGGGCAGGCCGTGGGCGCGCCGGTGCTGCGCCAGGGCGTCCAGGAAGACGTTGCCCGCCGCGTAGTTGGCCTGGCCCGCGGTGCCCATCACACCGGACACCGAGGAGTAGCAGACGAACGCGGCCAGGTCGAGGTCGCGCGTGAGTTCGTGCAGATGCCATGCGGCGTCGACCTTCGGGCGCAGCACCGTGTCCAGCCGCTCGGGGGTCAGCGATCCGACGACTCCGTCGTCCAGTACGCCCGCGGTGTGCACCACCGCGGTGAGCGGGTGCGCGGCCGGGACGGCGGCGAGCAGTTCGGCCGTGGCGGCTCGTTCGGACAGGTCGCAGGCGGCCACGGTGACCTCGGCGCCGTGTGCGGCCAGCTCGTCCCGCAGCTCGGCGGCGCCGGGCGCGGCGAGGCCGCGCCGACTGGCCAGCAGCAGGTGCCGGGCGCCTCGCCGGGTGACCAGATGCCGGGCCAGCTCGGCACCGAGCCCACCGGTGCCGCCGGTGATCAGTACGGTGCCCTCGGCGTCCCAGCGGCGGGGCGTGGTCAGTACGGCCTTGCCGATGTGCCGGCCCTCGCTCAGATACCGGAACGCCTCGCGGGCCCGGCGCACGTCCCAGGTGCGCACCGGAAGCGGCCGCAGGGATCCGTCGCCGAACAGCCGGACCAGCTCGACCAGTGTCCGCTGGATGTGCTCGGGGTCCGCCGACCCCAGGTCGAACGGCTGGTAGCGCACCTCCGGCAGCGCCTGTGGGTCGCGGAGGTCGGCCCGGCCCAGCTCCAGGAACCGGCCGCCCGGTGCCAGCAGGCGCAGTGAGGCGTCGGCGAACTCCCCCGACAGGGAGTTGAGTACGACATCGACCCCGCCACCACCCGTGGCATCGGCGAACCTCGGCGCGAACTCCGTGGTGCGCGAGGAAGCGAGGTGATCCTCCGCCACGCCCAGCGACCGCAGGGTGTCCCACTTGCTCTCGCTCGCGGTGGCGAACACGTCCGCGCCCAGGTGCCGGGCCAGTTGGATCGCCGCCATGCCGACGCCGCCCGCACCCGCGTGGATCAGCACCTTCTCCCCGGCGCGCAGACCGGCGAGGTCCACCAGGGCGTGGTACGCGGTCAGGAACGCCAGCGGCACCGAGGCGGCGGTCTGCCACGTCCAGCCGTCGGGTACGCGGGTGAGGAGCCGTTCGTCCGCCACCCCCACGGGGCCGAGTCCGCCGGAGAGCAGGCCCATCACGGGGTCTCCCGGCCGGAGCCCGGTCACCTCGGGGCCGATCGCCTCGACCACACCGGCGGCCTCGGACCCGAACGGCCCGGCTTCCCCGGGATGCGTGCCGAGCGCGTCGCGGACATCACGGAAGCTCACCCCGGCGGCGCGTATCGCCACCCGCACCTCGCGGCCCGTCAGTGGCTCGAGCGCCGTGGGGCACGCGGCGAGCGTCAGCCCGTCCAGGCCGCCCTTCGCGCGGGTGTCCAGCCGCCACGGGGTACCGGTCGGCGGCACCAGGCGGTCGGCGGAGGCCAGCCGCGCCAGCCGCGCCACCCGTACCGCACCGGCGCGGACCACGGCCTGCGGCTCGTCGGCGTCCAGCAGGGCGGGGAGCGCGGGCAGCGCCGCGGCGGACCGGGCCGGGTCGTCCAGGTCCACCAGCAGGAACCGGCCGGGATGTTCCGCCTGCGCGGACCGCACCAGGCCCCATACCGCCGCCGCGGCCAGGTCGGTGACCTCCTGGTCGTCCTCGTCGGCGACCGCTCCCCGGGTGAGGAACAGCAGGCGTGATCCGGCGAGCCGGTCCTCGGCGAGCCAGTCCTGCACCAGCCGCAGGGCGCGGTGGGTCAGTTCGCGCACGGCCGCGGGGCCGCCGTCCGGGCCGCCCGCGATCTCGACGGCCACCACCCGTGGCCGCGTGGTGTCCTCGGGGCCGGTCAGTACGCTCAGTTCGGTCAGTTCGGCGAGCGAGGACACCGTACGGACCGTGGTCCGGCCGTCGGACTCCAGTGCCGCGGCCAGGTCCCACTCGTCGGGTCCCAGCAGTGCCCACGGGGCGCTCCGCGCCGCCGTGTCCAGCACCTGGGGGACCCACGCGACCCGGAAGAGCGAGTCCTCCGCCTCGCGGCTTCCCGCACCCTCCGCGGGCTGGGCCGAGGCCGGGCGCAGCGTCAGCGAGGACACCGAGATCACCGGATCGCCCTGCACGTCGACCGCGGTGAGCGCGACCGTGTCCTGGCCGCTCCCGGTGATTCTGACGCGCAGCGTCGCGGCCCCCGAGGCGTGCAGCGACACCCCGCTCCAGGCGTACGGCAGCAGGTCCCGGTCGCCGTCGCCGCCGATGAACCGGGTCGCGTGCAGTGCCGCGTCGAGCAGCGCCGGGTGCACACCGAAGGTTTCCGCGTCCCGTACGTCCTCGGGCAGGGCGACTTCGGCGAAGACCTCCGCGTCGCGCCGCCACACCGCCCGCAGTCCGCGGAAGACCGGTCCGTAGGCGGGCCCCGCCTCTTCAGGGGCGTCGTACAGGCCGTCCAGGTCCATCGCGGTCGCGCCGTGCGGCGGCCAGGCCGTCGTGTCGAAGTCGGCGTCCTCGGTGAGGACTGCCTCGGCGAGGACTCCCTCGGCGTGCGGGGTCCACTCCTGCCCGGGGCCGTCGGCGGGGCGCGAGTGGAACCGCAGTCGCCGGTGTCCGAGGTCGTCCCGGCTCCCCACCCACAGCTGCACCCGCACCGCGCCCCGCTCGGGCAGCACCAGGGGGCTGGTCAGGGTCAGCTCCTCGACCCGATCGCACCCGGCCTGGTCCGCGGCGCGGATCACCAGTTCCAGGAAGCCGGTGCCGGGGAAGGACACCTGCCCGCCCACCAGGTGGTCGGCCAGCCAGGGGTGGGTGGTCAGGGACAGCGTGCCGGTCAGTACGAGTTCGTCGGAGCCCGCCACCGTCATGGCCGCGCCCAGCAGCGGGTGTTCGGTCGGCTCCAGTCCGGCGCCGGTGAGGTCGGCGGCGCGCGCCGAGGGCGAGGGCCAGAACCTCTCGTGCTGGAACGCGTACGTGGGGAGGGGCACACGACGGGCGCCGGCTCCGGCTCCGGTCCCGGCTCCGGCGAAGAAGGCCGGCCAGTCGACGCGGACGCCCGTCACATGCAGCCGCGCAAGCGCCGTCACCACCGCGAACCGCTCGTCCCGTGCCCTGCCCAGCGCCGGCACCACGGTGGTGCCGTCCGGCACCGACTCGTGGGCCATGGCCGACAGCACACCGTCCGGGCCCAGTTCGACCAGGGCGGTGACCCCCGCCCGGGCCAGCGTGCCGACGCCGTCGGCGAACCGCACGGTCTCCCGGACGTGGCGCACCCAGTACTCGGGAGCGGTCAGCTCCCCGGCCTCGGCGAGGCCGCCGGTCAGATTGGACACCACGGGGATGGCCGGGTCCTGGAACGACAGGCCCGCCACGACCCGGTGGAAGTCCGTGAGCACCGGGTCCATCAGCGGGGAGTGGAAGGCGTGGCTGACCGCGAGCCGCTTGGTCTTGCGGCCTTCCCTCCCGAACCGGCCCGCCAGCTCCAGCACCGCGACCTCGTCGCCCGAGACCACCACCGAGCGCGGCCCGTTCACGGCCGCGATCGACACCCGCTCCCCGAGATACGGCGTCACCTCGTCCTCGGCGGCCTGCAATGACACCATCGCGCCGCCCGACGGCAACTCGCCCATCAGCCGGGCCCGCGCCGCCACCAGCGTGCACGCGTCCGCCAGCGAGAACACCCCGGCCACATGCGCCGCCGCGATCTCCCCGACCGAATGCCCCGCCACGTAATCCGGCCGCACACCCCACGACTCCACCAGCCGGAACAACGCCACCTCCAGCGCGAACAGCGCGGGCTGCGTCCACCCCGTCCCATCCAGCGACTCCGCCCCGGCCGAACCGGCCTCGGCGAACATCACCTCGCGCAATGGCCGTTCGAGGTGCAGATCGAGATGCGCGAACACCTCGTCCAGCGCCTCGGCGAACACCGGGAACGCCTCGTACAGCTCCCGGCCCATCCCCGCCCGCTGACTGCCCTGCCCCGAGAACAGCACCCCGAGCCCGCCGCCCGGCCCGGCGACACCGCTCGCGACGAGCTCCGCCTCGCCCCGGCCGTCGGCCAGCAGCACCGCGCGGTGCTCGAACGCCGAACGGCCCGTCGCCAGGGAGTGGCCCACATCCACCGGCGCCAGGTCCGGGTGTTCCTGGGCCCACTCCCGCAGGCGGTCCAGCTGGTCGGACAGCGCCTCCTCGGTCTTGGCCGAGACCGGCCACGGCACCACGCCGGGGGGTGTGGGCGAGGTGTCGGGGAGCTCGGCGTCCGGGCCCTGTTCGAGGATGACGTGGGCATTGGTGCCGCTGATCCCGAACGACGAGACACCCGCCCGGCGCGGCCGGTCCGCCCGCGACCACTCGACCGGCTCGGTCAGCAGCTCCACCGCGCCGGCGGACCAGTCCACGTGCGAGGAGGGCCGGTCGATGTGCAGCGTGCGCGGCAGCACTCCGTGCCGCATGGCCATCACCGTCTTGATCACCCCGGCCACGCCCGCCGCCGCCTGGGTGTGGCCGAGGTTGGACTTCACCGACCCGAGCCACAGCGGCCGTTCGCGGTCCCGGCCGTAGGTGGCGAGCAGGGCCTGGGCCTCGATCGGGTCGCCCAGCGTCGTACCGGTGCCGTGCGCCTCCACCGCGTCCACGTCCGAGGGGGACAGACCGGCGTCGGCGAGGGCCTGCCGGATCACGCGCTGCTGCGACGGGCCGTTCGGCGCCGTGAGGCCGTTCGACGCGCCGTCCTGGTTCACCGCCGAGCCCCGCACCACCGCCAGCACCTCGTGGCCGTTGCGCCGGGCGTCCGACAGCCGCTCCACCACCAGCAGGGCCACGCCCTCGGACCAGCCCGTGCCGTCGGCCGCGTCGGCGAACGCCTTGCACCGGCCGTCCGGGGCCAGCCCGTTCTGCCCGCTGAAGCCCACGAACCCGCCCGGGGTGGACATCACCGTCACACCGCCCGCCAGGGCGAGGGAACACTCTCCGGAGCGCAGGGCCCCGGCCGCCAGGTGCAGCGCCACCAGGGAGGCCGAGCAGGCGGTGTCGACCGTCAGCGCGGGGCCTTCGAGGCCGAGGGTGTAGGAGAGGCGGCCGGAGGCCACACTGGCGGCGATGCCGGTGCCGGTGTGACCGGAGGTGTCGGAGTTCGAGGCCCGCACCAGATCCGAGTAGTCCTGGCCGTTGGTTCCCACGAACACCCCGGTCCGGCTGGACCGGACCGACGCCGGGTCGATCCCGGCGCGCTCGAACGCCTCCCACGCGGTCTCCAGCAGCAGCCGCTGCTGGGGGTCCATCGCCATCGCCTCGCGCGGCGAGATCCCGAAGAAGTCGGCGTCGAACCCGGCCGCGTCACGCAGGAAACCTCCCCTGCCGGTGTCGCTGCTTCCGGGGCCGTCGCCGGTGAGGGCTGCGAGGTCCCAGCCGCGGTCGGCGGGGAAGTCCGAGATGGCGTCCCGGCCCGCGGCCACCAGCCGCCACAGATCCTCCGGGGAGGATATGCCGCCCGGGAAGCGGCAGCTCATCCCGACGATCGCGATCGGGTCGTCGGCCGTGCCGACGGCGACCGGCGCGGGGGCCGACACCTCGTCGTGCCGCCCCGCCACCTCGGCCAGCAGGAACTCCGCGAGCACCGTGGGGGTGGGGTGGTCGAACACCAGCGTGGCGGGCAGGCTCAGCCCCGTCGTGGCGGCGAGCTGGTTGCGCAGCTCGACGGCGGTCAGCGAGTCGAAGCCCAGGTCCTTGAATGCCCGGTCGGCCTCGATCGCGTCCGCTCCGGAGTACCGCAGCACCGCGGCCACTTCGGTACGGACCAGGTCCAGCACGACGGCGGGGCGCTCCGGCTCCGGCAGGCCCGCCAGCCGTTCGAGGAGCGCGGGGGCCGATCGCGCGGCCTGCGGGCGGCGGATGGCTCCGGTGTCGGCGAGTTCGCGGTAGCCCGGCAGGTCGGACAGGACGGGGCTCGGCCGGACGCCGCCGAACACCCGGAGGAACTCGGGCCGCCGGATGTCGGCGACGACGAGCAGCGGGTCGCGGTCGGCGACGGCGCCGCGCAGCGCGGAGATCGCCTGACCGGGCTCCAGCGCGAACGTGCCGGTGCGCCGGGAGAGCGCCTCGTCGCGGCCGTCGCCCGCCATGCCGCCGCCGGCCCAGGCGCCCCAGGCGATGGACGTCGCGGCGAGGCCCCGGGCCCTGCGGCGCTCGGCTATCGCGTCCAGCACGGCGTTGGCGGCCGCGTAGTTGGCCTGGCCCGGGTTGCCCAGCGCGCCCGCCGCCGACGAGAACAGCACGAACGCCGAGAGATCCAGCTCGCGGGTCAGCTCGTCCAGGACCAGCGCGGACGCCACCTTGGAGCGGAACACCGCTTCGAAGCGCTCGGGTGACAGCCCTTCCAGCACTCCGTCGTCCAGCACCCCCGCCGCGTGCACCACACCCGTCAACGGGCAGTCGGCCGGGATGGCGGCGAGCATGGCGGCCACCTGCTCCCGGTCGGCCACGTCACACGCCACGATGGACACCCGGGCGCCCGATTCGGCCAGCTCGTCGCGGAGTTCGGCGGCCCCCGGCGCCTGGTCGCCGCTGCGGCTGGCCAGCACCACATGGGCGGCCCCGCCGCGCATGAGCCACCGGGCGACATGGCCGCCCAGGGCACCCGTGCCGCCCGTGATCACCACCGTGCCCGACGGCCGCCACTCCGCGCCCGGCTCGGCCGGGGCCGCGACCAGCCGCCGGCCGTACGCCCCGGACGCGCGCACCGCGACCTGGTCCTCCCCGCCGAGACCGGCCAGCACCGCGGTGAACCGGGCCGCGGCCCGCCCGTCCACCACCTCGGGCAGATCCACCAACCCGCCCCACCGGCCGGGAAACTCCAGCGCCGCCACCCGTCCCAGGCCCCACACCGCGGCCTGTGCCACGGCGCGCACCGACTCCGAGCGGCCGACGGCCACCGCTCCCCGGGTCACGGCCCACACCGGCGCGTCGACGCCCGCGTCGCCCAGCGCCTGGAGCAGCGCGGTGGTCAGCAGCACACCTGCGGGTACGGCCGGGCATCGCGCCTCCGCGGACTCCTCAAGCGCCAGCAACGACACCACGCCCGCGACGGGCCCCGTCGCCACGGCCTCCCGCAGCCGCCCGGCCAGCGCGGCCCGGTCGGTGTCACCGACCTCCAGCGGCACCGTCGCCGCGCCCAGCGCGGCGACCACCGAGGACACCCACGGGTCCGCCGCCCGGCCCCGCGGAACCATCACGAGCCAGGTGCCCGGGGGTGGTCCGTGGTCCGCGCCGGTCAGCGGCTTCCAGGTGACGCGGTGCCGCAGGCCGTCCACGGCCGTCCGCTCGCGCCGTTGCCGCCGCCACGAGGACAGCGCCGGGACCACGGGCTCCAGCACCGCGCCCTCGATGTCCAGGCTCGACGCCAGGGAGCCGAGGTCCTCCCGCTCCACCGCGGCCCAGAACTCGGCGTCCACCGGGTCCGCCGCAGCGGCCGGCTCCGCCGTGGCGGCCTCGGGCCAGAATCGCTCGCGCTGGAAGGCGTACGTGGGCAGATCGACGGGTCGGGCCCCGGTGCCCGCGAAAAACGCGGCCCAGTCCCAGCCCACCCCGGCGAGGTGCGACCGGGTCAGCGCCTCGATGAGCGCGGCCTCCTCGCCGCGGTCGCCGCGCAGGACCGGGACCGCGACGGCGGCCCGCGGCGCCGACTCCAGGGCCAGGGCGGTCAGCGCGCCGTCGGGGCCGACTTCCAGGAAGGAGGTCACTCCCGCGGCGCTCATCGCGGCGACGCCGTCGGCGAACCGCACCGCCTCGCGCACATGCCGCACCCAGTACTCGGGGGAACACACCAGGTCGGCCGTGGCCGCTTCGCCGGTCACCAGGGAGACGAGCGGGATCAGCGGGGCCTGGTACGACAGAGAGCGCACCACCTCGCCGAACTCCGCCAGCATCGGGTCCATCAGCGGCGAGTGGAAGGCGTGCGACACCCGCAGCCGCCTGGTCTTGCGCCCGTCCCGCTCGAAGCGGGCCGCCACCTCCAGCACGGCCGTCTCGTCGCCCGCGACGACCACCGCGCCGGGCCCGTTGACCGCCGCGATCGACACCTCATCGCCCAGGTGCGGCGTCACCTCCGCCACGGTGGCCCGCAGTGAGACCATCGCCCCGCCCGGCGGCAGCTCGCCCATCAGCCGGGCCCGCGCCGCCACCAGCGTGCACGCGTCCGCCAGCGAGAACACCCCGGCCACATGCGCCGCGGCGATCTCCCCGACCGAGTGCCCGGCCAGTTGGTCGGGCCGCAGCCCCCACGACTCCAGCAGCCGGAACAGCGCCACCTCGACCGCGAACAGCGCCGGCTGAGCCCACTCCGTCCGTTCGAGCAACCCGGCCTCGGCGGAGCCCTTCTCAGCGAACATCACGTCGCGCAGAGGCCGTTCGAGGTGTCCGTCCAGATGCGCACACACCTCGTCCAGAGCCTCGGTGAACGCCGGGAACCGCCCGTACAGCTCGCGGCCCATCCCGGCCCGCTGGCTGCCCTGCCCCGAGAACAGCACCGCCAGTCCGCCGTCCGCCCGCACCGAGCCGCGCAGAGCCGTCGCCGGGCGCTCATCCGCGAGCCAGGCGGACAGCGCGGCGCGCAGCCCCGGGGCGTCGTGCGCCAGCACCGCCAGCCGGTGCTCGAAGCCCGGCCGGGTGGTCGCCAGGGACATCGCCACGTCCAGCGTCTTCGCCGCCGGGGCGCGTTCGAGATGGGACAGCAGCCGGGCGGCCTGAGCCCGCAGGGCGGGCTCGGTCCTGCCGGACAGCAGCCACGGCACCACGGCTGGCGGCGCGCCCGGGGCAGCCGCGTCCCCGCCTTCCGCGTCCTCTCTTTCTGTGTCCTCCGGCGGCGCCTGCTCCAGGATGGTGTGCGCGTTGGTTCCGCTGACGCCGAACGAGGAGACCCCGGCGCGACGCGGGCGGTCGCCGTCCGGCCAGGTCACGGCCTCGGTCAGCAGCTCCACCGCCCCCGTCGACCAGTTGACGTGCGAGGACGGCGCGTCCACGTGGAGGGACGAGGGGAGCAGACCGTGGCGCATCGCCATGACCATTTTGATCACCCCGGCCACGCCCGCTGCCGCCTGGGTGTGGCCGATGTTCGACTTCACCGACCCCAGCCACAGGGGCCGTTCGCGGCCCTGCCCGTAGGTGGCGAGCAGCGCCTGGGCCTCGATCGGGTCGCCCAGCGTCGTACCGGTGCCGTGCGCCTCGACCGCGTCCACGTCCGCCGCGGACAGCCCCGCGCTCTCCAGCGCCTGACGGATCACCCGCTGCTGCGACGGGCCGTTCGGCGCGGTGAAGCCGTTGGACGCGCCGTCCTGGTTGACGGCCGAACCGCGGACGAGGGCGAGCACCCGGTGTCCGTTGCGGCGCGCGTCCGTCAGCCGCTCCACGACCAGCACGCCGACGCCCTCGGCCCACCCGGTGCCGTCGGCCGCCTCGGCGAACGCCTTGCAGCGGCCGTCCGGGGCGAGCCCGCCCTGGCGGCTGAACTCGATGAAGGCCCCCGGTGTCGACATCGCCGTGACACCGCCGACCAGCGCCAGCGAACACTCTCCGGTGCGCAGCGCCTGGGCGGCGAAGTGCAGTGCCACCAGCGACGAGGAGCAGGCGGTGTCCACGGTGACGGCGGGGCCTTCGAGGCCCAGGGTGTAGGAGAGCCGTCCGGAGGCGGCGCCGGCGCCCATGCCGGTGCCGACGTTTCCCTCCAGATCGCTCAGGGAGTTCACGGTCAGATACGAGTAGTCCTGGCCGCTCATGCCGACGAAGACCCCGGTGCGGGAGCCCCTCAGCCGGGTCGGGTCGATCCCGGCCCGCTCCACCGCCTCCCAGGAGGTCTCCAGCAGCAGCCGCTGCTGCGGGTCCATGGACAGCGCTTCGCGCGGCGAGATCCCGAAGAAGCCGGGGTCGAAGTCAGCGATGCCGTCGAGGAATCCGCCTTCCCGGGTGACGCTGGAGCCCGGACGGCCGTCATCCGCGGCCAGGGCGTCCAGGTCCCAGCCGCGGTCGGCGGGAAACCCGGAGACCGCGTCGCGGCCGTCGGCGACAAGTTCCCACAGATCTTCCGGTGAGCGCACCCCGCCCGGGAACCGGCAGCTCATCGCCACGATCGCGATCGGCTCCGTCGCGGCGGCGACCAGAGTCTGGTTCTGCCGACGCAGCCGTTCCGTCTCCTTCATGGAGGCCCGGAGCGCTTCGACGACCTTCTCGCTGGGCGTAGCCATGGCCAACTCCGTAATTCGAGCGGATCAGTGGACAGCGTCTGCGTGCGCCGTGTACGCGGGTTCCGGAGCACCGCCCCGCCGATCGGGGTCCATAACTGGAAAGTGAAATCCACGGCCCACTGGCAATCCCCTAGTCATTGGCTGTTTGTTCGCCCCGTCGCTGTTCAGCGCCCGGTGTCCGCCGAATCACTGGGGATTTCTTTGTTCCCGAGCCGGTAGCAAGGAAGTCCGGGCTGCCGATCGAACTCCGATGGTCCGGCCCGTGCGCCGCCGACCGGCACACGGGCGCGTTCGGCATGCCTTCCGTCATCCATCCCGCACCTGCGGAGGTGTTGATCGTGACCTCGCCCCGGCGGCCGATCATGTTTGTGAGCTCACCGGAGAGCGGATTGTTCAACTCGCTCTTTCTCATCGCCACCGAGCTGTCCCGGCGGGGGGTGCCCGACCTCTGGTTCGCCACCGACGAAAAGCGGCGTGAGGACATCGAGGGCATCGACGCGGGCAGTCCGGTGCGCTTCGCCTCGCTGGGCGAGGTGGTGCCCGAGCTGTCCTCCCCCACCTGGGACGACGAGACCTATCGGCGGGTGACCCAGCCGTCGCGGTGGAAGGCCCACCGCGCCCTCGTGGAGCACACCTTCAACCCGCATCTGATGGTGCCCAAGTACCGGGCGCTGGACGCGGTGGCCGAGGAGGTCCGGCCGGCGCTGATGATCATCGACAGCGTGTCGTTCTTCGGGGTGGAGGTGGCGGTCACCAGGAAGATCCCGTTCATGCTGAGCGTGCCCTTCCTGCCCAGCAATCTCTATATGACCAGCCTGTGGAAGAACTTCCCGTCGGCGCATTCGGGTCTTCCGCTGAACATGACCTTCGGCCAGCGGATGGCCAATCGCTGGTTCAAGATCCGTAAGGTGTCGATGTTCTTCAAGCCGAGCATGCTGACAGTGCTCGGCAGTTCCAAAAAGACGCGGGAAAAACTGGGAATCTCCCCGGAGACGGTCAAGTTCTCGGCACGGACGGATCTGGCCGAGCTGATTCTGTGTTACTCGGTCACCGGGCTTGAGTATCCGTTCCCCTTCCCCGACAACATGCGTCTGCTGGGGGCGATCATTCCTCCGCTGCCCGAGGCGCCCGAGGACGGCGGACTCTCGCGGTGGCTCGACGCCCATGACTCGGTCGTCTACATGGGCTTCGGTACGGTCACCCGGCTGACCGCGGAGCAGGTCCGCGCCCTGGTGGAGGTGGTCCGCCGGCTGGAGGGGCGCCACCACGTGCTGTGGAAGCTCCCCAAGGACCAGCAGCAGTTGCTGCCGCCGGACGGCGAGCTGCCGGCCAATCTGCGGATCGAGAGCTGGGTACCCTCGCAGCTCGACGCCCTGGCCCACCCGAACGTCAAGGTCTTCTTCACCCACGGCGGGGGCAACGGCTTCCACGAGGGGATCTACTTCGGCAAGCCGCTGGTGGTCCGGCCGCTGTGGATCGACTGCTACGACCAGGCGGTGCGCGGCGCGGACAGCGGGGTCAGCCTCACGCTGGACCGCCCCGAGACCTTCGACGTCGACGATGTGCTGGACAAGCTGACCCGGGTACTGACCGACCCCTCGTTCGGTGCACGCGCCCGGCACTTCGCCCAGGTGCAGCGGGAGGCGGGCGGTCTGCGCACCGCGGCCGATCTGATCCTCGGCTCCCCCGCCCTGACACCCTGACCTCCGCTCTTCCGGACCTCGCGGCCCGATGACGGTTCCAGCCCCGCTGGATCCGTCATCGGGCCGCTTGCCGTGGCGCGACCGGGGTGCGGTCAGGGCGCGTTGCCGTCCAGCGCGGCCCTGACCAGGTCGTCCAGGTCCATCGCGTCGATCGAATCCCCCGGAGCCTGGTCCTCCGCCGCCGCCGGGTGGCCGGCCAGCTGGAGCAGGGGCTCCAGCAGCCCGACCTCCCGCAGCCGGGCGAGGGGCACGGAGGTCAGCAGCGCCCGGATCTCGTGCTCCTGCTCATCGGCGACGGAACCGCCGCCCGTCTCGGGTACGAGCTCCCGCAGCACATGCCCGGCGAGGGCGACGGGCGTCGGATGGTCGAAGACGAGCGTGGCGGACAGGCTCAGCCCGGTCGTCGCGGTGAGCTGGTTGCGCAGCTCGATCGCGGCCAGCGAGTCGAAGCCGAGGTCCTTGAACGCCCGCTCGGCGCCGACGGCCTCGGGCCCCGCGTACCCGAGCACCTCGGCGACCTGGGCGCGGACCAGGTCCAGCACCATGCGGGGCCGCTCCGCCGCCGGGCGGCCGAGCAGCCGCTCCCGCAGTTCGGCCGCGGCCGACGCCTGGTCGCGCGGGGAGACGACGGCGCCCGCGGTCAGCTCCGCATACCGGGGCAGCTCGCGCAGCAGGGGGCTGGGCCGCCGGGTGGTGAAGGCGTGGATGAACCGGGCCTGGTCGATGTCGGCGACCACGGGGGTGGGGTCCCCGGACGCCACCGCGACGCGCATGGCCGACAGCGCGGCCTCCGGGGCCATCGCGCTCACCCCGGTGCGCTGCGACGCCTCCTCGGCGCGGGCGCTCGCCGCCATGCCGCCACCGGCCCAGGCGCCCCAGGCCACCGAGGTGGCGGGCAGGCCCTCGTCCCGGCGCCGCTCGGCCAGCGCGTCCAACGCCGCGTTCGCGGCGGCGTAGTTGGCCTGGCCTGCGTTGCCCACGGCGCCGGACGCGGAGGAGAACAGCACGAACGCCGTCAGGTCCAGCTCCCGGGTCAGCTCGTCCAGGACGGCCGCCGACTCCACCTTGGACCGGAACACCGCCTCGAACCGCTGTGGCGACAGGCCGTCGAGGACACCGTCGTCCAGGACACCCGCCGCATGCACCACGGCAGTCAGCGGGCAGTCGGCGGGGATGCCCGTCAGCAGGTCCGCCATCTGCCGCCGGTCGGCGGCGTCGCAGGCCACGATCGACGCCCGGACGCCCAACCCGGCCAGCTCGGACCGCAGCTCCCCGGCGCCCTCGGCCTCCGGGCCGCTGCGGCTGGCGAGCAGGATGTGCTCCGCGCCCTCGCGCGCCAGCCACCGGGCGACATGGCCGCCCAGGGTCCCGGTGCCCCCGGTGACCAGCACCGTGCCCGAGGGCTTCCAGCCGTCCTCGGGCGGGGCGCCGACCGGCCGTTGCAGCCGGCGGCCGAACACCCCCGCGGCGCGCACCGCGATCTGGTCCTCGGCGGGCTCCGGTCCACCGGGCTGCGCCAGCACCCCGGCGAGCCGCGAGGCCGTACGCCCGTCCAGCTCCTCGGGGAGGTCGACCAACCCGCCCCAGCGCTGCGGGTGTTCGAGCGCGGCCACCCGGCCGAGCCCCCACACCGCCGCCTGCCGCGGGGCGGTCACCCGGTCCTCCCCGCCGGTCGACACCGCGCCCCGGGTGACACACCACAGCGGGGCCTCGATCCCGGCGTCGCCCAGGGCCTGCACCAGTACGGCGGTCAGGGCGAGCCCCGGCGGAACGGCCACGTCCGCGGAGTCGGCCACGGCCAGCAGCGACACCACACCGGCCGGCCGGAGGCCCTCGGCGACCAGCTCGCGCAGCCGCCCGGCCAGCGCCGCACGGTCCGGTCCGGTGACCTCCAGCCGTACCGTTCCGGTGCCCAGCGCCTCGACCACCGCGCCCACCCAGGGGTCCTCGGCGTGTCCGGCCGGGACCACGGCCAGCCATGTCCCCGAGGGGGCGGCCGGTGCCATGCGGGTGAGCGGCGTCCAGCCGATCCGGTACCGCCGGCTTTCCGCGGCGGACTGCTCGTGGCGCCTGCGGCGCCAGGTCGAGAGCGCGGGCAGGACCTTCGTCAACGCCTCGTCCTCGACGTCCAGCGCCGTCGCCAGCGAGGCGATGTCCGCCCGGTCGGCCCGTTCCACGATGGCCCAGAAGTCCGCGTCCGCCGTATCGGGGGCCGCGGCCTCCTCATGAGTGGTGTCCTCGGGCCAGAAGCGCTGGTGCTGGAAGGGGTAGGTGGGCAGGTCGATCCGCCGGGCGCCGGAGGAGGCGAAGAAGCCCGCCCAGTCGACTCCGGCGCCGTGCGCGTACAGCCGGGCCACGGCCGACACCAGGGCGGCCTCCTCGTCGCGCGTCCTGCGCAACGCGGGGACGAGCAGGGCACCCGCCGACCGTTCGCCGAGGGTTTCCTGCGCCATGGCGGTCAGTACGGCGTCGGGCCCCACTTCCAGGAAGGTGGTGACGCCCTCGGCGGCGAGCCGGCTGACGCCGTCGGCGAACCGCACCGTACGGCGGACATGCTCCACCCAGTACTCGGGCGCGCACACCCGCTCGGCCGACACCACGTCGCCCGTCAGGTTGGACACCAGCGCGATCCGCGGCGCCGCCATCGTCAGGCCGCGCACGATCCGGCCGAACTCCGCCAGCATCGGCTCCATCAGCGGGGAGTGGAACGCATGGCTGACCGTCAGCCGACTGGTCTTGCGACCCTGCTCGGCGAACCGGGCCGCCACGTCCAGCACGGCGGCCTCGTCGCCCGCCACGACCACCGACCGCGGACCGTTCACGGCCGCGACCGAGGCCCGCTCCCCCAGATGGGGCGCCACCTCCTCCTCGGTGGCCTGAAGCGCCACCATCGCTCCCCCGGGCGGCAGCTCCTGCATCAGCCGGCCGCGCGCCGCCACCAGGGCGCACGCGTCCGGCAGCGAGAAGACGCCCGCCACGTGGGCCGCCGCGATCTCGCCGATCGAATGCCCTGCCAGATAGTCCGGGACGATCCCCCAGGACTCCAGCAGCCGGAACAGCGCCACCTCGACCGCGAACAGCGCGGGCTGGGTCCAGCGCGTCTCGTCCAGCAGCTCCGCCCCGGCCGTCCCGGCCTCCGCGAACACCACCTCGGCCAGCGGCCGTTCGAGGTGGGCGTCCAGGTGTGCGCACACCGCGTCGAACGCCTCGGCGAACGCCGGGAAGGCGCCGTACAGCTCCCGGCCCATGCCCGCCCGCTGGCTGCCCTGGCCCGAGAAGAGGAAGGCGGTCCGGCCACCGGCCGCGGTGTCCTCGATCACCCGTGCGGACGGGCGTCCTTCGGCCACCGCCTGAAGGCCCTCGGCCAGCTCGTCGCGGTCCGCGCTCAGCACCGTGGCCCGTTCCTCGAAGGCCGCCCGGGTGGCGGCCAGCGAGAACGCCAGGTCGGCGAGGCCGAGTTCCGGGTGCGCGGCGACATGGCCGAGCAGTCGGCGGGCCTGCTCGCGCAGCGCCTGGGGGGTGCGGGCCGACAGGGCGACGGGCCACGGCGCGCCGTCGCGCCGTGGCGCGGCGGGGGTCCGGGCGGGCTCGTCGTCGGGGGCCTGCTCGATGATCACATGGGAGTTGGTGCCGCTGGCGCCGAACGAGGAGATCCCGGCCCGGCGCGCCCGCCCGGTCCGCGGCCAAGCGGTGGCCTCGGCGGCCAGTTCCACCGCACCGGCGGACCAGTCCACATGCGAGGTGGGGGCGTCCAGATGGAGCGTCCTGGGCACCACGCCATGGCGCATCGCCATGACCGTCTTGATCACACCGGCAACGCCCGCCGCCGACTGTGTGTGTCCGATGTTGGACTTGACCGAGCCGAGCAGCAGGGGCCGTTCGCGGTCCTGGCCGTAGGTGGCCAGCAGCGCCTGGGCCTCGATGGGGTCGCCGAGTGTGGTTCCGGTGCCATGGGCCTCGACCACGTCCACGTCCGCGGGGGACAGCCCGGCGTTCGCGAGGGCGCGGCGGATGACCCGGCGCTGCGAGGGGCCGTTGGGCGCGGTCAGCCCGTTCGACGCGCCGTCCTGGTTGACCGCCGAGCCGCGCAGGACCGCCAGGACGCGGTGGCCGTTGCGCCGGGCGTCGGACAGCCGCTCCACCACGAGCATGCCGACGCCCTCGGACCAGCCCGTGCCGTCCGCCGCCTCGGCGAACGCCTTGCACCGGCCGTCGGCGGACAGCGCGCCCATGTCGCTGAACTCCACGATCCCCACCGGCGTGGACATCACCGTCACCCCGCCGGCCAGCGCCAGCGAGCACTCGCCCGAGCGCAGCGCCTGGGCGGCCAGGTGCAGCGCCACCAGCGACGAGGAGCAGGCGGTGTCCACGGTCACCGCCGGGCCCTCCAGGCCGAAGCTGTACGAGAGGCGGCCGGAGATCAGGCTGGCCGCCTGCGCGGTCTGGGCGTGGCCGCGCTGGTCGGCGGGCGGGCGGTAGTCGCCGCTGGTGGCGCCGACGAAGACGCCCGTGTCGCCGCCGCGCAGCGTGTGCGGGTCGACACCGGCCCGCTCCAGCGCCTCCCACGCGGCCTCCAGCACCAGCCGCTGCTGCGGGTCCATCACCATGGCCTCGCGCGGCGCGATACCGAAGAAGCCCGGGTCGAAATCGGCGGCGTCGTAGAGGAACCCGCCGCCCCGGGCGGCGCTGCGCCCGCGTCCGTCCGGGGCGCCGTCGGCCAGTGTGCCGAGGTCCCAGCCGCGGTCGGTGGGCAGGTGGCCGATGGCGTCGGCCTCGTCCACGACCAGTTGCCACAGGTCCTCGGGCGAGCGCACACCGCCGGGGTAGCGGCAGCTCATGCCGACGATCACGATCGGGTCGTCGGTGGTGCGGGCGGGCAGCGCAGCCGTGTGGTCGTCGCCGTCCACGCCGTCCTCGCCGAGCAGTTCGGCCCACAGGTGGCCGGCGAGCGCCGCCGGGGTCGGGTGGTCGAAGGCGAGGGTGGTGGGCAGGGGCAGACCGGTGGCCCGGGTCAGTTGGTTGCGCAGGTCCACCGCGGTCAGGGAATCGAATCCGAGGTCCGAGAAGGCCCGGTCGGCCTCGATCGCCTCGGCGCCCGTGTGCCCCAGCACCTCGGCGACCGCGCCGCGGACCAGGTCCAGCAGGGCGTGGGAGCGCTGGACGCCGGGCAGGGCCAGCAGCCGTGTCCGCAGTTCGGCCGCCGTGCCCGTGGCGCCGGCAACGTCGGTGTCCCGCCCGGCCGCCGCGGCCTCCAGCGCCGTACGGGCCTCGGGCAGCGCGGCGAACAGCGCGCTCGGGCGTACGGCGGTGAACGCGGGGGCGAACCGGTCCCAGCCCACGTCCGCGAGCGTCACCGCGTCCTGTTCGCCGTCCACCGCCCGGCCCAGCGCGGTCACGGCCAGCCGCGGCGGCAGGCCGGGGAGTCCGCTGAGCCGCAGATGTGCCGCCATCCCGTCGGAGGTGTCGGTGGGTGATGTGGCCCAGGCGCTCCACGCCACCGAGGTGGCCGCGGCCCCGCGCGCCCGGCGCCGGTCGGCCAGCGCTTCGAGGGCGGCGTCGGCGGCCGCGTCGGCGGCCCGTCCCGCCACGCCCCACACCCCCGCGACCGAGGTGAGCAGCACAAATGCGTCCAGGGGCCGGTCGCCCAGCAGTTCGTCCAGATGTGCCGCCTCCGCGATCCGGTCCGCCACCGCCGCGGCCGGCTCCCCGGCCGCGGTCGCGTCGATCCGGTCGGTGGCGCCGGGCGGGGCGGGCGACAGGTCTGGCTGTCCGGCGTGCACGACCGCGTCCGGCGGGAACTCGTCGAGCAGCGCCGCCAGGGCGTCGCGGTCGGCCGGGTCATACGCCCGCGCGGTCACCCGGACGCCCGACTCGGTGAGGTCGGCCAGCAGTTCGGCGGTGTCGGGCGCGTCGGGGTCCTGCGGGCCGGTCAGCACCAGATGCCCGGCCCCCTCCGCGACCAGCCACCGGGCGAGCTGCCCGGCGGATGCGCCGCTGCCGCCGGTGAGCCAGACCGTGCCCCGCGGCCGCCACCGCCCGTCGGCGACCGGCGCCGCGGCCCGCACCAGCCGGCGGCCGAAGACCCCGGTGGCGCGCACCGCCACCTGGTCCTCGGCGGGGTCGTCCGCGCCGCCGGCCAGGACGGCCGCGAGCCGGGCACGGGCCCGCTGGTCGAGGGAGCCGGGCAGGTCGACGAGACCGCCCCAGCGCTCCGGGTGTTCCAGCGCGGCCACCCGGCCCAGGCCCCACACCGCGGCCTGCCCCGGATCCGCGGGGGCGTCGCCGCGGCCCACGCGGACCCCGCCCAGGGTGGCGCACCACAGCGGTGCCTCGATGCCCGCGTCGCCCAACGCCTGGATCAAGGCGCAGGTCAGCGCGGTGGATTCGGGCCCGGTCCGCCCGAGGGCGAGCAGGGACAGCACACCCGCGAACCGCTCCCGCATCTCCCCGAGCCGCCCGGCCAGGGCGGCCCGGTCGGCGTCCGCCACCTCGATGCTCACGGTGTCCGGCCCCATCACCTCGGCGACGGCCGCCACCCATTCCTCGTCGACCACCCTGGCCCCGTCGGTGCCGGGGACGACCAGCAGCCAGGTCCCCTCCGGGGCACCGGTCCGCGTTCCGGCGAAGGCCGGCCCGGTGAGCGGTGTCCAGCTCACCCGGTAGCGCCAGCCGTCCACGACGGACTCGTCGTGGCGGGACCGGCGCCACGACGAGAGCGCGGGCAGTACCGCTGTCAGCGAGTCTCCGTCCACCTCCAGCGTGGACGACAGCGACTCCAGGTCCTCCCGCTCCACGGCCGACCAGAACTCCGCGTCCACCGGGTCGGCCGCCACGGGCCCCGCCGTGTCCGGCGCGAACTCGGGCCAGAACCGCTCGTGCTGGAAGGCGTACGTCGGCAGGGTGGTCCGGCGCGCACCGGACCCGCTGAAGTACGCGGCCCAGTCCACCGGCACGCCGTGCACATGCAGCGCGCCCAGCGCAGCCGTGATCTCGGGTTCCTCGTCGCGGTCCGTGCGCAGCAGCGGGACCACCAGCGGTTCGGGCCCCTCGTCGGTCAGCGTGTGCCGGGCCATCGCCGCCAGCACCCGGTCGGGGCCCAGCTCGACGAAGGCGGTCGCGCCCGCGTCCCGCAGGGTGCGCACTCCGTCGCCGAACCGCACCGGCTCCCGCACCTGGCGCACCCAGTAGCCGGGGGAACACAGCTCCTCGGCCGTGGCCTGTCGGCCGGTCAGGTTGGAGACGACGGGGATCCGCGGCTCCTGGTACGCCAGTTGTCCGGCCACCGCGGCGAACGCGTCGAGCATCGGTTCCATCAGCGGCGAGTGGAAGGCGTGCGAGACCCGCAGCCGCCTGGTCCTGCGCCCTCGGGACTCCAGTTGCCCGGCGATCCGCGCCACCGCCTCCTCGTCACCGGCGATCACCGTCGCGGTGGGGCCGTTGACCGCCGCGACGGAGACCAGGGCATCGTGTCCGGCCAGCAGCGGGGCGACCTCGTCCTCGGTGGCCTCCAGCGAGACCATCGCGCCACCGGCGGGCAACGCGTCCATCAGCCGGGCCCGCGCCGCCACCAGCCGGCACGCGTCGGCGAGCGAGAACACCCCGGCGGCGTGGGCCGCCGCCAGTTCCCCGATGGAGTGCCCGGCGAGCAGGTCCGGGCGTACGCCCCACGACTCCAGCAGCCGGAACAGGGCCACTTCGACGGCGAACAGGGCGGGCTGGGTGTATCCCGTACGGTCCAGCAGCTCCGCCGCGGCCGTCCCGGCGTCGGCGAACATCACCTCCCGCAGCGGACGGTCCAGCTCCATGTCCAGATGGGCCAGCACGTCGTCCAGCGCCTCGGCGAAGGCGGGGAAGCGGTCGTAGAGCCGCCGCCCCATGCCGGGCCGCTGGCTGCCCTGGCCCGAGAAGAGGAACGCCGTCCTGCCACCGGGGGCGCGTACCACCCCGCGCGCCGCCTCCGTGAACCCGTCGCCGGTGGCCAGCAGCAGCGCGCGGTGGTCGAACGCCGGGCGGCCGAGGGCCAGCGTGTACCCCACGTCCACGGGGGACGGCCGCGGGGCGCTCATGCCAACGAAGGAGGTGAGCCGGTCGAGCTGCGCGTTCAGCGCCTCCTGGCCGCGGCCCGAGACGAGCCACGGCACCACGGCCGGGATCGGCCCGGGCTCGTGCGGCCCGGCGGGTTCGGCCACGGGCGCCTGCTCGACGATCACATGGGCGTTGGTGCCGCTGACGCCGAAGGCCGACACACCGGCCCGCCACGGCCGGTCCGTCCGCGGCCACGGCGTGGCCTCGCGCACCAGGGACACCGCGCCCGAGGCCCAGTCGACGTGCGAGGACGGCGTGTCCACATGCAGTGTCCGGGGCAGCACACCCTGCCGCATCGCCATGACCATCTTGATCACACCGGCCACACCGGCCGCGGCCTGCGTATGGCCGATGTTGGACTTCACGGTGCCCAGCAGCAGCGGTTCCCGGCGCTCCCGGCCGTAGGTGGCGAGCAGGGCGTGCGCCTCGATGGGGTCGCCCAGGGTGGTGCCGGTGCCGTGTGCCTCGACCGCGTCGACGTCACCCGGTGTCAACCGCGCGTCGGACAGGGCCTGCCGGATCACCCGCTGCTGCGCGGGGCCGTTGGGCGCCGTCAGCCCGTTGGACGCGCCGTCCTGGTTGACCGCGGTGCCGCGCACCACGCCCCAGACCTCGTGTCCGTTGCGTACGGCGTCCGAGAGCCGCTCCAGGACCAGCACCCCGACGCCCTCGGACCAGGCGGTGCCGTCGGCGGCGTCGGCGAACGCCTTGCACCGGCCGTCCGGGGCGAGTCCGCCCTGCACGCTGAACTCGGTGAAGGAGTCCGGGCTCGACATCACGGAGACGCCGCCGGCCAGGACGAGCGAGCACTCGCCGCGCCGCAGCGCCTGGGCCGCCCAGTGCAGCGACACCAGCGAGGACGAGCAGGCGGTGTCGACGGTGACGGCCGGCCCTTCGAGCCCCAGGGTGTACGACAGCCGGCCCGACATCACGCTGGCCGTGTTGCCGGTGGCCACGTGTCCGCGCACATCGGCGGTGGCCTTGCGCAGCACACCCGCGTAGTCCTGTCCGTTGGTGCCGACGAAGACGCCGGTGTCGCTGCCCCGAAGCGTGGCGGGGTCGATCCCGGCCCGTTCCAGCGCCTCCCACGAGGTTTCCAGCAGCAGCCGCTGCTGCGGGTCCATGGCGAGGGCCTCGCGCGGGGAGATACCGAAGAACGCGGCGTCGAAGTCGCCCGCGTCGGGCAGGAAGCCGCCCTCCCGCGTGGCGGAGGCGCCGTCCGCGAGCGCGTCGAGGTCCCATCCCCGGTCGGTGGGGAACGGGGAGATGCCGTCCCCGCCGTCGGCGAGCAGCCGCCACAGGTCCTCCGGCGACGCCACGCCGCCGGGGAACCGGCAGCTGATGCCGACGATGGCCACCGGGTCGTCGTCCACGGGCGGTGTCGCCGAGTGCGCCGGGGGCGCGGAGCTGTCAGCCGCCGCGCCGAGCACCTCGGTGAGCAGGAAGTCCGCCAGCGCGTACGGCGTGGGGTAGTCGTAGACCAGGGAGGACGGCAGGGTCAGCCCGGTCTCCGCCGCCAGCGCGTTGCGCAGCTCGACCGTGGTGAGCGAGTCGAAGCCCAGGTCCCGGAACGCCTGGTCGGGGGCGATGGCCGCGGTGTCGCCGTGGCCGAGTACGGCGGCCACCCGGCCGCGCAGCAGGTCGAGCACGTACCCGCCCCGCTCGGTCTCGGGCAGGCTCGTCAGCCGGCCGCGCAGCGTCGGCTGGTCCGACGGCGTGCCGCCCCGGCCGGTGTCCGCCACCTCCCGGGCGCGCCGTACCTCCGGCAGGTCGGCCACCAGGGGCGCGGGCCGGGCCGTGGCGAAGGCGTCCAGGAAGCGGTCCCAGTCGATGTCGGCGACGGTCAGCACCCGCTCGTCGCGTTCGATCGCCTGCCGGAGCGCGGCGACGGCCAGCCGCGGGGGCATCGGGGTGAAGCCGCCCCGGCGCACACGGCCCTCCAGCGCCGCGCCGTCGGCCACCATCCCGGCCTCGGCCCACGGCCCCCAGGCGAGGGACGTGGCGGCCAGACCGCGGTCCCGGCGGCGCTGGGCCAGGGCGTCCAGATAGGCGTTGGCCGCGGCGTAGTTGCCCTGCCCGGGGGCGCCTATGGTGCCCGCGACCGAGGAGAACAGGACGAACGCGGCGAGATCGTGGCCCTCGGTCAGCTCGTCGAGGTTGCGGGCGGCCTGTGCCTTCGACCGCATCACGGCGGTGAACCGGTCCGGGGTGAGGGCGTCCACCACCCCGTCGTCCAGCACACCGGCGGTGTGGAACACGGCCGTCAGCGGGGTGTCGGCGGGGATCGCGTCCAGCACGGCGGCCAGGGCCTCGCGGTCCGCGGCGTCGCAGGCCGCGACGGTGACCCGGGCGCCGAGCTCGGCCAGCTCCTGGACGAGCGCCTCCGCCCCCGGCGCGCGCGGCCCCCGGCGGCTGAGGAGCACCAGATGCGCGGCGCCCTCGGCGGCCATCCAGCGGGCGAGGTGCCCGCCGAGCGCGCCGGTGCCACCGGTGATCAGCACGGTGCCGTTCGGGGTGAACTCCCCTGTCTTGGCAGCCGGTTCGGCCGGCCCGTGGGTCAGCCGTCGTACGAAGGTGCCGGAGGCGCGCACCGCCACCTGGTCCTCGTCGGCGCCCCGGCCCAGCACCCCGGCGAGTCGGCGTACCGCCTTGGGGTCGGGCTCGGCCGGCAGGTCGACGAGGCCGCCCCAGCGCTCCGGGTGTTCCAGCGCGGCCACCCGGCCGAGACCCCACACCGCGGCCTGCGCCGGGGCGTGGACCGGCTCCGAGCGGCCGATGGACACCGCACCCCGGGTGAGACACCACAGCGGGGCCTCGATGCCCGCGTCGCCCAGGGCCTGGACCACCGTGGTGGCGTGGGCCGCGGCCGTGGCCGGATCCCCGTCGTCCCCGGGCGTGTTGTGCGCGGGCAGCGCCAGGACTCCGGCGAACCCCGGCTCTTCGGTGTCCGCCTCCTCCCTGTCCGCCCGCCGCAGCAGCAGTTCGGCCAGCGTGGCCCGGTCCCCGTCCGCGGGCTCGACCAGCACGGTCGGTACGCCGAGGCCGTCGAGGACCGAGCGTGTCCAGCTGTCCTCGGCCGCTCCGGGCGGCGCCACGACCAGCCAGCGTCCCGAGAGCGCGGGCGCCCGGGTCGCGTCGCCGGTGACGGGCTTCCAGGTGACGCGGTAACGCCAGCTGTCGGTGGCCGAGCGGTCGCGGCGCTGCCTGCGCCAGGTCGACAGCGCGGGCACCATCGCCGTCAGGACGCCGTCGTCCAGGTCGAGGGCCGAGGCCAGCGAATCCATGTCTGCCCGCTCCACGGCCGACCAGAACTCGGCGTCCTCGGCCGGTGCCGCGTCGCCGTCCGCCCCGACCGCGGTCTCGGGCCAGAAGCGGCTCCGCTGGAACGCGTAGGTGGGCAGGTCGATCCGGTGTGCCCCGGACCCGGCGAAGAACGCCGTCCAGTCCACGGCGACGCCGTGGGTGTGCAGCCGCGCCAGCGCCGAGACGATCGCGGACACCTCGGCACGGCCCTTGCGCAGCAGCGGGAGCAGCGCCGTCCGCGGCCGGTCCGCGAGGCTCTCCTGGGCCATCGCGGTCAGCACCCCGTCGGGGCCCAGCTCCACGAAGGCGGTGACGCCCTGCCCGGCCAGCCACTCCACCCCGTCGGCGAACCGCACGGTGCGGCGCACATGCTCCACCCAGTACTCCGGCGAGCACACCTGCTCGGCCGAGACCGGCCCGCCGGTCAGGTTCGACACCAGGGCGACGCGCGGGGCCTGGTACGAAAGCTCCTCCACCACCCGCCGGAACTCCGCCAGCATCGGCTCCATCAGCGGCGAGTGGAAGGCGTGGCTGACGGTCAGCCGCCGGGTCTTGCGGCCCTCGTCCGCGAACCGCGCGGCGATCCGCCCGACCGCGGACTCGTCACCGGCCACCACCACCGAACGCGGCCCGTTCACCGCCGCGATCGACACCCCCTCGGCCAGCTCGGGGACGACCTCGTCCTCCGCCGCCTCGACCGCCACCATGCACCCGCCCGGGGGCAGCTCCTGCATCAGCCGGGCCCGCGCCGCCACCAGCGCGCACGCGTCCGCCCGCGACAGCACCCCCGCCACATGCGCGGCCGCGATCTCACCGATCGAATGACCCGCCAGGTAGTCCGCCGTGATCCCCCAGGACTCGACGAGCCGGTACAGCGCCACCTCGACGGCGAACAGGGCGGGCTGGGTCCAGCCCGTACGGTCCAGAAGCTCCGCTTCCGCCGAGCCCTCCCCGGCGAACAGCACCTCGCCCAGCGGCCGTTCGAGGTGGCCGTCCAGGTGTGCGCATATCTCGTCCAGGGCCTCCGCGAACACCGGGAAGGCCTCGTACAGCTCCCGGCCCATCCCGGCCCGCTGGCTGCCCTGGCCCGAGAAGAGGAAGGCGGTCCGGCCGCCGGCCGCGCCTCCCTGGACGAGGGAGCCGTGCGGGGCGCCGTCGCGCAGCGCGGCGAGACCGCTCAGCAGCTCCGTGCGGTCCGCCGCCACGACCGTGGCGCGGCGCTCCAGCGCGGAGCGGGTGGTGGCCAGGGAGAAGGCCACATCCGTCAGGGGCAGTTCGGGCCCGGCCCCCAGCAGCGACAGCAGCCGGGCCGCCTGGGCGCACAGGGCCTCGTCGCCACGGGCGGAGAGGGTGACGGGCACCGGGGTACCGGGGGTGTGCTGCTCGGCGGGCTCCGCGGGCTCTGTCGCCTCGGGGGCCTGTTCGAGCACGGTGTGGGCGTTGGTCCCGCTGAGGCCGAAGGAGGAGACGGCCGCCCGCCGGGGATGCCCGGTGGCGGGCCACTCGACCGGTTCGGTGAGCAGCTCGATGGCACCGGCCGACCAGTCCACATGGGAGGAGGGCCGGTCGACGTGGAGGGTGGGGGGCAGCAGTCCCCGGCGCATCGCCATGACCATCTTGATCACGCCGGCCACGCCGGAGGCCATCTGGGTGTGGCCGATGTTGGACTTGACCGACCCGAGCAGCAGCGGGCGTTCGCGGTCCTGCCCGTAGGTGGCCAGCAGCGCCTGGGCCTCGATCGGGTCGCCGAGCGCGGTGCCCGTGCCGTGGCCCTCGATCGCGTCGACCTCTCCCGCGGTCAGCCGGGCGTTGGCCAGGGCCTGCCGGATCACGCGCTGCTGCGCCGGGCCGTTGGGGGCGGTCAGCCCGTTCGACGCGCCGTCCTGGTTGACCGCGGAGCCGCGGACGAGCGCGAGGACCGGGTGGCCGTGGCGCCGGGCGTCGGACAGCCGCTCGATCAGGAGGAGGCCGACGCCCTCGGCCAGGCTCATGCCGTCGGCCGCGTCGGAGTACGCCTTGCACCGGCCGTCGGTGGCCATGGCCCGCTGCCTGCTGAAGCCGACGAAGGCGCTGGGGGTGGCCATGACGCTGACGCCGCCCGCCAGGGCGAGGGAGCTCTCCCCGTCGCGCAGCGACTGGCAGGCCAGATGCAGCGCCACCAGCGAGGAGGAGCACGCCGTGTCGAGGGTGACCGCGGGGCCTTCGAGCCCGAACACATAGGACACCCGGCCGGACAGCACGCTGGACAGGGTGCCGGTGATCATGTGGCCCTCGGAGCCCTCGGCGGCCCCCCGCACGCCCGTGGTGTAGTCCTGGTAACTGGCGCCGATGAACGTCCCGGTGTCGCTGCCGCGCAGCGTGGCCGGGTCGACGCCGGCGCGTTCGAACGCCTCCCAGGCGGTCTCCAGCAGCAGCCGCTGCTGGGGGTCCATCGCCACGGCCTCGCGCGGCGAGATCCCGAAGAACGCGGCGTCGAAGTCGGCCACGTCGTGCAGGAAGCCGCCCTGGGTGGAGTACGTCCTGCCCTTGCGGTCCGGGTCCGGGTCGTAGAGGGCCTCGGCATCCCAGCCGCGGTCCGCCGGGAAACCGGTGATGGCGTCCCCGCCGCCGACGACGAGGTCCCACAGCTCCTCGGGGGATCCGATGGATCCCGGGTACCGGCAGCTCATGCCGATGATGGCGATGGGCTCGTCGGGCGCGGCGGCCGCGAGGGCGGGCGCGGACGCGGCAGGGGTGTCCTGGTCGGTGGCGATCCGGGCGCGCAGATACGCGGCCAGGGCGGCCGGGCTCGGGTGGTCGAAGACCAGGGTGGTCGGCAGCGTCAGCGCGGTGGCGGCGGCGAGCCGGTTGCGCAGGTCCACCGCGGTCAGCGAGTCGAACCCGATGTCCCGGAAGGCCCGTTCCTCCGTGAGCGCCTCCGGCGACCGGTGTCCCAGGACCGCGGCGGCCTCGGTGCGGACCAGGTCCAGCAGCTGCCGGTCCCGCTCGGCGTCGGGCAGGGCCAGCAGCCGCGCGGCGAACTCACCGCCGGCGCCACCTGTCGGCTCGGCCGCCTCCGCCCGCCGCCGTGCCTCGGGCACCTCGTCGAACAGACGCGTCGGCCGCACCGAGGTGTAGACCGGGTAGTAGCGCTCCCAGTCGACGTCCGCCACGACCAGCGCGGTCTCGTCGTCGTCCAGGGCCTGCCGCAGTCCGGCCAGGGCCGGTTCGGGGTCCATGAAGACCAGGCCGCTGCGGCGGATCTGCTCCGGGTCGACCCGGCCCAGCCGGGTGTCGTCGGACCAGATGCCCCAGGCCAGCGCCGTGGCGGGCAGCCCTCGGGCGCGGCGGTGGTCGGCCAGCGCGCCGAGGAAGGCGTTGCCCGCCACATAGGCGGCGTGCCGGCCGCTGCCCCAGGTCCCGGCCGTGGACGAGTACAGGACGAGCGCGTCGAGTTCCTCGTCGTCGAGCAGCTCGTCCAGGTGCCGGGCGCCGGCCACCTTGGCGCCGACCACCTCGGCGAACTCGGCCATGGTGGTCTCGTCCAGGCTGTGCAGCGCGATGGTCGCGGCCGTGTGCACGGCGGTACGGACCGTGCGGCCGTCGGCCTTGAGCCGCGCCAGCAGGGCGGCGAGCGCCTCGCGGTCCGTGACGTCGCACGCCACGACCTCGGCCTCGGCGCCCAGCTCGGCGAGTTCGGCCACCAGGGCGGGCGCGCCGGGCGCGGCCATGCCCCGCCTGCTGGTCAGCACGATGTGCTCGGCGCCCTGCCCGGCCAGCCAGCGGGCCAGATGCGGCGCCAGGGTCCCGGTACCGCCGGTGACCAGCGCGGTCCCGCGCGGGGTCCAGGGCGTGTCCGGTTCGGTGTCGCCCGCGGGAGCGCGTACGACACGCCGGGCCAGCACACCGGAGGAGCGGATCGCCAGTTGGTCCTCGCCGGTGGCCCCGGCCAGGACGGCGGCCAGCCGCCGGGCGGCGCGCCGGTCGAGGGTCTCGGGCAGATCGACCAGGCCGCCCCAGCGGTCGGGGTGTTCGAGCGCGGCGGTCCAGCCGACGCCGTGCACCTGGGCCTGGACGGGGTTCGCCACTCGGTCGGAGCGCCCGGTGGACACCGCGCCCCGGGTGAGGCACCACAGCGGCGCCTCGATGCCGGTGTCGCCGAGGGCCTGGACCAGGGCGACGGTCAGGGCGAGGCCGGCCGCCAGCGCGGGGTGGGGGCTGTGCGGCTCCTCGGCGGCGGCGAGCAGGGACACGACCCCGGCGAATTCCGGGGAGCCGTCCTCAGGGGGTGAGTTGACGTCGTCGAGGCGCGCCGCCAGCACGGCACGGTCGGCGCAGGATTCGTCCAGCGCCAGCCGGCGTACGGCGGCACCGTGTTCGCCGAGCGCGGCCGTCACGGCGTCGGTGGCGGCGTCGGACGCGCCGTCGACGGTGACGACCAGCCAGGTGCCGGACAGGGACGCGGTGGGGACGCCGCGCAGCGGGCGCCAGGCGACCCGGTACCGCCAGCCGTCCACGGTGGCCCGGTCCTGGCGCCGCCTGCGCCAGGACGACAGCGCGGGCAACACCGCGGCCAGCGAGGTCTCGTCGATGTGCAGGGCGGAGGTCAGGGAGGCGAGGTCCTCCCGCTCGACCGCGGTCCAGAAACGGGTGTCCTCCGGGCCCGCCCGGCCGTCCGGGTCCGGCCCGGCGGGCAGCGCCCAGAAGTGCTCCCGCTGGAACGCGTAGGTGGGCAGCTCCACCCGGTGTGCGCCGTGGTCCGCGAACATTCCCGGCCAGTCGACCGGCACACCGCGCACGAACGCCTGGGCCAGCGAGGTGAGGAAGCGGTCGAGACCGCCGTGGTCGCGGCGCAGCGTGCCGCAGACGACGGCGGGGCAGCCGGCGGTGTCCACCGTCTCCTGGATCCCGACGGCGAGCACGGGGTGGGCGCTGATCTCGATGAACGCCCGGTGTTCCGCGGCCAGGAGGGCGCGGATGGCCGGTTCGAAGCCCACGGTCCGGCGCAGGTTGCGGTACCAGTAGTCGGCGTCCATGCCCGTGGTGTCGAGCCAGTCACCGGTCACGGTGGAGAAGAACGGTACGTCGCAGGCGCGCGGGCGCAGCGCCGCCAGCCGCTCCAGCAGCTCCTCGTGGAGCTCCTCCACATGGGCGGAGTGCGAGGCGTAGTCCACGGCGATCCGCCGCACCCGCACATCCTCGCCCGTCAGCTGCTCGACCAGGCCGTCCAGCGCCTCCCGGTCGCCGGACACCACGACCGACCGGGGACCGTTGACCGCGGCGATCGACACCCGGCCGTCCCACCGCTCCAGCCGGGCCTCCACCTCGCCGACCGGCAACGGCACCGACGCCATGCCCCCCGCACCGGCAAGCCGCCGTGCGATCGCCTGGCTGCGCAGCGCGACCACTCGGGCACCGTCCTCCAGGGACAGCGCACCCGCCACACACGCGGCGGCGATCTCGCCCTGGGAATGGCCCACCACCGCGTCCGGCTCCACACCGCAGGACCGCCACACCGCCGCGAGCGACACCATCACCGCCCACGACACCGGCTGCACCACATCCACCCGCTCCAACGACGGCGCGCCTTCGACCTGCCGCACCACGTCCATCAGCGACCAGTCGATGAACGGTGTCAGGGCAGCGGCGCACTCCCCCAGCCGCTCCGCGAACACCACGGACTCGGCCAACAGCCGGGCGCCCATCCCCGCCCACTGCGAACCCTGCCCGGGGAAGACGAACACCGACTTCCCCTCCACATCGGCAACGCCCCGCACCACGGCGGCCGACGAGGCGCCCTCGGCGAGCGTCTCCAGTTCCCGCCGGAGATCCTCGGTGCGCTCGCCGACGACCACGGCCCGGTGTTCGAAGAGGGACCGCGAGGTGGCCAGCGAATACGCGATGTCGGCGGACGCCGTCCCGGGGTGGCCGTCCAGGTGGGAGAGCAGGCTTGCGGCCTGCTCCTTCAGCGCGGCGGCGCCACGGGCCGACAGCACCCACGGGAGGGCCCCGACGTCCCGTCGCGGCTCCTCGGCGGGGGTCGGCGGCGGCTCGGTCGCGGGCGCCTGCTCCAGCACGGCGTGCGCGTTGGTGCCGCTCACGCCGAACGAGGAGACGGCGCAGCGGCGCGGCGCCCCGGTGTCCGGCCAGGTGACGGGGTCGGTCAGCAGCGCCACCGTGCCGGGTGACCAGTCGATGTGCGACGACGGTCGCTCGGCGTGCAGGGTTTCGGGCAGCAGCCCGTGGCGCATCGCCATGACCATCTTGATCACGCTCGCCACTCCGGCCGCGGACTGGGTGTGCCCGATGTTGGACTTCACCGAGCCGAGCAGCAGCGGCCGGTCCGGGGCGCGCTCCTCGCCGTAGACCGCCTGGAGCGCCTGGACCTCGATCGGGTCGCCCAGCGATGTGCCGGTGCCGTGCGCGTCGATGGCGTCCACGTCGCCCGCGGACAGCCGCGCGTTGGCCAGGGCCTGCCGGATGACCCGTTGCTGGGACGGCCCGTTGGGCGCGGTGAGGCCGTTGGACGCGCCGTCCTGGTTCACCGCCGAGCCGCGGACCAGCGCCAGCACCGGGTGTCCGTGGCGTCGGGCGTCGGAGAGCCGTTCGACCAGCAGGATGCCGACGCCCTCGGCCAGGGTCATGCCGTCGGCGGCCTCCGAGAACGCCTTGCACCGGCCGTCCGCGGCCAGCGCCCGCTGTCGGCTGAAGGCGAGGTACGGGGCGGGCGTGGCCATCACGGTCGCTCCGCCGACCAGGGCGAGCGAGCTCTCTCCCTCGCGCAGTGACCGGCACGCCAGGTGCAGGGCCACCAGCGACGACGAACACGCGGTGTCCACGGTGACGGCGGGGCCTTCGAGGCCGAACACATAGGACAGCCGGCCGGAGAGCACGCTGGGGCTGCTTCCGGTGACCATGTGGCCCTCGGTGCCGTCCGCCACCCCGGTGCCGTAGTCCTGGTAGGTCGATCCGATGAACGTGCCGGTGAGGCTGGAGCGCAGCGACCTCGGGTCGATGCCCGCCCGTTCGAAGCTCTCCCAGGCCGTCTCCAGCAGCAGTCGCTGCTGCGGATCCATGGACAGCGCCTCACGTGGCGAGATACCGAAGAACGCCGGGTCGAACTCGCCCGCGTCGTGCAGGAAACCGCCCAGTGTCGAGTACGTCCTGCCCGCCCGGTCGGGGTCGGGGTCGTACAGCGCGGCCGTGTCCCAGCCGCGGTCGGTGGGGAACTCCGAGATGGCGTCCGTCCCCTCGGCCACGAGCCGCCACAGCTGCTCGGGGGAGCGCACGCCGCCGGGGAAGCGGCAGCTCATCCCGATGATGGCGATCGGCTCGTCGTCATGGGCCGAGGAGAGGGCCACCGGCCCGGTGACGGCGGCCCCGGTGCCGAGGAGCAGGGTGCGCAGATGCCGCGCCAGCGCCACGGGGCTCGGGTAGTCGAAGGCCGTGGTGCTCGGCAGGCTCAGCCCGGTCAGGGTGACCAGCCGCTTGCGCAGCTCCACCGCGGTCAGCGAGTCGAACCCCAGGTCGCGGAAGGCACGCTCTTCGGGTACGCCGTCGGCGGAGGCATGCCCGAGCACGGCGGCCGCCTCGGCGCGGACCAGGCTGGTCAGCAGCCGTTCCTGCTCGGCCTCGGCGCGCCCGTGCAGCCGCCGGGCCAGCTCCGATCCGCCGTCCGCGTCCGAGGCCGCGGACCGCCCGCCCGCCTGCGCCCGCGCCTGCTCACGGGCCTCGGGCAGGTCGCCGAGCAGCGGGCTCGGCCGTACGGAGGTGAAGACGGGCAGATACCGGTCCCAGTCGACGTCGGCGACGGTCACGGTCGTGTCGCCCTGCACCACGGCGCGGCGCAGTTCGGCGATGGCCCGCTCGGGCGTCAGGAACCGCAGACCGTGCCGCTTGAGCCGGTCCGCCATCGCCTCGTGGGTGGCCATGCCGGACTCGGCCCAGGGGCCCCAGGCCACGGAGGTGGCCGCGAGTCCGCGGGCGCGGCGGTGTTCCGCCAGCGCGTCCAGGTAGGCGTTGGCCGCGCCGTAGGCGCTCTGGCCGCCGCTTCCCCACACGCCGGCGAGGGAGCCGAACAGCACGAACAGATCCAGGTCACGGTCGCCCAGCAGGGCGTCGAGGTGGGCGGCCCCGGCCAGCTTCGCGGCGACCGCCTCCTCGAACTCCGCGGGCGCCATGCCCTTCAGCGGTGCGGCCGAGGCGACACCCGCGGTGTGTACGACCCCGGTGAGCGGGGAGTCGGCGGGAAGGTCGGCGAGGGCGGCGGCCAGCGCGTCGCGGTCGGCGGCGTCGCAGGCCACGATGCGCACCCCGGCGCCCAGGGCCTCGAGTTCGGCGCGCAGTTCGTCCGCGCCGGGGGCCTGGGCGCCCCGGCGGCTGGTCAGCACCAGGTGTTCGGCGCCGGCGCGCGCCAGCCACCGGGCGACCTCGGCACCCAGGGCGCCGGTGCCGCCGGTGACCAGGACGGTGCCACGGGCGGTGAAGTCGTGGGGGGCGGGCAGGCCGTCCACCGTGCGATGGGCCAGCCTGCGGGCGGACACTCCGGTGGCGCGGATCGCCACCTGGTCCTCGTCGCGGTGGTCGGAGGCGGGCGCGGCGGGTCCGGCCAGCACGCTCACGAGCCGCTGGGCGGCGGGCCGGTCGAGCACCTCGGGAAGGTCGACCAGTCCGCCCCACCGGTCCGGGTGTTCCAGCGCGGCGGCCCGCCCCAGCCCCCAGATCGCCGCCTGGAGCGGGCTGGTGACCGGGTCGGACGGCCCGGTGGACACGGCGCCCCGCGTGGCGTTCCACAGCGGGGCGGTGACACCGAGGTCGCCGAGCGCCTGCACCAGGGCGACGGTGAGCGCCAGGCCGGCGGGCAGCGCCGGATGGGCGGGGTCGGGGCGCTCGGCGACGGCGAGCAGTGAGAGCACTCCGGACACCTCGCCGAAGCGCACCCCGTCCACGGTGCCGTCCGCTCCCCGAACGTCTCCCTGAGCGTCCGCGAGCCGTGCGGCCAGGACGGCTCGGTCGGCGCACGCGTCGTCCAGGACCACCCGGTGGACGCGGGCGCCGTGCTCGCGCAGCGCGTCCGCCACGCCGTCCTCGAACCGGTCGTCGTGCGGATCGTCCGCCGTGACGACCAGCCAGGTGCCGGCCGGCACCGGTGGCGCGGACACGCGCAGCGGCTTCCACTCCACCTGGTATCGCCAGGAGTCCAGCACGGCCTTCTCATGCCTGTTCTGACGCCACGAGGACAGCGCGGGCAGCAGGGCGTACAGCGACGCGTGGTGTTCGTCCTCCAGCCCGAGTACGGTGGCCAGTTCCTCGGCGTCCCTGCGCTCGACCGCGCTCCACAGCCGCTCGTCCGCCGGATCCGCGACCGCCTCCGGGCTGGTGCGCGCGGCGGTGTCGGGCCAGTAGAAGTCGTGCTGGAAAGCGTACGTCGGCAGGTCGACACGGCGCGCGCCGCGGCCGGCGAAGTACCGGGGCCAGTCCACGCGCACCCCGCGGACGTGCAGCCTGGCCAGGGCCGCCGCGACGGTCAGGTCCTCGGCGCGGTCGGCCCGCAGCGCGGGCACCGCCTCGGCCGCGGAGTCATCGCCGAGCGTGTCCTCGGCCATGGCGGACAGGACGCCGTCCGGGCCGAGTTCGAGGAAGGTGGTCGCGCCCGCGTCGCGGAGGGTGCGCACGCCGTCGGCGAAGCGGACCGTCCCGCGCACGTGCTCCACCCAGTAGTCCGGGGAGCAGATCTGTTCCTCGCCGACGAACTCGCCGGTCACATTGGACACGATCGGGAGGGTCGGCGCGGCGTAGGCCAGGCCGCGCGCCACCTCGCGGAAGCCGTCGAGCATGGCGTCCATGCGGGGCGAGTGGAAGGCGTGGCTGACCCGCAGCCGCTTGGTCTTGCGGCCCAGGTCGAAGAAGTAGGAGGCGACCTCGAGCACGGCCGCCTCGTCGCCGGAGAGGACCAGCGCGGTCGGGCCGTTCACCGCGGCCACCGCGATCTCGTGGCCCCGGCCGGCCAGCAGCGGCGCCACCTCGTCCTCGGTGGCCTGCACGGACACCATCGCCCCGCCCGCGGGCAGGGCCTGCATCAGCCGGGCCCGCGCGGCCACCAGGGCGCAGGCGTCCGGGAGGGTCAGCACACCGGCGGCGTGTGCCGCGGCCAGCTCGCCGATCGAGTGGCCCGCGACACAGCCGGGTTCGACGCCCCAGGAGAGCATCAGCCGGAAGAGCGCCACCTCGACGGCGAACAGGGCGGGTTGCGTCCAGCCGGTCAGGTCGAGCAGCTCGGCTTCGGGCGTGCCCTCGCCGGCGAACAGCAGCTCGCGCAGGGGGCGGTCCAGATACGGGTCCAGCTCGGCGCAGACCTCGTCCAGCGCCCGGGCGAACACCGGGAACCCCGCGTACAGTTCCCGGCCCGCTCCCGGCCGCTGGCTGCCCTGGCCGGAGAAGAGCAGCGCCGGCCTGTCCGCGCCTCCCGCCTCGTCCTCGACCACGGCGGGGTCGGGGCGGCCCTCGGCGAGCGCGGCCAGGGCGCGCAGCAGCCCGGACCGGTCCTGCGCGACCACGGCGGCGCGCTGCTCGAAGGCCGAGCGGGTGGTGGCGAGCGAGAGCGCCACATCGGTGGCGTCCAGCGCGGGGTCGGCCTCCACGCGGGACGCCAGACGGGCGGCCTGGGCCCGCAGCGCCGCGCGGCCGCGGCCGGACAGCAGCCAGGGAACGGCGCCGCGGCCGTCGGTCGGCTGCGTGGGCTCGCCGGGCTCGGGGCTCGACGGCGCGGGCTGTTCGACGATCAGGTGGGCGTTGGTGCCGCTGATGCCGAACGAGGACACGCCCGCCCGGCGCACCCGGTCCGTCGACGGCCACTCCACCGCCTGAGTGAGCAGTTCGACCGCGCCCGCTTCCCAGTCCACATGCGACGACGGCGCGTCCACGTGCAGTGTGCCCGGAAGCACACCGTGCCGCATCGCCATCACCATCTTGATCACACCGGCCACGCCCGCCGCGGCCTGGGTGTGCCCGATGTTCGACTTCACCGACCCGAGCCACAGGGGCCGTTCCCGATCCTGCCCGTACGTGGCCAGCAGGGCCTGCGCCTCGATCGGGTCGCCCAGCGTGGTGCCCGTGCCGTGCGCCTCCACCGCGTCCACATCCGAGACGGACAGCCCCCCACTCGCCAGCGCCTGACGGATCACCCGCTGCTGCGACGGACCGTTCGGCGCGGTCAGGCCGTTGGACGCGCCGTCCTGGTTGACCGCCGAACCCCGGACCACAGCGAGCACCTCGTGCCCGTTGCGCCGCGCGTCCGACAGCCGCTCCAGCACGACCACGCCCACGCCCTCGGACCAGCCCACGCCGTCGGCCGAGTCCGAGAACGCCCTGCACCGCCCGTCCGGCGACAGCCCCCGCTGCCGCGAGAACTCGATCAGCGACGCCGGTGTCGACATGACCGTGGCGCCGCCGGCGAGCGCGAGCGAGCATTCGCCCTCCCGCAGCGCCTGCGCCGCCAGGTGGATGGCCACCAGCGAGGACGAACACGCGGTGTCCACGGTCACCGCCGGGCCCTCCAGGCCCAGGGTGTACGACACCCGGCCCGAGGCCACGCTCGGGGAGGTTCCGCTGCCCAGGAAGCCCTCGAAGTCGCCGCCGCCCGCGAGGACGGTGCCGTAGTCGTTGTACATCACCCCGGTGAACACACCGGTCCGGCTGGAGCGCAGCGACACCGGGTCGATCCCGGCCCGTTCGACGGCCTCCCAGGAGGTCTCCAGCAGCAGCCGCTGCTGGGTGTCGGTGGCCAGCGCCTCGCGCGGGCTCATGTTGAAGAAGGCGGCGTCGAACTCGCCCGCGTCGTAGAGGAATCCGCCGCCACGCGTGTAGGTGGTGCCGTGGTGGTCGGGGTCCGGGTCGTAGAGCGTCTCCAGGTCCCAGCCGCGGTTGACGGGGAGCCCGGAGATCGCGTCGGTGCCCTCGCTGACCAGCCGCCACAGCTCCTCCGGGGAGCTGACGCCGCCCGGATAGCGACAGCCCATTCCCACGATGACGACGGGGTCCTCGGCAGCCGTGGCGGAATTCGGCCGTGCCGGGTCGGGGTCAGCCGCGGCACGGCTGCCGAGGAGTTCGTCGAGTACGTGGCGGGCGAGCGCGGTGACCGTGGGGTAGTCGAAGACGGCGGTGGCGGAGGTGCGCAGCCCGGTGGCCGCGCTGAGCCGGTTGCGCAGCTCGATCGCGGTCAGCGAGTCGAACCCCAGGTCCTGGAAGGCGCGGGCCGGGTCGACGGCCTCGGGTCCCGAGTGTCCGAGCACGGTGGCGACCTGGGCCCGGACCAGCTCCACCACGGTCCGGGTGCGCTGGTCACCGTCCAGCCGGGCCAGCCGCTGCGTCAGCCCGGACGCGGTGCCCGAGCCCGCCACCACCGATCGGCGGTGGGGCCTGCGGATCAGCCCGCGCAGCAGATGCGGTACGTCGGCGAGGGCGCGGAGCGCGGCCAGGTCGAGCCGTACCGGCAGCAGGACGGGGTGGCCGCTGGTGACCGCGGTGTCGAACAGGGCCAGGCCCTGCTCGGGCGAGAGGGCGGGGGTGCCCATGCGGGCCAGCCGCCGCAGGTCCGTCTCGGTGAGCGAGCCGGTCATCCCGTCCGAGAGGGCCCACGGCCCCCAGGCGAGGGACTGGGCCGGCAGGCCCTGGGACCTCCGGTGGCGGACGAGCGCGTCCAGGAAGGCGTTGGCCGCCGCGTAGTGGCCCTGGCCCGCGGTGCCGACGGTGCCGGCCAGCGACGAGAAGACGATGAACGCGGCCGGCTCCGGCCCGCCGGTCGCCCGGTGCAGGGCCCAGGCCGCGTCGACCTTGGGCCGCAGCACGGTGGCCATGCGCTCGGCCGTCAGCGAGCCGATCATGCCGTCGTCGAGCACTCCGGCCGCGTGGACGACCGCGGTCAGCGGATGCTCGCCGGGGACGCGCGCCAGGACGGCGGCCAGCGCGGCGGGGTCGGCCGCGTCGCAGGCCACGACGGTCGCGTCCGCGCCGAGATCGGCGAGATCCGCGACCAGGTCGGCCACGCCCTCGGCCGCGCCGCCGCGTCGGCTCAGCAGCAGCAGGTGGCGTACACCGCGCTCGGCGGCCAGATGGCGGGCGACCAGGGCGCCCAACCCGCCCGTGCCGCCGGTGATCAGGACCGTGCCCTCGGGGTTCCAGCCGGGCGCCGGGCCGGCCGCGTCTGGCGTGTCCGCGGCGTCCGGCGCGGGCGCGGTGACCCGGGCGAGCCGCGGCACCAGCACGGTGCCTTGACGGATGGCCAGTTGGGGTTCGTCCGCCGTCAACGCGCTCAGGGGCAGGGCGGCCGAGGGGTCCTCGGGGTCCAGGTCCACCAGGGCGAACCGGCCGGGCGCCTCGGCCTGCGCGGAGCGCACCAGGCCCCAGACGGCCGCTGCCGCGAGGTCGAGGGCCGCATCGCCGCCTTCGCCGTGAGCCTGCCCGGGCGCGGCCTCGTCGCGGTCGGCGGCCACCGCCCCGCGGGTCACGAACACCAGCCGGGTGCCCGCGCGCCCCTCCTCGGCCGACCAGGCGCGCAGCAGGTCCAGCGCACGTGACGTCAGCGCGCGGACCGCATCGGCCATCTCGGCGGCGGTGTCGCCCACGAGCGGGACCAGCACCGTACCGGGCAGCGGGGCGCCGGATCCGGTCGGGGCGGCCGGGTCGTCATGGACCTCCGCCTCGGTGCCGGAGCTCCGCAGGGCCTCGGCGAGCCCCAGGGCGTCGGGGCCGAGGACGGCCACGGGCCCGGGTGCGGCCCCCGCCGGCGTCCCGTCCGTCGCCGGGGCGGGCAACGGCGTCCAGGCCACGTGGAAGAGCGAGTCGCGCCCGGCCGCGGCGCCGTCACCCGGACGGCCGGCCGGCAGGGCGCGCAGCGTCAGCGCCTCGACCGAGGCGACGGGTTGGCCGGTGGGATCCGCGACCGCGATCGACAGGCTGTCGTCATCGGCCCGGGACATCCGTACCCGTACCTCGGACGCGCCGGTCGCGTGCAGGGACACGCCCTCCCAGGAGAACGGCAGGGCGGTGCCCCGGCCGTCGGGGTCCGGATCCCGGCCGGGCTCGGCGAGCATCGCGTGGAGGGCGGCGTCCAGCAGGGCGGGGTGCAGCCCGAACGAGCCGTCCGGCCCCTGCGCGGAGGGCGGCAGCGCCACTTCGGCGAAGGTCTCCTCGCCGCGTGTCCAGGCGGCGCGCAGCCCCTGGAAGAGCGGCCCGTAGGCGAGGCCGTCCGCCGCCAGCCGGTCGTAGAGGCCGTCCAGCGCGAGGGGCCGCGCGTCGGCCGGGGGCCACTGGACGGCGTCGAAGGCGATCCGGGTGCCGCCGCTGGTGAGCACACCGGTCGCGTGCCGGGTCCAGGGCAGCTCGTCGCCGCCGTCGCCGCCGCCGTCGCCGTCGCTGTCGCCGTCGGGCCGGGAGTAGAGGTTGAGGGTTCGCCGGCCGGACTCGTCCGGGCCGCCGATCCACATCTGCACCTGGACGCCGCCGTGTTCGGGCAGGGCCAGGGGCGCGGCGAGGGTGAGGTCCTCGACCCGGTCGCAGCCGACCTCGTCACCGGCGCGGATGGCCAGCTCCAGAAAGGCGGTCGCGGGCAGGATGACGGTGCCGTGCACGGCGTGGTCGGCCAGCCAGGGGTGGGACCGCAGGGAGAGCCTGCCGGTGAGCAGGAAGCCGTCGGAGTCCGCCAGGGACACGGCGGCGGCCAGCAGGGGGTGGTGCGCGGCGCCCATGCCCGCGGCCCGCACATCGCCCGCCGGGGTGAGGACGCCCTTGGGCCAGTACCGGCGGCGCTGGAACGGGTAGGTCGGCAGGTCCACCCGGCGGACACCGGTCCCGGCGAAGTAGCGGTCCCAGTGGACCGGGACGCCGCGTACGTACAGCTCGGCCAGGGCGGTGGTGAGCGTCGCGGGCTCGGGGCGGCCCGGCCGCAGCAGCGGGACGGCGGCGCCGGGCTCGCCCGCGGCGCCGTCGGTGGCGGTGTTCTCGAGGCAGGTCCGGGTCAGCGCGGACAGGACGCCGTCGGGGCCCAGCTCCAGATAGGTGTCGACGCCGTGTCCGTGCAGCCAGCCGATGCCGTCGGCGAACCGCACCGCCTGGCGTACGTGGTCCACCCAGTAGTCGGCGGACGTCAGCTGTCGCACGGTCGCCTGGACACCGGTCAGGTTCGACACGACCGGCACGACCGGTGCCTGCGGCGACAGCTCCGCGACCACGGCGCGGAACTCCGCGAGCATCGGTTCCATGCGGGGCGAGTGGAAGGCGTGGCTGACCCGCAGCCGCTTGGTCTTGCGGCCCTCGCCCGCGAAGTGCGCCTCGATCTCGGCCACCGCGTCCTCGTCGCCCGCCACCACGACGGCCGAGGGGCCGTTGACCGCCGCGATGGAGACGTGGTCGGTCCGCCCGGTCAGCAGTGGCGCCACCTCGGACTCGGTGGCCTGTACGGACACCATCGCGCCGCCGGCCGGGAGCTCCTCCATCAGCCGGCCGCGCGCCACGGCCAGGCGCGCCGCGTCGGCCAGCGAGAACACCCCGGCCGCGTGGGCGGCCGCGATCTCCCCGATGGAGTGTCCGGCCAGGAAGTCGGGGGTGATGCCCCAGGACTCGACCAGGCGGAACAGGGCGACCTCGACGGCGAACAGGGCGGGCTGGGCGTATGCGGTGCGGTCCAGCAGGGCGGCTTCGGGGGTGCCCTCGGCCGCGAAGAGGACCTCGCGCAGCGGGCGGCCGAGCTCGGCGTCCAGGGCGGTGACGGCGGTGTCCAGCGCCTGGGCGAACACCGGGAAGCGCTCGGCCAGTTCGCGTCCCATGCCCGGCCGCTGGCTGCCCTGCCCGGCGAACAGGAACGCCAGCTTTCGAGTGGCGCGCGCGGTGCCCCTGACCAGGCCGGCGGGGGCGTCGTCGGAGGCCAGCGCGGACAGTGCGGCGGCCGCGGTGGCCCGCTCGCCCGCGGTGATGACGGCCCGGTGCTCGAAGCCCGCCCGGGTGGTGGCCAGCGAGAAGGCGAGGTCGGCGAGGCCGGGCCCGGGGGCCGTGTCCAGGAGGGTACGGATCCGGGCGGCCTGCTCCCGCAGCGCCTCGGGGGTCCGGCCCGACACCGGGAGCGGCACCATGCCCGGGTCGAGGGTCGCGACGGGTTCGGGTGTCTCGGCGGTGTGCGGGTCCTCCGCGGCCGCCGTGTCGCCGGGGCCGGCCTGCTCGTCCTCCCCGTCCCCGTCCGGCGCCGCGGCGGGGGCCTGTTCGATGATGGTGTGGGCGTTGGTGCCGCTGATGCCGAACGAGGAGACCCCGGCCCGGCGCGGCTCGCCCGTCGCCGGCCAGGGGGTCGGCTCGGTCAGCAGTTCCACGGCGCCGGACGCCCAGTCCACATGGGTCGAGGGCCGGTCGATGTGCAGGGTGCGCGGCAGCACCCCGTGCCGCATCGCCATGACCATCTTGATGATGCCCGCGACGCCCGCCGCGGCCTGGGTGTGCCCGAGGTTCGACTTGACCGACCCGAGCAGCAACGGGCTCCGGTCGCCGCGGTTCTGGCCGTAGGTGGCCAGCAGGGCCTGGGCCTCGACCGGGTCGCCCAGCGTCGTGCCGGTGCCGTGTGCCTCCACCGCGTCGATCTGGTCGGCGGACAGCCGGGCGTTGATCAGCGCCTGCTCGATCACGCGCTGCTGGGACGGGCCGTTGGGCGCGGTCAGCCCGTTGGACGCGCCGTCCTGGTTGACGGCCGTGCCCCGCACCACGGCCAGCACCTCGTGGCCGTTGCGCCGGGCGTCCGACAGCCGTTCCAGGACGAGTACGCCGACGCCCTCGGCCCAGCCGGTGCCGTCCGCGGAGTCGGCGAACGAGCGGCAGCGGCCGTCGGCCGACAGACCGCCCTGGCGGCCGAACTCGATGAAGGTGGCCGGGCTCGACATGATGGTGATGCCGCCCGCGAGCGCCAGCGAGCACTCCCCCGCGCGCAGCGACTGGGTGGCCAGATGCAGGGCCACCAGCGAGGACGAACACGCCGTGTCCACGGTGACGGCCGGTCCGACGACGCCGAAGGTGTAGGAGAGTCTGCCGGACATGACGCTGGTGGTGTTGCCGGTGAGCTGGAAGCCCTCCACGCCGTCGGCCGGGCCCACCCGGTAGTCCTGCGCCATCGCGCCCACGAACATGCCGGTCCGGCTGCCACGCAGGGTGCCCGGTTCGATTCCGGCCCGCTCGAACGCCTCCCAGGCCGCTTCCAGCAGCACCCGCTGCTGCGGGTCCATCGCCAGCGCCTCGCGCGGGGAGATCCCGAAGAAGTCCGCGTCGAACTCGGGCGCGTCGTGCAGGAAACCACCGGAGACGGCCGTCCCGGCCAGCTCGCCGAGGTCCCAGCCCCGGTCGGCCGGCAGACCGGAGATGCCGTCCTCACCGGACTCGACCATGCGCCAGAGGTCCTCGGGACCGGTCACCCCGCCCGGGTAGCGGCAGCTCATCCCGACGATGGCGATGGGCTCCTGTGCCGCGGCCTCGATCTCGCCCAGCCGGCGGCGGGTCCGCCGGAGATCGGCGCTCGCCCGCTTGAGATAGTCCCTGAGCTTCTGTTCGTTGTCCATCTCACTCAACCCGTCTCGACGCAGGCGGCAGGCAAACCGCAGGGCAGGGGAGCGGATTCGGCGCGGCCGAACCCACCGGACACACGCGGCCGGGGCCGGGGCCACCAAGGGCGGGTCCGCGGCCGCCCGGCTTCCCCCCACATGGGAAGCGGCGGCCGCGGCCCCTCGGTGGTGGCCATGAGCGATGGCGAACCAGGCTCCCGCAGCCCAGTGTCATCACGGGCCCGCGAGGAAACCCCTAGTCATCCGGGACCGGTGTCCAGGGAACACGACGGTGCCCGGTGGCGCTCGGCGCGCCACCGGGCAACTTATGCGGAGGTGTTCACCAGCTCGTGGCCGACAGCAGATCTCCGTAGTCGCGTTCGCGGGAGGCCTGGCTGAGGTCGGACTCCACCATCATGGCCATCAGTTCACGGAAGTCCACGGCCGGCTCCCAGCCCAGCTGGGTGCGGGCCCGTGTGCTGTCGGCACACAGCGTCTCCACCTCGGCGGGGCGGACCAGGGTCGGGTCGATGGCCACATAGTCCTCCCAGTCGAGGTCCACGCACTCGAAGGCGATGCGCACGGCGTCGCGTACCGAGTGGATGCGGCCGGTTCCCACCACATAGTCGGACGGCTCGTCCTGCTGAAGCATCAGGTGCATGGCGCGGACGTAGTCCCCCGCGAAGCCCCAGTCGCGCACCGCGTCCAGGTTGCCCAGGAAGAGTTTGTCCTGGAGCCCGAGCTTGATCTGGGCCACCGCCAGCGAGATCTTCCTGGTCACGAACTCCGCGCCACGGCGCGGAGATTCATGGTTGAACAACATGCCGGACACGGCGTACATCCCGAAGGACTCGCGGTAGTTGCGGGTGATGAAGTGCCCGTACGCCTTGGCAGCGCCGTACGGGCTGCGGGGGTGGAAGATCGTCGTCTCCCGCTGTGGCGTCTCGGTGACCTTCCCGAACATCTCCGAGGACGACGCCTGATAGAAGCGGATCCCGCCGCCACCGCCGCCACCGCGGGACTTGTCCAGCCCGCTCACCATGCGGATCGCCTCGAGCATCCGCAGCACACCCATGGCGTTGACCTCGGTGACGAGTTCGGACTGCTGCCAGGACATCGGCACGAACGAAATGGCGCCGAGGTTGTACACCTCGTCCGGCTGAACGGCGTCGACGGCCGCGACCAGGCTCGCCTGGTCCATCAGATCGCCGTCTATAAAGGTGACGTCCGAGGCCAGCCGGCTGATCCTCAGCTTTCTTGGATTCGCCTGGCCCCTGATCAGTCCCCAGACCTGATAGCCCTGGGCGATCAGGTGTTCGGCCAGATAAGATCCATCCTGGCCAGTTATTCCGGTGATCAGCGCACGCTTGGACATAAAGGACCCCTTCCACGACCACGGAAAGACCGTCGAGTGGTTTTTTCGCGCAGTGGGCGGCACAGGGAATTTGACGCATTCCACTGCTTGAGGCACACCCGCAATGGCCATGGGTCGGTTGCCCGGTTCCGAATGCGAGGTTGTCTAGCCCAACCTTCACAGCCGCTCAGGAATCATGTCAAGGAACCGGCTGTACGCTAGGGGATTTCCGAGACTTGAAGCGCCTCTCCGGGTTCGCCATTTTTCATGTTCTCGCAGGTGGCAAGGGGATACTGACCAGTTTCGGCCCGCCGATGATCGTATTCCGTTTCCACCCACCGAGACTCCTTCACACCGCGGCCGCGCCCCCGCTCTTACACTGCCCGCCCCGCACACAACCGGTGACCGACGCGGGCACTCGGGCAAGAACGGTCACCACAAGGCGACATACGGGCAGCGGGTCGGAGCGGGGTTCGGATATACACTTGGAACTGCGCCTAACACCCGTCACTCGAACCCCTAGCGATATCACCAGTTGACCTTCGCGGGGGTAGCGCGAAACATATCCGCCGTTTCCTCGATCCGCTCGGGGAAACGGATCACTGAAAGCAAACTTAAAGCATGGTCAATTGACGTCGCCGAGGCCGCACATCAGGTCCGCGCCCTGAGCATTTCATGGGCAAGGTCCCTCGCGTCGTCGCTGAAACGACCGAAAGAGGTGACTCCTCTTGACCCTCTCCAACACCATTCCGGTGACACACTCGGCACCCGGTCAGAGAGACGAAGGGAGCCGGGCCCGAGTGTCCACGGCCGAGTACGGCACAGGCATGGCCACCCTGGATCCGGACCTCCGGGTCCAGGCGGGAAACGACGACTTCTTCCGCTACTTCGCCGGATCCTCGGCGGAGCTGTGCGGCCGGAACCTGTTCGAGTTGCTGCGTCCCAGCTCGCCTTCCGTCCTCCGCGAACACTTCCTGCGGCTGCACGACGGCCGGCGCACCCGGTTCACCGAACGGGTCGTGGGATACCGCTCCACTGGGCACCCGTTCTCGGGGGTGCTGACCGCGACCGCCGTCCAGGGCTCCTCGGACGGGCTGTCGGCCATCGTCGTCCTGGTCAAGCCGGACAACCAGTCGCCGGAGGACGAGCCCCGCGCCCAGCGCCGTCTGCTGCTCTCACCGCTGGAGGCCCGGATCCTGGAGGGGGTGGCCACCGGCGCGTCGACCGTGCAGATGGCCTCCAAGCTCTATCTCAGCAGGCAGGGCGTCGAATACCACGTGGGCTCGATGCTCCGGAAGATGAAGGCCCCGAACCGCGCCGCCCTGATATCCCGGGCGTACTCGGCGGGCATGCTCACCGTGGGCACCTGGCCGGCCCGGGTCGTCTCGGACTTCGTGAAGTAGACCGGCCGTCCCTCTCGTCACCCGGTGGCGGACAGCCGCTCACGCCACCAGTCCACGGTCGCCTCGACCTGCTCGTCGAGTGGGGTGGCCCGTCCTGCGAACTCTGCTTCGTAAGCGCTCGAATCGACCACGAACGGCCGGTCGAACTGATAGCGGATCTCCTTCAGTTCGCGGAGCAGCGGGGAGAAGACCGATGCGAGACCCAGTACGGCCGGCGACAGCCCGCGCACCGCGACCGGCCCCGTTCCCGCCCGCGCGGCGAGGAGGCCGACCATCTCCCGGACGGACAGCGCGGGCTCCGTCGGCACGTGCCAGGCCCGCCCCCAGGCCCGTTCGTCCCCCGCGACCTCGACCAGGGCCCGGGCCACATCGGGGAGATAGCTCCAGCTGTGCGGGGCGTCCGGGTCCCCGAGCGTGGAGACCGGCTTGCCGCGCAGCAGTCGAGGCATGACACGGGCCGCCAGGTGTCCGCCGTCGGTCACGCCGGGCCCGAAGAAGTCCGAGGGCCGCACCTCGACCGCCTTGATACGGCCCTGCTCGTGCAGTGCCAGCGCCTGCTCCCAGACGGCGGCGCGCACGCGCCCCTTGGGACCGGTCGCGGCGAGCGGCAGCGCCTCGGTCATGGGGCCGTCCACCGGGCCGTAGCCGTAGAGGTTGCCCAGCATGACCAGCACGGCCCCGGTCTCCTCGGCCACCGCGCAGACCGACGCGGCCAGCGGCGGCCAGTCACGCGTCCAGCGGTGGTAGGGCGGTGCGGCACAGTTGTGGATCGCGGCCGCGCCCCGCGCGGCCGCGATCAGTCGCTCCGAGTCCGCCGCGTCCAGCGCCACGTGCTCGATGCCAGGCTCCGGGCTTCGGCCGGACCTGGTGACGACCCGTACCGAATGCCCCTGTTCGACCAGCAGCCGGGCGGTGGCGGCTCCGGCGGGCCCGAATCCCATCACGACATGAAGGCTCACACACGCACACTAGCGCGAGCGCGTGTTGCCTTCGCGCCCGCGTCAGCCGGGAAGCGGGTGCGTGGTCGCACGGCCGGGGCGTACCACGTCGGTGAGCGGACTCCCCTGTTCCAGGCAGGTGATGTTGGCCGCGATCTCCGTGGCCCGGGAGGCGAAGGTCTCCTCGGTATGGCCGGAGTTGTGCGGTGTCATCACCACGTTGGGCAGGGTGTGGAACGGCAGGCGGCTCGGCGCGTGCGGAGGGCCTGCCCACCACACGTCGAGGGCCGCGCCGGCGATGGTGCCGGCCGACAGCGCCTCGTACAGGGCCTCCTCCTGGACGACGGGGCCGCGGGCGACATTGACGAGGAGGGAGTGGCGGCCCATCGCGGCCAGTTCGGCCGGTCCGATCAGTCCGCGGGTCGCGGGACCCAGCGGAACGGTGACCACGACGACGTCGGACTCGGCCAGCAGTTCCGGGAGCCGGTCCGTGCCGCCCACCCAGTCGGGTCGCAGATCCGCCGGCAGAGGGGCCGATGGATCGCGGCGCACGGCCCGCACGCCCAGGCCGACCGCCTGGCACAGCCGGGCGATCTCCGCCCCCGTCTCCCCGAAGCCGATGACGCCGACGCGCCGCCCCCGCAGAGTGTCACCGAAGGGCAGCTCGGGGTCGACGGCGACGTTCCGCCACCGCCCGGCGCGCAGCTCCCGATCGGCGGTGAGCACGCGCCGGGACAGCATCAGCACACACATCAGGACGTGTTCGGCGATAGATCTGCCGTGGTGGTGGGTGTTGGCCACGGTCACCTCCGGCCCCAGCGCCTCCAGGGGGATGCCGTCGTAGCCCGCGCCGACCACGTGGACGAGACGGAGCCGTCGGGCCCGCCGCGCGTCGTCCTCGCCGAGCTGTGAGCCGACGTACACGTCGACGTCGGCAATCGCGCCGGCGATCCGCTCCGGGTCCCAGTCGGAGGCCTCGAGCCACTCGTGCCGGCCGTCGGTCAGTGTCCTCAGCCGCTCGGTGAACCTGCTCAGGATGCGGTGGTTGAGCATGATGCGCATGGCGCGGTCACCACCGGGGCGTCTTGGGCTCGAACGCGGGGTCGAAGCGGCGCATGTAGCCGGTGTCGTCGCGGTCGCGCAGCCCGCAGTCGAGGTACTGCTGGTGCAGCCGCGCGAGCGCGTCCCGGTCCAGCTCGACGCCGAGGCCCGGGGCGGTGGGCACCTCGACCCGCCCTTCGGTGAACCGCAGGACTCCTGGGGCGATCACGTCCTCGTCCGGCTGCTTCCACGGCCAGTGTGTGTCGCAGGCGTAGGTCAGCCGTGGCGTGGCGGCGGCCAGATGGGTCATCGCGGCGAGACTGATGCCCAGGTGGGAGTTGGAGTGCATGGACAGGCCGAGGCCGAAGGTCTCGCAGATCGCGGCGAGCTGTGCGCAGCGTCGCAGCCCGCCCCAGAAGTGGTGGTCGGACAGTACGATGCCCACCGCGCCCTGGGCGACGGCGGGGGCGAGGTCGTCGAAGGAGACGACGCACATGTTGGTCGCCAGGGGGGTGTCGGTCCGCCCGGCCACGGCCGCCATGTTGGCGATGCCCTCGGTCGGGTCCTCCAGGTACTGGAGGGTGCCGTCGAGTTCGCGCGCGACGTGCAGCGAGGTTTCCACGCTCCAGGCGGCGTTCGGGTCGAGCCGCAGCGGCAGGTCGGGGAAGGCCGCCCGCAGGGCGCGGATCGCGGCGATCTCCTCGTCAGGAGGGAAGACACCGCCCTTGAGCTTGATGGAGGAGAAGCCGTACTGGTCGATCATGCGGCGGGCCTGTTCGACCAATCCCTCCGGGTCCAGCGCGGCGCCCCAGTCGTCGTCCGGCTGGCCCGGGTGTCCCGCCCACTTGTAGAAGAGGTAGGCGCTGTAGGGCACGCTGGGGCGCACGGCGCCGCCGAGGAGGTCGCTGACCGGCCGTCCCACCAGCTTGCCCTGGATGTCCAGACAGGCCACGTCGAACGGGGACACGACCCGGTCCACCGTGCTGCTGCCGGTGACCATGCCGGACATGCCGTCCCCTCCGGAGGTGTCCGAACCGAGCGAGCGACGGGTGCGCAGCAGCAGGTCGTTCAGGCTCCAGACGTCCATGCCGACGAGTTCCTCGGCGGTCCGGCGCAGCCGCTCCAGGTGCACGGTTCCGCCGTAGGTCTCGCCAACGCCGGTGACGCCGCCCTCGGTGGTGACTTCCACGATGGAGCGCAGCGCGTACGGCTCGTGCACTCCCACCGTGTTGAGCAGGGGGTAGTCCCGGAACGCCACCGGGGTGACGGTGACGTCGGCGATGCGTTCAGCCGGCCTGGCCATAACACCATCCTCATATGTAGCTGGTGTCTTCATTTGTAAACAGGGGCGATGTGGCTGTCAATGCGTCGGTACCGGCGTGACAAGCGTGCCCTCGGTCATGAAGTGATGCAGATTGCGGAACGTGAGCTCGCCCATGGCCTCACGCGTCTCGTGTGTCGCACTGGCGATATGCGGCAGCAGCACGACCGTGTCGAGGTCCAGCAGGGCCTTCGGAACGTGGGGCTCGTCCGCGAACACATCGAGCGCCGCGCCCGCTATCCCGCCGTTCACCAGGGCGTCCACCAGTGCCGGCTCGTCGATGACACTGCCCCGCGAGACATTCACCAGGTAGCCCCGAGGGCCGAGCGCCTCGAGCACCTCCGCCGAGACCAGGCCCTGGGTGGCGCCGCCCCCGGCGACCGCCACGACCAGCGCGTCGCATTCCGCGGCGAGCTCGGTGGGCGAGGACACCCGGCGATAGCGCACATCCTCGACGGGCGTGCGCGAGAAATAGAGGAGCTCCACGCCGAAGCCCTCCAGCCGCCGCGCGATGGCGCGGCCGATCCTGCCGAGCCCGAGGATGCCCACGCGTTTCCCGCTCACCTTGGCCGCGAGGGGGAAGGTGTCCGAGGCCCATGCGCCGCGGCGGACGAAGCGGTCGGCGGCCGACAGGCGGCGCATCACATCGATCAGGGCGCCGACGGCGAGGTCGGCCACGCAGTCGGTGAGCACGTCCGGGGTGTTGCTGACATCGATGCCACGCGCGCGGGCCCGGGAGACGTCCGTGGTCTCGTAGCCGACTCCGAAGTGGACGATCGCGCGGAGCGCGGGCAGGGCGTCCATCAGCTCGTTCGACACTCCGATCCGCGCGCTGGTCACCGCGGCCACCACCTCGGCGCCGTGGTCGCGCAGATAGGCGGCGGGGTCGGGCAGATCCGCGAGTTTCACGGTGTGATGGTGCTCGGCCAGCGCGGTCTCCAGGGCCGGCAGCAGCGGACACACCTGAAGAACAGTGCCGTCAGTGCCGTCGTTGCCAGTTGAGGACATGGGGCCACTCCCGTTCTTGTGGAATGGCCGGGAGCGTATGGCCGATTTCGATGCCTGTCTAAGACTCAAAGTGTATTGATCAATACCTTCTCCGCATCATGTGAGCGGCCGGGGCCCTCGCCCCGACCTGGTCAACCTTGCCAATCGTCGCTTTGGTCAGATCTCTTGACGCCCCCGCACCTCAGCCTTAGCTTCGGCGTTTACAAATGCAGACCGGGTACGCATGTATGGACAGCCATGTCGACAGTCGCGTCTCGGGCAGCACCACTTCAGCCCTTTCGGAGATACGCCGACGATGAAGTCCTCCGTACGCTCCATCCCGCGCCCAGGACCGGGCCGGGTTCGCCCGGCCCTCACCCTCCTGACCGCGGGCACGATGCTGCTGACCAGCGCGTGCGCCGTGGCGAACAGCGACGCCGCGGGTGACGCGGGCAGCGCGGACGGCCGCACCCTACGTGTGGTACTCACCCAGGAACCCCCGACCCTGGAGCCCTGCGAGTCATCGACCACCGCGACCGGTGTCGTGGTGCGCTCCAACATCACCGAACCGCTGATTGAACGGGACCCCACCTCGGGCAAGCTGGAACCGCTGCTGTCGACCGGCTGGCGGCAGACGAAGCCCACGACATGGACCTTCGACATCCGCTCCGGCGTGACCTTCCAGAACGGGCAGCCGTTCACGGCGAAAGACGCCGCCTTCTCCATCGACCGCGCCGTCAACTCCGACCTCGCCTGCAATGTGGACGGCTATGTCTTCGGCGACGACAAGCTCGATGTGCGCGCCGTCTCCCCCACCCGGCTGACCGTCACCACCAAGAAGGCCGACCCCATCCTTCCGCTGCGGCTCAGCTTCATCGAGATCGTGCCGCGCACCACCGACTCCAAGGCCAAGGTGCGCATACCGATCGGCACCGGCCCCTACGCCGTCAAGGAGTGGCAGACCGGTGTCTCGATCTCCCTGGCCCGCTACGGCAAGTACTGGGGGAAGGCCCCCGCCTACCCCCGGGCCACGTATGTCTGGCGCAGCGATGCCAGTGTCCGGGCCGCCATGATCAACAAGGGCGAGGCCGACATCACCACATCGCTGGACCCCATGGACGCGACCAAGGACAACTCGGTCGCCTACCCCAACAACGAGACGACCGCCCTGCGTCTTGACGGCCGCGAGGCACCGCTCGACGACATCCGGGTGCGCAAGGCGATCGGCATGGCCATCGACCGCGACGGCATCATCGACGCCCTGCTCGACGGGAAAGCCAAGCCCGCCGCGCAACTCGTCCCACCCGGTGTGGTGGGCCACAACGACGACCTCGTCCCGCCCTCGTACGACGTGGACGCGGCCCGCGCGCTGGTCAAGGAGGCGGCCGCCGACGGCGTCCCCGTCAAGCGGCGGATCACCATCGTCGCGCGCAACGGCCAGTTCGCCGGGATCGCGGAGACGGCCGAGGCCCTCCAGTACGAGATGGATCAGATAGGGCTGAACGTAAGGATTCGCATGGCGGACACGGCCACCAGTCTCCAGTACCAGCTGCGCCCGCTGCCCCGCGGCGTCGGGCCGATCGCGATGCTGGTCCAGCACGGCAACCAGGCCGGGGACGCGGCCTTCACCACCAGCCAGTACCTGCTGAGCGACGGCCCCCAGTCCACGTTCGGCACCAAGGAGCTGGACCGGCGCATCGCCGCGGCGAACGCGCTGTCCGGCAAGGCCCGCGAGAAGGCCTTCGCCGATCTGCTCGCCTACCAGAACAAGAAGGTGGCGCAGTTCGCCTACCTGGCCCATATGCGCGGACTGCTGGGTCTGTCGCCGTCGGTCCACTACCGGCCCAACTCCGCCACCGGAGACGAGATGCGGCTGGCCGAGGTCAGCCCTGCGAAGGCGGGGAAGCACTGATATGACCTCCTTCCTGGGCAAGCGCATCATCTCCAGCGCGATCCCCCTGGTGTTCGTGGTGCTGGGCGTGTTCTGCCTGGCACGCCTGACCGGCAACCCGGTCGACCTCTACCTGCCGCTGAGCGCCACCCCGCAGCAGCGCGCCGAGTTCTCCGCCGCGCACGGCTTCGACGACTCCATCCCGGTGCAGCTGTGGGACTACCTCGGCCAGGCCGTGCAGTTCGACTTCGGCACGTCCCTGCGCACCGGGCAGTCGGCCGCCACCATGGTGCTCGACGCGTTCCCCGTCACCCTCCAACTCGCCGGTATGACCATGCTGCTGGCGATCCTCGGCGCACTGCTGATCGGCAGCCTCGCCGCCTACCGGCCCAACTCGCTCATCGACCGGATCGCCGGTCTGCTGTCGATGATCGCAGCCAGCATCCCCGACTTCTGGTTCGCGATCATGGGTGTGCTCGTCTTCGGGGTGGGCCTGGGCTGGCTGCCGACCTCCGGCACCCTGGGCGGCCCCGAGGTGTGGGTGCTGCCCATCGCCACCCTGCTGATCCGCCCGTTCGGCGTGCTGGTGCAGGTGGTCCGCGGCAGCATGGTCGGCGCCCTCTCCGCGCCCTATGTCAAGGTCGCCCGCAGCAAGGGGGCCGGCGCCGGGCGCGTCGTGTTCGGGCACGCCCTGCGCAACGCCGTCACGCCCGTGCTGACCGTCGCCGGGGATCTCACCGTCGGTCTGGTCAACGGCGCGGTGATCGTGGAAACGATCTTCGGTTGGCCCGGGATCGGCAAACTCATGATCGACTCGATTCTCCAGCGCGACTTCGCCGTGCTCCAGGCCGCCGTCCTGATCACCGCGGTGACGATCTTCGCGCTGAACATCCTCGTCGACGTCTGCCACGCCCTGATCGACCCCCGAGTGCGCCAGGCGGTGCCGGCGTGAGCGAAGGAGCCACCATGACCGACCCCGTCGACCGTCCCGCCGACGCTGTTGACCGTCCCGCCGGGGAGACCCCCGCGCCGCGCACCCGTCCGCCCCGCTGGTGGCTGCTGCTCGGCAGGGACCGTGGCGCGGCCGTCGCCGCCGTCATCCTCTCCCTGGTGTTCCTGGTGGCGCTGTTCGGCCGGCTGTTCATCGGCGACCGGGCGACCCGCCAGGACCTCCGCGCCTCGCTGCGCCCGCCGTCCCTCGACCACGGCTTCTACGGGCTGCTCGGCACGGACGTGCTGGGCCGCAGCGTGGTGGCCCGGCTGATCGAGGCCGCCGGGACGACGCTGTACGTCGCGGTGCCCGCGGTGCTGTGCTCGCTGCTGATCGGTTCCACGCTGGGGATGTGGGCCGGCTACCACGGGGGCTGGCGCGAGAACATCGCGATGCGCGTGGCCGATGTCATCCTCAGCTTCCCGTCCCTGCTGATCGCGGTGGTCGTGCTGTACGTCTTCGCGCCCAGCGCGCTGAACATCGTGCTGATCCTCGCCGTCGCCCGCATCCCCGTCTATCTGCGCACCGCCCGCGCGGAGTCGGCCGAGCTGAGAAGCCGTCTGTTCGTCGACGCGGCCCGGACCTTCGGCACCCCGAGTTGGCAGATCATCTACCGGCACATTCTGCCGATCGCGCTGCCGACGCTGCTGACGGTGGCCACGCTCGACTTCTGTTTCGTCATGCTGACCGAGTCGTCGCTGAGTTTCCTCGGCATCGGGATCCAGCCCCCCGATGTGAGCTGGGGCCTGATGGTGGCCCAGGGGCGCCAGTACCTTCAGACCGCCTGGTGGATCGCCGTACTGCCGGGCATCGCGATCGTACTCACCACGGTGTCGGCCACGGTGCTCGCCGCGTGGGTGCGCCTGGCCACGGATCCCGCCCAGCGCTGGCGTCTGACGCTGCCCAAGAAGCGGCGCGGAGCCCGGGCCGCTGTTCCCTCGGAGGTGATCGCATGAAGCCGTCAACCCTGCCCGCGCCCACCGCGGCCGGTCATGCCGCGCTCGAGGTCGAGGGGCTCCGCGTCGAGTTGCGCACCCCCTCCGGCACGGTCCGCGCCGTCGACGACGTCAGCTTCAGCGTGCACAAGGGCCGCACGCTGGCGCTGCTCGGCGAGTCCGGCTGCGGGAAGTCCATGACCGCGCTGTCCATCGTCGGACTGCTCGACCCGGTGGCCGAGGTGACGGACGGTTCCGTGCGGGTGTCCGGCACCGATGTGCTGCGGCTGAGCCGGGCGGGCCGCAGAAAGCTCGCCGGACCCGGTCTTTCGATCGTCTTCCAGGACGCGCTGACCGCGCTCAACCCCGTGCAGCCGGTCGGCAGGCAGCTCGCCGAGCCGTTCCGCATCCACCGCGGGATGTCGCGGCGCGAGGCCGGGGAGAAGGCGATCGAGCTGATGACCCGGGTCGGGATTCCCGAGCCACGGCTGCGGGCCCGCTCGTACCCACATCAGTTCTCCGGGGGGATGCGCCAGCGGCTGCTGATCGCGATGGCCGTGGCCCTCGACCCCGATGTGCTGATCGCCGACGAGCCCACGACCGCGCTCGACGTCACCGTGCAGGCGCAGATCATGCGGCTGCTGCGGGACCTCCAGACCGAGCGGGACATGGCGATCGTCCTGATCACCCACGACCTGGCGGTGGTCGCCCAGCGTGCCGACGACGTGGTCGTCATGTACGCGGGCAACGTGGTGGAGACCGGCCCGGTGCGGGAGGTGTTCGCCCGCCCCCGCCACCCCTACACCAAGGGGTTGCTCGACTCCGTTCCCGAACACGCCGTCAGGGGCCGCCCGCTGCCCGCCGTACCGGGCAGCCCGCCCGAGCTCAGCGCGGTCCCGCCCGGCTGCGTCTTCCAGGCCAGATGCCCGCTGGCCAGGGAACGCTGTGCCGAGGAACGTCCTCAGCTGGTGTCCGTCGGCGCCTCACGCTCGGCCGCCTGCCACTTCTCCGAGGAGCTCGACCGTGACTGATACATCGGGGATCCACGTCACCGAAACCACCGCCACACACCCACGGGGCCCGGCCGGCTCCCCGCCCCTGCTCGAGGTCAAGGGCGTCACCAAGTCGTTCGGCCACGGACGCCGGCGCCTGACCGCGCTGGACGGAGTCGACGTACGGCTCGAGCGCGGCGAGACCCTGGGCCTGGTGGGCGAGTCCGGATGCGGCAAGTCGACCCTGGCCAGGGTGGTGCTCGGGCTGGAGCGGCCCGACTCGGGCACGGTGCGCTTCAACGGCACCGATCCGTTCACCCTCAAGGGCAAGGAGCTGCTGGCCTGGCGCCGCCGGGTGCAGATGGTGTTCCAGGACCCGTTCGCCTCGCTCAACGCCCGGATGTCCGCGGCCGACCTCATCGGTGAGCCGTGGCGCACCCACCGCGACATCGTGCCCACGGCGAAGGACCGGGAGCGGCGGGTGCGTGAGCTGCTGTCCCTGGTCGGACTGCGGGAGAGCGACGCCCACCGCTACCCGAACGAGTTCTCCGGCGGGCAGCGGCAGCGCATCGGCATCGCGCGGGCGCTCGCGCTCGACCCCGATCTCATCGTGTGCGACGAGCCGGTGTCCGCGCTGGACCTGTCGGTGCAGGCCCAGGTGCTCAATGTGCTCTCCGAGCTGCGCGAACGGCTCGGCGTCTCCTACGTGTTCATCTCCCATGACCTGTCCGTGGTCAAGCACGTATCCGACCGGGTGACGGTGATGTACCTGGGCAAGGTCATCGAACACGGCCGCACCGAAGACGTCTTCGACCGGCCCCTGCACCCCTACACCGCCGCCCTGATGTCGGCCGCGCCCACGCTCGACGTCTCCGGGCGGACCCGCGACGAGGAGATCCAGCTGCGCGGGGAGATCCCCTCCCCGTTCGACATTCCGTCGGGCTGCCGCTTCCGCACCCGCTGCTGGAAGAGCGAGGCCCTGTGCGGCGACCACGCTCCCCCGGCCGTCACGCGCGAAGGAGCGGCGGACACCGGGCCGGAGGCGCACGAGGCCCTGTGCCACTTCCCGCTGGGCATCGGGACGACGGGAGCATGAGCCTGCCGGAGTTCGCCCTGCTCTTCATCACCGTGGCGATCGGGTCGCTGCTCCAGGTCGCCATCGGCTTCGGCCTCGGCCTGCTCGCCGCCCCGGTGATCGCGATACTGGACCCCTCGCTCACCCCGGTGGTGGTCCTGCTGCTGGCCACCGGGGTCACGGCCGCGGTCGTGGCGCTGGAAGGCGGACACGCGGACATACGAGGAGCGGGGTGGGCGCTGGTCGGCCGGGTGCCGGGCGTCGTGGGCGGCGCGGTGCTGGTCGCCGTGCTGCCCGCCCGGCACCTCGCGTTCCTCGTCGCCGGCGTCGTCCTCCTGGGCGTCGCGGTGAGTCTGCGCGGCTTCGTACCGCGGCCGGGACGGCGGTCCGTGCTGCTGGCCGGCCTGGTGTCGGGGGTGATGGGCACGGCCACCTCCATCGGAGGGCCGCCGATGGCCATGGTGTGGCAGCGCTTGAGCGGCCCGAAGCTGCGCTCCACGATGAGCGGTTTCTTCCTGGCCGGCTCCGCGATGAGCCTGGCCTCGCTGGCGGCGACGGGAGCCGTGCACAAGGACAGCCTGCGGTACACCGCCCTGCTGGCCCCGGCCGCGGTGATCGGTGTGCTGCTCGCCCGCCCGCTGTCCAGCAGACTCGACATGCGGCGCACCAGGGCCGCCGCCATGGGGCTCGCGGTGGCGAGCGCGACCGTCCTGGTGATCCAGCAGTTGCTCTGACTCCGACGCGGGCGCCGGCGTGACACGCGCGGGCGCCCGCGGGGTATCCGTCTTGGCGCCCGGCGCGTTCCGGCCTCAGGACGCGGTGGCGGCCGCCGCCGCGCGTCCCGTCTGCCGGCCGGAGAACAGACAGCCGCCGAGGAAGGTGCCCTCCAGGGAGCGGTAGCCGTGGACGCCGCCGCCGCCGAATCCCGCGACCTCCCCGGCCGCGTAGAGACCGGGTATGGGGGTTCCGGTGGAGTCCAGGACACGGCCGGAGAGGTCGGTCTGGAGGCCGCCGAGCGTTTTGCGGGTGAGGACGTTGAGGCGCACGGCGATCAGCGGCCCGGCGCCGGAATCCAGGATCTTGTGGGCCGGGGCGGTGCGGCTGAGCGAGTCGCCGGGGTAGCTGAGCGCGTTGCGGATGCCCATGACCTGGACGTCCTTGGTGTACGGGTTGTCGATCTCCCGGTCCCGGGCGTCGATCTGCCGTTTGAGGTCGGCCAGGTCGATGAGGCCGTCGCCGGTGAGCCTGTTCATGCCCGCGACGAGCTCGGGGAGCGTGGAGGCGACGACGAAGTCGGCCCCCTTCTCCTTGAACTTCTCGATCGGCTCCGGGGTCTGCCAGATCCGCGACAGCAGCTTCCAGATGTTCTTCTCGGTGAGGTCCGGGTTCTGCTCGGAGCCGGAGAGCGCGAACTCCTTGGCGATGATCTTCTGGGTGGTGACGAACCAGGAGTAGTCATGGCCGGAGTCGGTGATCGACTTGAGCGTGTGCAGGGTGTCGTACCCGGGGATGTCGGGCGTGTTGAAGCGCTTGCCGGTGGCGTCGAACCACATGGACGACGGGCCGGGCAGGATGCGGATGCCGTGGCCGGGCCAGATGGGGTCGTAGTTTCTGAGGCCCTCGGTGTAGTGCCACATGCGGTCGGGGTTGACGATCCGTCCGCCCGCCTTCTCGGTGATGGCGAGCATGCGGCCGTCCACATGCGCGGGCACGCCGGTGACCATGAACTTCGGCGGGGTGCCGAGGCGGGCCGGCCAGTTCTGCCGTACGAGGTCGTGGTTGGCGCCGATGCCGCCGGAGGTGACGATCACGACAGGGGCGCGGAGTTCGAACTCGCCCACCACGGTGCGGGAGCTGGGCTTGCCGCGCGCGGCGTCGCTCGGCTCCAGGACCGCGCCGCGTACGCCGGTGACGGCGCCGCCGGTCGTCACGATGCCGTCGACGCGATGCCGGAACTTGAAGGTCACCTTGGAGCCCGCCGCCGCGTCCCGCACCTTCTTCTCGAACGGCTCGACGACGGCCGGTCCGGTGCCCCAGGTGACATGGAAGCGGGGCACCGAGTTGCCGTGCCCGTCCGCGAGTCCGCCACCGCGCTCGGCCCAGCCGACGATCGGGAACCAGCGCACGCCCAGGCCGTACAGCCAGGACCGCTTCTCGCCGGCGGCGAAGTCCACATACGCCTCGGCCCACTTGTACGCCCAGTGGTCCTGGCCGGCCGGGTCGTCGATCCCCCGGTCGAAGCCGGCCGTGCCCAGCCAGTCCTGCCAGGCCAGTTCGCGCGAGTCCTTGATGCCCATCAGCCGCTGCTCGTCGGAGTCCACGAAGAACAGGCCGCCGAAGGACCAGAACGCCTGCCCGCCCAGATTGCTCTCCGGCTCCTGGTCCAGGAGCAGCACCTTGCGTCCCGCGGCGGCCAGCTCGGCCGTCGCGACCAGCCCGGCCAGCCCGTGGCCCACCACGATCGCGTCCGCGTCCGCCGACGCCGCGGGCGCGGCGAAGGCCGGGACCGCCGCCTGGGCGAGCGCCGCGCCGGCGAGCACGCCGCCCGCCACCGTCAGGGCGTGGCGGCGGGTGAGTCCGGCGGGGGGCTCCGAGCCGAGCCCGTGCTGCGCTGCGGAGCTTGCTCTGAGGTTCTCCATGGGCTGCCTTCCGGAAGGGGGGCCGAGGGCGCGGGAGATGTGCGTGGGACTACCGAGGCGGCAGGGTGTTACCGACGGTAGCCCAGGGGGTGTCCGGCCGCCAGAGTGCCGCGCCACCAGCCGCCCGCCGCGGCGGACGGTGACACGACCGCCACGCTCCGTCGGCGACAAGGCAGGGATTCCGGCCGGTACGGCAGGAGCCGTGTGATGGCAAACAAAAGGGGTACCCCGACCTAAAAGCCCTTTATGGGCTCCCCTTGTCGATACGCCATGAGGTAGGCCTTATGTCGGGACGTGGCCGGAACGATGCGGGTGAGCGGGGGTCGCCGGGTGACTGGGCGCCGACGTCGCAGGGGCGCCCGGACGGACTGCTCACCTGCGCCGGATGGGACGGTTCCGTCCAGTGGCGGAAGGGCGACCGCCTTGAGCGGTTGTTCGAGGAGCGCTGCGACCGGATGCGCGCGCAGGGGGACGGGGACCGGCTCGCGGTGGACGCCGGTGAGGTGGCCCTGACATACGCGCAACTCGACGCCGAAGCCAACCGGCTCGCCCGCTTCCTGATGGCCGGAGGCATACGGCCGGGCGACCGGATCGGGCTGCTGCTCGACGAGGCGGTGGACGCCTATACCGGGATGCTGGCGGTGCTGAAGGCGCACGCCGTGTATGTGCCCCTCGACGTCGGGTTTCCGCCGGATCGTCTGTCGTACATCGCTTCCGACGCCTCGCTGCGCATGGTCCTGTCGCTCTCCCGGCTCGCCGAACGGGCCGAACGTCTCGCCGACGGCGTCGGGCTGCTGTGTCTGGACCGGGCGCGGGCGGGGATCGCGGCGCAGTCCCCCGAGCGCCTCGATCCACTGTCCGTCGGGGACCCGGCCGACGACCTGTGCTACGTCATCTACACCTCCGGATCCACCGGCCGCCCGAAGGGGGTGGCCATCGGACACCCCGCGGTGTGCAACTTCGTGTCGGTGGCCTCGGAGGTCTATGGCATCAGGACCGAGGACCGGGTCTACCAGGGGATGACCATCGCGTTCGACTTCTCGGTCGAGGAGACATGGGTGCCCTGGATGGCCGGTGCCACCGTGGTGCCCAGGCCCCAGGGGCCGAGCCTGCTCGGTGCCGAGCTGGACGCGTTTTTGCGCGAGAGGCGGATCTCGGCCCTGTGCTGCGTTCCCACCTTGCTGGCCACGCTGGACGAGAACACCTCGGCGCTGCGGTTTCTGCTGGTCTCCGGGGAGTCGTGCCCGCAGGACCTCGTCACCCGCTGGTGCCGCCCCGACCGGCGCTTCCTCAACGTCTACGGCCCGACCGAGGCGACCGTCACGGCCACCTGGACCCTGCTGGCCGCCGGCCGGCCGGTGACGATCGGTGTCCCGCTGCCGACGTACTCGATCGCCGTCCTCGATCCGGAACGGAACACGGCCCTGCCGCCGGGCACGATGGGCGAGATCGCGATCGGCGGCATCGGGCTGGCCGGCGGCTACCTCAACCGGCCCGAGGTGACGGAACACGCCTTCGTGCCGGACTTTCTCGATATCCCCGGCAACCCCTCCGGCAGGATCTACCGCACCGGGGACCTGGGCAGGATCAACACACACGGCGAGATCGAGCACCACGGCCGGATTGACACCCAGGTCAAGATCCGTGGATATCGCGTCGAGCCGACCGAGGTCGAGTCGGTGCTGCTGCGCGTGCCCGGAATCGCCCAAGCGGTGGTCAGCGGCCAGGAAACCACCCCGGGGAACGTGGAGCTGTGCGCCTACTACACCACCTGCGAGGGCATGGCCGTGGACCCCGAGCAGGCCATGGCGCACCTGCGGGAACGGCTGCCCGGCTATATGGTCCCCGCCCATCTCGAACACCTCGCCTCGATACCGACGCTGCCCGGTGGCAAGGCCGATCGCCGGCACTTGCCGAAGCCAACCGGCCCGCGCCGGCTCACCGCACAGGGCGACTACGCGGCGCCGCGCACCGCTGCCGAACGGGCGCTGGCCGAGCTGCTGGCCGGGGTCCTCCAGGTCGAGCGGGTCTCCGTGGACAGCCACTTCTTCGACGACCTCGGGGCCAACTCCCTGCTGATGGCACGCTTCAACGCGGCCGTCCGCGAGCGTCCGGACCTGCCCGGTGTGTCGATGAAGGACGTCTATCTGCATCCCACGGTGCGCGGCCTCGCCACCGCCCTGAGCGATGTGCCACCCCCCGCCCGGGCCGTGCCGGACCGCGTATCGCGGCAGCCGGCCGCTCCGGCCGTGGGCACACCCCGGTATGTGCTGTGCGCGATCCTTCAGGGCCTGGTGTTCCTGGTGTACGCGTGTCTGGCCGCGGTGGCGCTGGACGTGGGAACCGGCTGGATGGCGCGGGGGCAAGGGTGGTTCGGTGTCTACGAGCGCGCGGTCGCCCTCGGGGCCGCGGCGCTGTGCTGCGCGGCGCTGCTGCCGATCGCCGCCAAGTGGACTCTCATCGGGCGGTGGAAACCGAAGCGCATCCGGCTGTGGAGCATGGCCTACTTCCGCTTCTGGTGTGTCAGAACCCTGGTCGGCGCCAACCCGATCGCCCGGCTGGCCGTCGGAACGCCGCTGTTCACGCTGTATCTGCGGGCGCTCGGGGCCAAGATCGGCCCACGCACCCTGATCTTCACCCGGTGGGTGCCGGTCTGCACCGACCTGCTGACCGTCGGGGCCGACACCGTGATCCGCAAGGACACCTTCCTCAGCGGTTACCGGGCACGCGACGGGGTCATCGAGACCGGCCCGGTGTCCATCGGCCGCGGCGCTTTCGTCGGCGAGCGCAGCACGCTCGACATCGGCACTCGCCTCGGCGACGGAGCCCAGCTCGGCCATGCCTCCTCGCTGCACGAAGGCCAGTCGATACCGGCCGGGCAGTGCTGGCATGGCTCGCCCGCCCAGCCCGCGCCGGACGGGTGCGACTACCTCACCGTTCCGCCGGGGCGCTGCGGCCGGCTGCGGCGCGTGTGCCACTGCCTCGTACTGCTGCTGGTGCTGTCGACCACCGTGGGCGTGACGGACGTGGCCGTCGCCGCGCTGCTGGATTCACGGCCCGCGCTGATCCACACGGTCACCGGGACGGTCGGCCCGGGACACTGGGCGTACTACGCCGAGGGCCTGGAGATCGCGGCGGCGGCGATCCTCGGTCTCGCCCTCCTCGGGGCGGTCCTCATCCCGGCCCTGTCGCGCCTGCTGTCCCTTCCCCTCAGGCCGGACACGGTCTACCCGCTGTACGGAGCCCGATTCGCACTCCAGCGCACCGTCGCCCGGCTGGCCAACACCCGCTTCCACATCGCCCTGTTCGGCGACAGCTCGGCGAGCGTGCACTATCTGAAGGCCCTCGGCTACCGTCTGGCACCGATCCAGCAGACAGGGACCAACTTCGGCGCGATGCTCAAACACGAGGTGCCCTCGCTCAGCCGCGTCGGCACCGGGAGCATGGTCTCCGACGGGCTGTCCATCGCGAACGCCGAGTTCTCCAGCACCTCCTTCCGCACCGCACCGGCCGTCATCGGCAGCCACAACTACCTGGGCAACAAAATCGTCTATCCGGCCGGCGGCAGGACCGGCGACAACTGTCTGCTGGCCACCAAGGTCATGATCCCGGTCAGCGGTCCGCTCAGGGAGAACACCGGGCTGCTCGGCTCGCCCCCGATCGAGATTCCCCGCTCCGTCGAGCGCGACCGCCGCTTCGACCACCTCGCCACGGGACCCGAGCTGCGGCGCGGCCTCGCCGCCAAGAACCGCCACAACGCCGTGACCATGGCCCTGTTCCTGGCCGTGCGATGCCTGTACGTCTATGGCCTGCTGCTGATCGCCATGCTCCCGCTGGCCAACAGCGAAGGGCTGTACTGGCTGGAGACATTCGGCACGATCCTGCTCGAGCTCGTCTTCACCGTCGCCTTCTTCGTCGCGGTCGAGCGGGCCGTGCTGGGGTTCGGCCGGCTGCGGCCACGGTTCTGTTCCGTCTACGAGCGGCCCTTCTGGCGGCACGAGCGGTACTGGAAGGTGCCGACCATCCACTACCTCGCCCTCTTCAACGGCACCCCCTTCAAGCCCGCCATCTGGCGGCTGCTCGGCGTCCGCATGGGACACCGGGTCTTCGACGACGGCTGCCGGATCCTGGAGCGGACCCTCACCCGGGTGGGCGACGACTGCGTCCTCAACGCGGGCAGCATCATCCAGGCACACTCCCTCGAAGAAGGTGTCTTCAAGTCCGACCGCGTCGTCGTCGGCAACCGCTGCACGCTCGGCACCAGCGCCTTCCTGCACTACGGCGTGGTCATCGGCGACGACGCCCGCATCGACGCCGACTCCTTCCTGATGAAGGGCGAACACGTACCGGCGCACGCCCAGTGGCGCGGCAACCCGGCGGTCGAGAGTGCCCTCCCGCCGGGGGGACAGGAGCCGTGAACCGGCCTCGTCCTCCCGGGCGGGAAGGCGTCTCCCGCACACCCTCGGGTCAGCTGCCGCGCAGCACCGTCGAGACCTTGTTGCCCGCGTAGTCCTCCAGTACGGCGACGACCTTACTGGTGGAGCTGGACATGGTCACCGTCATCGCCGCACGGGTGGTGCGGCCGCGGACGATATACGGCTTGCTGCCCGACCCGTACGTCGTGGCGAACGACTTCGGCTGCCCGTCCTCCAGGACGGTCAGCGTGTGCCAGTCCGGAAGGGTCGGGCGGGAGAAGGTGAAGGTGTTCCCCGCGATCTTCACGGCTGAGGCGGGGTAGGCGCCGACCTCGGTGTCGGCGAACGTGCCGCGCACGCCGGTCGCCGTGCCGTCTTCGGTCTTCACGGTGAGGAGGTACTCGTCCCCGTTGACGGGTACGCCGGTCAGGGTCGTGCCCGTCTGCTTGCCCGGCACCGTGACCTTCTTGGTGAAGGGCTTGGACGAATCGAGGCCGCGGACCTCCACGGTGAGGGGCTGACCCGTCTGCCTCGGGGTCCACGCCGCCTTCAGCGTGCCGTCGGCCGCCGCCTTGGCGGTCACCCCGGACGGAGCCGTGGACAGGTCGAAGGACACCGTCGCCGGCTTGCTCCGGGACCCGTCGGGGCCGACCGCGACCAGCTTGAGCTTCCCGGATGTGGCGGTGAATCGCTTGACGTAGTACACGTCGTCGTAGATGCCGCCGAGGTAGGTGTCGTCCAGGTAGACGTCGTAGCGGCGCACCGTGTCGTAGTCGCTTCGCTGCCAGGACAGGAACAGCTCGTCGCTGTCGGGCAGCAGCTGGTCGATGCGCAGCTTCTCGGGCTTGGCCGGGGTGCGGTCCACGCCGTCGTGCAGCGCGAGGGCGCCCAGGTTGACCTGGTAGTTCTCGATCGGCTGCGCGCCCGCGGCCACGACGAGGCCGAGGGAGGCGATGCGCTCGCCGGCGTAGTCCGACAGGTCGGCGGAGACGGTGCTCCAGCCGTCGGTGCGCCTGCCGGTGCCGGACAGCGGCACCTGCACCACCTTGTCGGGGTCGGAGGCCAGCACCAGAGCGAGCCGGAGCTGGGAGTCGTCGTCCGCCGAGGGCTTGTTGTAGGTCAGGGAGAGTGTCGACTCCGCCTTGACGCTCAGGTCGGTCTTGTAGAGGCGCACGGTGTTGTCGCTGTCGAGCTTGCCGCTGAGGACCAGGGAGCTGCCGCCGTTGTAGGCGCCGATCTTCTGGTACGAGAAGCGGCCGGCGGGCGTGTACTCGGGGCCGTAGTCGAAGTCGGCCTTGAGCGGCGAGCTCGCGGCGTCGATCCACCACTGCCAGGTCACCGGGATGTCCTGGAGGTTGATGTTGCCCCACTCGGCGTCATTGGAGAGCTTGCCGTCGCTCCAGGTCGACAGGCCGTGTCCGGTGTTGAAGGACGTCGCGAAGGTGCTGCCCTTGATGACGGAGCGCTCGGCGATGTACTTCGACATCCCCTTCCAGCTGCCCTCCGGCGTGGTGGACCCCTGGGACGACCCGGTCCACCAGCGGCGTTCCCGGTCGAAGACCGTCGACTGGGCCTTGTCGTCGGTCTTGTTGGCGTAGTCGGAGGAGACGAAGTCGGCGCCCAGCGTGGCGATGGCGTTCATGGGACTGCCGTCGGCGCCGAGGTTGTTGTCGAGGTTGTACGGCTGGTCGAACTGGTACATGCCGGCCTCGACACCGGCGAAGACGCTCTTGCGGGGGTCGAGACCCAGGCTCTCGGCGTAGCTCTTGGACCGGGTGAGCTTGGACTTGTCCCACCAGTAGTTGAGGAAGACGGAGTCGGACACGTCCCCCGCGGCCTTGTCCCGGACGAAGGGAGCGTTGACCGAGTTGAACTCGTTCTGGTACGAGACCCGGCCCGTGGAGTTGTCGATCGAGTCGTACCACTGCACATACATGCCGCCGTCGCGCAGCTGCTTGAGGAACTGCTTGAAGGCGGGGATGTCGGCCGGGGCGACCGAGTCCTCCTGGTTGAAGAAGTAGCCGTCGAAGCCGTAGTACTTGGCGACCTCGACGAGCTTCGCGGCGGCCGGGAAGCCGCCGTCGGCGTCCCGGACGAGCAGTTCGGAGTACGTCTGGTCGCCGCGGTCGTTCGGGGAGAAGAAGATGCAGCCCAGCGACCGCACGCCGTTCGCGTGCGCGGCGTTGGTGTAGCCGGGGTTGGGCAGGTTGACCGCCCCGAACTCGAACCACTTCTCCTTCCAGTCGAGGTTGGGGTCGTAGTAGTTCACGGGCACGCCCTCGGTGGGCATGCCGTGCCAGGAGGCGTACACATCGGAGTACTGCCAGTAGTTGAAGAGGTACTGGCTGAACTCGTTGGTGTACGGGTGGCTCTCGAAGAAGGCGTTGCCGTAGTCGCCCGCGAGGGTGAGCTGCTGGGTGTCGGCGGGCAGCGCCGGGTTGCGCTGGGTCTTGGCGTTGGGGGCGATACGGGACTGGAGCGGCACCTTGGCGCGCAGCAGCTCGGCGTCGGTGTCGTCCGCCGGGTTCCACCGCAGCAGATCGGTGGAGGAGTAGCCGTGCTGGTAGGGCTGGTTGGCTCCGACGGCGCTCTCTCCCGGCCAGGGGAGGGTGTCACTGGCCAGGGCGGTGCCGGCGCCCAGGGTCAGGGCCAGTGCCGCTGCCAGGACACTGGTACGTGCACGGGCCGAGGCCCGTCTTCTGGTGTCGTGTGGTCGTGCCATGCCTTTCCTCGCTTTCCCTAGTGTGGTCCGGCCTGGGTGGCGGGGCCGACAACCTGGGTGGTGTCGGCCAGGGGGGTGGCGTACGGGCGGATCGTGGTGCCCAGATCCATCACGTACAGGTCGGTGCGGGCCTGGGCGGCGGTCGCGCCCTCGGCGAAGCAGCGCTCCGCGGGCAGGACCCAGGCGACGGTGACGCGGGTGCGCGGCGGGACGGTGACCCGGCGGAAGGCGAGCAGTTCGCGTCGCCGGGGCAGCACCGCCCCGCCGGTGCGGTGGGCGAACAGCGGCGTGATGACCTCGGCTTCGGTGGGGGCGGGGTTGGTGACGTCCACCTCGACGCGCACCGATCGCCCGGACACCTCGGCGGTGAGGCGGTCGAATCCGACGCTGGTGTAGCGCAGCCCGAATCCGAAGGGGAACAGCACGGGGTCGGGCGCGTCCCGGTAGACGCCGGCGGCCGAGTGACGGTCGTTGTAGCGCACCGGCACCGCGCCGGGGTGGCGGGGCGCGGTGAACGGCAGCAGGCCCACCGGTTCACAGCCGCCGAGGAGCGCGTCGCTGATGGCCTCGGCGCCGTGCGGGCCGGGGTAGCCGGCCCACAGCACGGCATCGGCATGGTCCGTCACGGTGGTGAGCACATGCGGGCGGCCCGCGATGACCACCGCGACGACGGGGCAGTCGGACCGGGCGCGCACGGCGGCCACCAGGTCGTCCTGGCCTCCGGGCAGGGACACGTCCGCGAGGTCGACGCCCTCTCCGGCGGTCGCCACGGAAGCGGGGCCCGAGACGGCCCCGTTGGCGGCGAAGCCGTCGTCGTACGCGCGGTGGCTGGTGCCGCCGAGGGCGAGGATCACGACGTCGGCGCCGCTCAGGTCTGCCTGCGAGGGCAGGCCGGGCGGGCACACGAGCTCGGCGTGGGGCAGCGCCTGACGCAGCGCGTGTTCCAGCGGTACGGCCGACCGCTCGGGGAGTGGCGGCACGTAGTCGCCCAGCATCGCGGTGACCTCACGGGCGTTGGGGCCGGCGAGCACCACCTTGGTGAGGGCGCGCGGGGCCAGCGGCAGCAGCCGGTCCGGGTTGTGCAGCAGGACCAGGGACTGCCTGGCCAGGCGCCGGGACAGCCGGTCCGTCGTACGGAAGGCCGGCTCGAGCCGCTCCCGCCCGGCCGGCGGGGCCTGCCCCTCCGCACCGGCGTCGTCCTCCGGCAGGAGGCCCAGGCGGTGTTTGAGGGTGAGCACCCGGCGGCAGGCGGCGTCCACCAACTCGGCCACCCGGGTGTCCTCGGCGGCGGCCGACTCCAGCAGCGCGAAGGACTCGTCCCACAGCGAGAGATCCACGCCCGCCTCGAGGGCGGCCACGGCCGCGGCCGTCGGGCTTCCGGCCATCGCGACCAGGCGGTCCACGGCGAGGCCGTCCGCCATGACGATGCCGTCGAACCCGCACTCGGCGCGCAGGAAGCCGGTGAGCAGCTCCCGGTTGGCGCAGCAGGGCACGCCGTCGATGTCGTTGTAGGCGGCCATGAACCCCAGCGCCCCCGCCTCCACCGCCGCCCGGACGCTCGGCAGATGCAGTTCGCGCAGGTCGCGGCGGCCGATGACGGCGGACTGGCCGTTGCGCCCGCCGATCGCCTCGCCCTGGGCCGCCAGGTGTTTGAGCACCACGGCGACGCCGCCGGCGCCCCGCGGGCCGCCCGGCCCGCCCTGCATTCCGGTCACCACGGCGCGGGTGAGTTCGGCGGCCAACAGCGGGTCCTCCCCGAAGCACTCCTCCGCCCGCCCCCAGCGAGGGTCGCGCAGCAGGTCGAGCGCCGAGACCAGCGCCAGATGCACCCCGCTCGCCGCGAGTTCCGCGGCCACCGCCGCCGCGGCCTCGGTCAGCGAGTCGGGGTCCCAGCCCGCGGCGACGGCCAGGTTCGTGGGCAGCAGCGTCCCGCCGAGGGCCTGGTGGCCGTGGGGTGCCTCTTCTGAGAGCAGCACCCCGATCCGGTGGCGGCCGGCCCGCGCCACCTCGTCCTGGACCAGGGCCGCGACCTCGGCGCGCTCCTCGGGGCGGATGCCGTCGGCCCACGAGCGGCCCGACCAGGCGTCGGCGCGGAACAGCCCGTACAGCGCCCCGAGGCCACCCCATCGGTCGATCTCGGCGCGGGCCCGGTCGGTGAGCCGGAAGCCGCCCCGGGGGGCGCGCTCGACGGCCTGCCAGCCGTACAGCCGCTGGTTGAGCTGGCCGACCTTCTCCCGCGGGGACAGCTGGGTGAGGACGCGTTCGACGGCGGCGGGCGCGGGGGCGCCCGCGTGTTCAGTGTTCGGCATGCGTGTGAGTCCGGTTGAGTACTTCCGCGTCGCTGACCGAGCTGTAGAAGGTGCGCCCGGTCGGCTCGGCGTGGACGAGGGATTCGATTCCGCGCGCGCTGAGCGCGCCCGGGTCGGCGGCGGTGGCGGAGGTGACCAGGGCGGGGCGCGCCCCGGCGCGGGCACGTCGCATCCACGCCTCGAACACACCGCCGCCCGGGGACAGTTCGGCGCGGGAGACGGGGACGTCCTCGCCGTCGACCGGGACCACGACGGCCTCTCGGCGAGGCGCGGGGCGGGGCCGGTTCCGGAGCTCCTCGGCGAGCGCGGCGAAGCGCCGTCCGATCGGCTTCACCCGGCCATCGGCGTCGATGAGGCCCAGGCTGTGCTCCAGATCGGGGAAGTCCCCGAGCCGGCGTTCCACGTCGTGCGAGCACCACCAGGTGACTCCCCACAGCGCCTCGCTGTCGGCCGCCGCCCGTACCGTCTGCTCGCAGAAGTCGGGCGCCTGGTCCTCGGTGAGGTGGTTGAGCGGGGCCCCGACCTCCTGGAGCCACACCGGGCGGGCGGGGTCGAGGGCGAAGGCGCGTGACAGCTCGACCAGATACGCGGCGTGGTGGACGCTCTCGTGGGACATGGCGCCATAGCCCTGCGCGGTCCCGTTGAAGATCCACGAGTGCACCACGCTCATCTGGCCGTGCCGGCTGGAGTGGGCCGGGACGAAGGCGTGGTCGTCGGCGTACCAGACGGCGTCGTATTCGGCGTTGAGCCGGAAGTGGCGGGGGTCGCGCGGCCCGGTGCCGTGCAGGGCGTCCAGCCAGGACGTCACCTGCTGTGGCGTGGCGGACATCCGGTTGGGGTGCACCGCCGAGGTGAACTGGTTGACCTCGTTCCCCAGGGTCAGTCCGAGGAAGTTGGGCAGGTCGTGCAGGTGCTCCTCGAACGCCTCGACCAGCTGGGCCTGGGCGGCGATGGCATCGGGGTCGCTGAACATGCTGCGCAGGTGCCAGTTCGCCAGCCAGCTCGGTACGAAGTCGAAGCCGGACAGATGTCCTTGCAGCACATCGACACTGGCGTCGAGACCGGCCTCTCCGGCGATCTCCACCGCCTCGCGGATGTCCTGGAGTGCGCGGCGGCGGATCAGGGTCCGGTTCGGCTGCACCACGGGCCACAGCGGCAGGATGCGTACATGGTCGATGCCCAGGCCGGCCAGGGCCTTCATATCGCGGCGGGTGACCTCCCGGTCGGGGGCCAGCCAGGAGTAGAACCAGTCCTGAGAAGGCGTGTAGTTGACTCCAAACCTCAGCATTTCAACCTTTCAGGCCGCCGGCTTCCAGCCCGCGGAAGAAGTAGCGCTGCAAGACGGCGAAGAACACCACGATGGGAACCAGGGCGATGATGGTGCCGGCCGCGATGAGGCGCGGGTCGTCGTAGAAGGTGCCGCGCAACCGGTTCAGGCCGACGGTGAGGGTGTAGTTCTGTTCGTCCGACAGGACGATCAGGGGCCAGAGGAAGTCATTCCACGAGCCGACGAAGGCGAAGATCGCCACCACGGTGATCACGCCCTTGACCTGGGGCACGGAAACCCGGATGAACCGCTGCCAGGCGTTGGCGCCGTCGACGATGGCGGCCTCTTCGAACTCCGAAGGGAGGTTGCGGAAGGCGTTGCGCATCAGCAGCACGTTCAGCGCCGCCACCAGGGTCGGCAGGGCTACCCCGATCAGCGTGTTCACCAGCCCGGCGGTCCTGATCGTGAGGAACTGCGCGATCAGGACGGTCTCCGAGGGGACCAGCAGGGCGGCCACGACGACCGCGGTCGCCAGGCCCCTGCCGCGGAAGCGCAGCTTGCCCAGCGCATAGCCGGCGCAGGTGGCCCCGACAACGTTGCCAACCACGGCCATGGCCGCCACCGCCAGGGAGTTCAGCAGATAGCGCGGCACGGGAACGCGGTCGAGCACCGTGGCGAAGTGATCGAGCGTGGGGTGTTGGGGGATGAGCTCGGGCGGCCGGGTGTACAGCGGTTCGCCGGCGCCTTTGAGGGACAGCGAGAGCTGCCACACCAGCGGTCCCGCCAGGAGCACGGCCATGAGCAGGAGGACGAGGTAGCGCGCCACCGAGCCCGGCCGGGCCCTGCGCCGCCGGGCGGCGGTGGTGTGCGAGCGGGGAGAGGTCCGAGCCATCAGGAACTCCTCTGCTTCCGCTGCATGACGAGCTGCACCAGCAGCAGCGCGCCGAGGATCACGAACATGAAGAGACTGATCGCGCCCGCGTAGCCGGTGCGCGCCTGGAGCCCCGTGCCCTCGCGCTGGATCAGCATGGTCATGGTGAGATCGCCTCCACCCACTCCCCCGGTGCCGCCGGTGAGGACGTAGATCTCACCGAACACCCGGAAGGCCGCCACGGAGGACAGCACGGCGATGAGTGACATGGTCGAGCGCACCCCGGGAACCGTGACGTTGAGGAAGGTGCGCACCACACCGGCGCCGTCCATCGCCGCCGCGTCGTACAGGCTCTGGTCGATGTTGGCCAGGGCCGCGAGGTAGATGACCATGTAGTAGCCGAGGCCAGTCCACACGGTCACGAACATCGCGCTGAAGAGCAGCAGCCACCGGTCGCTGAGGAAGGGAACCGGCTCGGCGACCATGTGGAGCGTGCTGAACAGCGCGTTGACCAGGCCCCGCTTGTCGAGCATGTTCGTCCAGATCAGCCCGACGACCACCGGCGACATGATGACGGGCAGATACATGGTGGTGCGGAAGAATCCCGAGAGCCGTCCCGCCCCGCTCACCAGCGTGGCGAGGATGAGCGGGAGCACCACCATGCAGGGCACCACGCACACGGTGTAGAGCGTGGAGTTCAGCAGGGCGGTGGTGAAGCGCTCGTCGTCGAACATCCGCTGGAAGTTCTCCCAGCCGACGAACTGCCCCTGCCGCAGCAGGGTCGAGTCCGTGAAGGCGAGCCCCAGGGTGTTCGCGAACGGCACCATGACCATGAGCACGATGACGGTCAGCCCGGGCAGCAGAAACAGCCACGGGGTCAGGATCCAGCGATGCGTTGCCAGGACGGTCCCCCTGCGGCGAGGCGGGCGGCCGCCTCGCTTCAGGGAGGTCCCACGCTGAACGGAGACGGTCACTTGTTGGCGTCCAGGCGCTCGTTGGAGTAGCGGACGGATTCGTCCAGCGCCTTCTTCACCGACTTCTTGCCCAGCAGCGCCTGAGCTATCTGCTCACGCAGCGTCTGGCTGTCGGCCGCCCCGGAGAACGCCGGCGGCCACCACACGACCGCCTTCTTCACCTGGTCGGTGCTCTCCAGCCGCACCTTGGTGGCCGGGTCCCCGTCGTCCTTGGTGAAGTACGGGTCGTCCAGTGTCCCGGCCGACGAGGGGAAGACCGACGCCTTCTTGGCGAAGGCGAGCTGGTTGGCGCTGTTCGTCACATACTTGGCGAAGGCGGCGGCCAGGGACTGGTTCTTGCTGCCCGCGTTGACGACCAGGGACTCGATGTACATGTTGGGAGCGCTGTTGCTGATCCGCGGCCCGATGCCCAGGTTCTTGTAGATGTCGGGCGCGGTGGCCTTGAGGTCGCCCAGCGTGTAGGAGCTGCCGGGCAGATAGGCCAGGCGGCCCGCCTTGAACTCCTCGACCTCCTTTGTCTGGAGGTTGTTCAGCGCCTCCTCGTCCATGCCCTTCTTGTCGTACAGCTTGCGGAACCGCTCGACGTACTCCACGCCCTTGGCGTCGTTGTAGGTGAACTTCTCGCCGCGCTCGTCCATGAGCGGCACGCCGTACTCGCCGAAGGTCTCGATGGCGGGCATCCTGGCGATCATCATGGTGTCCGAGCACTTCTCGGCCATGGCTTCCGCCTGGTCGAACAGCTCGTCGTAGTTCGCGGGCAGCTTGTCGGGGTTCAGCCCGCACTTCTTGAACAGGGCCTTGTTGAAGAACGACGGCCCCGTGTTCAGGTACCACGGGTAGCCGTACGTGCCGCCGCCCAGACCCTTGAACGTCATGGCTTCCCAGGCCTTGTCCAGGTACTTGCCCTTGGCCTTCGCGTCGGCCTTGTTGAGGTCGAGCAGGACGCCCGCCTGCGCCAGGGTGTAAGCGGCCTCCGGCCCCATGTCGACCACATCGGGGAGGGAGCCCGCCGCGGCGTCCGCCGAGAGCTTGTCCTGGTAGCCCTCGGCGGGCTGGTCCACCCACTTGATGTCGGTGCCCGGGTGGGCCTTCTCAAAAGCGGCGATGAGGTCGTTGAAGTACGAGGTGAACTTGTCGTTCTTCAGGTTCCAGGTCTGGAAGGTGATCTTTCCGGACAGCTTTCCGTCCGAAGACTTGCCCGTCGAGTCGCCGCCGCCACCGCCGGTGACGCAGGCGGACAGCATCAACGATCCAACAGCGAGCCCCGCGGTGAACACGGCCCGTCTTCTCACTGACTTCATTCGTCTTCTCCTCATATGGGGTGTCTGGTGGCGCCTTCGTGTCAGGTGGCGATCCGCAGGGTCGCCACCTGGAAGGGGCCGAGATTCAGGGCGGCGCCGTCGGCGGGACGGCGGGTGCCGGCCGGCGTCCGGGGCAGCGCCGCGGGCAGGTCGTCCTCGACGACGTCATCGGCGCCGTTCGCGGTCAGCAGCTCGCGCTCCAGCAGGTCGGTCTCCCATACGACGGCGTCCGCGCCGAGCTCCGCGCAGGGACGCAGCAGGGCCCGTGCCCGGCTTCCCTGCGTCTCGTAGACGCGCACCACGAGATCGCCCGAGCCGTCGTCGGCGAGTTTGACCCAGTCGACGATCGCGTGGCCGGCCAGCGGCTCCAGCGCCACGAGGGGTTCCAGCGGCGGAAGCGCCGCGATGTCGGGCGCGTTGAACGCGGCGGCGGCCTCCACCGTGGCGGGCACATCGGCGCCGGGGAGCAGCGCCCAGCGGAAGTGGTGGCGGCCCGCGTCGGCGTCCGGGTCGGGGAAGCGGCTGCCGCGCAGCAGCGAGAGCCGGACCACGGTGGAGTCGCGGTCGGCGCGCGCGTCGGCGCCGTACATGGTGTCGTTGAGGACGGCCACGCCGTAGTCGGCGTCGGCCACCTGGATGTAGCGGTGCATGGCGGCCTCGAACATCGCGTCCTCCGCCGCGGTGTTCACCAGAAGCGGCCGCTCGACGTATCCGTACTGCGTCTCGAACCGCGCCGTTCGGGCCATGACATGGACGGGCAGAGCGACCTTGAGCAGCCGCTCACGCTCCTGCCAGTCGACCTCGCACTCCGTCTCGAACCGCCCGGTGCCCGCCCTCAGCCACATCGTCAGCGTGACCGTCGACGCGCCGAACCGCCGGACGACCTCGACGCCGGCGTCGGGCCCGTCCTGGACCACCGTCCGGCTGGTGACATCGTCGACCACCTGGAAGTTCCGCAGGGCGTGGCGGTCCACGTCCCACGCGTCCCACCGCACCGGCTCGTCGCGGAAAAGCTGGAGTACGCCCGCGCGCCCGCCGGGCGGCACCACCTCCCGGCCACCGCGCAGGTCGCGCAGCGAGGTGACGTGGCCGTCGGCGTCGACGACGACCCGCAGCAGGCCGTCGTCCAGAACGGTGGCACCGGCCTCCCCGTCGGAGACCTGCACTGGTTGCGGCTCCCCCGCCGCGTCGGCGGCGCACGCCGACACGAACGGAGGGAGCGGCCCCGCCGGCTCCCCGGCCGTCGGAGTGCCGAGCGCCTCGGTGGCCTGGCCGATGAGCCGGCGCAGGCGGGCCTCGGTGGCCTCGTAGGTGTCCCGGGCCTCGCGGTGCACCCAGCTGATCGAGGTCCCCGGGAGGATGTCGTGGAACTGGTGCAGGAGCACGCTCTGCCAGATCTCGTCGAGGCTCTCCTGCGGATAGGGCGCTCCCCGCAACACCGCGGCGGCGGCGCCAAGGTACTCGGCCGCCCGGAGCAGCGACTCGCAAGCCCGGTTGTGCCGCTTCATCGCCACCTGGGACGTCAGGGTGCCCCGGTGCAGCTCCAGGTACAGCTCTCCCCGGTGGACGGGGGCCAGCGGCCGCGCGGCCGACTCGACCTCGCGCAGCTCCGCCTCGGCGTCCTCGAAGAACTCCGCGGGAGTCCGGGACACCACGCGCGGCGCGCCCTCCAGGTCGGCGAAGCGGCGCAGCCGTTCGGCCATCTCCCGGGTGGGGCCGCCACCGCCGTCGCCGTAGCCGTAAGGCAGCAGCGAGTGGGAGGCGATCGCCTTGTCCTTGAAGTTGGTGACCGCGTGGCGCAGTTCGCGCGCCGTGACCTCGGCGGCGTAGGTCTCCGCGGGCGGGAAGTGGGTGAAGATCCGGGTGCCGTCGATGCCCTCCCACCAGAAGGAGTGGTGCGGGAAGGTCGTGGTGTCGTTCCAGGAGATCTTCTGGGTCAGGAACCAGCGGGCCCCGGCCCGGCGCGCCAACTGCGGCAGCGTGCCCGAGTAGCCGAACGAGTCGGGCAGCCACACCTCGCGCGCCTCGATGCCGAAGCGGCTGAGGAAGTACCTCTTGCCGTAGGTCAGTTGGCGCACCATGGACTCGCCGGTGGGTATGACGCCGTCCGGCTCCACCCACATACCGCCGACGGGCACCACCCGCCCCCGCTCGACATGGTCCCGCAGCCGCGCGAAGAGTTCCGGGTAGTGCTCTTCGAGCCAGGCGAAGTGCTGCGCCGCCGACATGGTGTAGACGAGGTCCGGGTCGGCGTCCAGCAGGGCGAGGGCGTTGGAGACGGTCCGGGCGAGCTTGCGCACCGTCTCACGCAGCGGCCACAGCCACGCCGAGTCCATATGGGCGTGCCCCACAGCGGTGATCCGGTGGGCGGTGGAGTGCGCGGGAGCGGCCAGAAGCGGCGCCAGCACGGCGCGCGCCCGGCGGGCACCGGCTTCGGCGTCCGCCTCGTCGTAGACGTCGAGGGCCTGCTCGATCCCGCGGAGCAGCCGCCAGTGGCGCGGCTCGTCCTCGGTCAGTTCGGCGGCCAGGCCGCCGAGCACGTCCAGGTCGGACAGCAGGGCGTGCACCTCGGGCGAGAACGCAGCGGTCTCCGCACGCCGCAGCCGGAACTGGTCGAACGGCTCCCGCGCCCCCTTCTCGCCGTGCTCGGTGACGACGAAGGGCGGCAGGCCCAGCAGGAGCGGGTTCGCCGCGGCCTCCACGTAGAGCACGAAGCGGCCGTCCGGGCCGAGCAGCCCGGGGTCGACCTCGCCCCCGGCGAGCCGGATCGCCGTCTGCCGCGGGTGCAGGCCCTTGACGATGGTGCCGTCCGGGGTGAAGACCAGGCCCTCGCAGTGACCTCCGACGGAGTGGTCGAACCACCCCAGGTCGAGCAGCAGGTCGACCGGTCCGGGCGTCCCGGGCTCGACCTGGCCGCGGACGCGGAACCAGGTCGTGGACCACGCCGGCCCCCATGCGTCGCCCAGGGCGAAGGGGCGGTAGTCGGGGCGGCTGCGGCCGGGCTCCGACGCCAGCCCGAGCGCGTGGCGGGGGCTCACCGGCTCGCCGTCGTCCCCGACCGCCCATGCCTCGATCTCGACGTCCCCCAGGTGGCGGTGGACCTGCGGAAGGATCCGTTCCCGGCGTACGCGCTCGAGCCGCTCAAGCGTCCTGCTGAAGTGATTGTGCATGCGTTGTTCTCTCCACGGAGGAGGAGCGACAGGCCATGTAATACGTTTTAGTAGTGGTGCGAGTGGCGGCAGACTAATACGTTTTAGAAGCGCGGTCACCGCGGCGCATCATCACGTTTATGTAAAGTCCACGTGGGCCACGATGGAGGATCCATGCCAGCGAAGAACCACCCCACGCCAGGAGCGGGGGCAGACTCGGGCTCCCCCGGCCGCCCGCACACCGGGGAACCGCCGCCCCGGCTGCGCAGCACCGACATCGCCCGGCTCGCGGGGGTCTCCGTCTCGGCGGTGTCCATCGCGGTCAACGGTCGCCCCGGCCTCAGCGACGCGACCCGCAAGCGCATCCTCGACGTCGCCGATGAGCTCAACTGGCGCCCGCACCTGGCCGCACGCGCGCTCAAGGGCGCGACCAACGACGTGGTCGGCATCGTCATCGCCCGCCCCGCACGCACACTCGGCGTCGAGCCCTTCTTCGCCCAGTTCCTCTCCGGTCTCCAGTCCTGCCTGTCCAACCGGGGGATCGCCACCCAGCTGCTCATCGTCGAGGACACCGAGGCCCAGATGGCGGTCTATCGGCGCTGGGCCGCCGAGAACCGGGTCGACGGGGTCGTCCTGCTCGACCTCGCGGTCGACGACGTCCGGCCACAGCTCGTCGCCGACCTGGGCATCCCCGCGGTGGTGCTGGGAAGCCACGGGAACCCCATGCCGATGACCAGCGTCTGGGTGGACGACCACGCCGCGGCGGTCAGCATCCTGGACCACCTGGTCGGCCTCGGACACCGGCGCATCGCCCACGTCAGCGGCACCGTGTCCTACCAGCACACACAGCGCCGCCTCCAGGCCATCGCCGAAGTGCGCGAATCCGTCGGCATCGACGTGACCTCCATCGCCACCGACTACTCCGACGCCCAGGGCGCGTCGGCGACCCGCCGTCTGCTGGAAGCGGACCCCCGCTACACGGCGATCGTCTACGACAACGACGTCATGGCGGTCGCCGGGCTCGGCGTGGCCACCGAGATGGGCATCGCCGTTCCCGACGAGGTCTCGGTGGTGTCCTTCGACGACTCCGTCCTCACCACCATGGCGCGGCCCACGCTCACCGCGCTCACCCGCGACACCTTCGCGCTCGGCACCCTCACGGCCACCGAACTGCTCCGCGTGATGGCCGAGCGCCCCGAACCCCGCGCCGTGCAGGCCCCCACCCCGCAGCTCGTCGTACGGCAGAGCACCGCCTCTCCCACCGAGGGGGCAGCGCCCCGGTAGGCCGGCCGCCGCCCTGGTCCGCCCCGTCCGCGGCGACGGCGAGAAGGCGACGGCGAGAAGCGGCTCTACCCTCCGCCTCGGGTCACTTCGCCCCGGCCTTCCACCGCCGGTCGTCGCCGCCTCGGTCCGGCAGCAGGAACAGCCCGTCGCCCCAGTACGGTGTCACCACGTGGCCCGGGGCGATCTCCGGGCGGACCACACCGCGGGAGTCGACGGCGAAGCGCAGGTTCCGGCCATTGCGGCTGTGGACCGCGGAACACTCCCAGATGCCGACGCCCTTGTCCGTGGCACCCCGGCTGTCCAGGCAGAAGCCGGGGTCGGCGAGCGACTGGACGACACCGCGCGCGGCGTCGACGCGCCAGCGCTGAGTGGCGGACGAGGTGCAGGGCGCGGTGATGACGTCCGTGCCCAGATCCATCACACCGCCGCGGATGTCGAGGCACCGGCCCGAGCCGACGTTCACCATCTGGGCATACGTACCGTTCGGGGGATGTGCCGCGGGCGGCTTGGCCGTTGGCTTCGGCTTCGGTTTCCGCGTCGGCTTGGACGCGGTCCTCGTTTTCGGGGGCGCCGGGTGTGCCGTCTTCGACGAGGACGGCTTCGGGGTCCGAGTCGGGCGCGGCGACTTCGTCTTCGACGTCGGGGAGGGGGACGGCGTCTCCGAGATCATCACCTCGGCGGCCGTCGGCGAGGGCGGCGGCGTGTGGACGCCGCTCGCGGCTCGCACTTCCTCCGAACCGCCCGAGATCAGCAGGTAGACCAGCAGCGGGGCGGCCGCCGCCCCCAGGGCCGTCGCGCCCAGCGCGACCCGCCGGGAGGGCCACCAGCTCGAGAGTCCGTCGGCGCCGACCCCGGCCCGCTCGCCCGTGTCCGCCCGGACGTATGCCGCGCCACCCCACAGGAGCAGTCCCTCCGCCAGCGCCGTACGGGGAGTGTCACGCAACTGCGACTGCTCCTCGTACGCGGCGGCGCAGTGCCCGCAGTGGACCATGTGGTTGTGCAGATCCGCGCTCTGGCGCCGGGTGCTGGGTCGCACCGACTGCTCGATCAGCCGCTGGAAACCCTGACAGCGCTGATCGCCGGAGGCGGCCAGCCGGGCTTCCAGCAGGGACTGGCGCAGTCTCCATAACGCCGGTTCGATGCCGTATGCCACGTCCTGCGCGGACAGGCCCAGCAGATGGGCCGCCCGCTCCTGGGGCTCCTGCTCGACGACGCAGTGCCAGACCAGGCCCTGCCCGCGGACCGGAAGTTCCTGGAACGCCGCGAGCATCGGTGGCTGCGGGACCTCGGGAGCCGCCCCGCACGCATACGTGACCAGGTCGGTGTCGAGACGGGCGGCGCGTTCGTCCGCGGCCCAGGCGGCGGCCACGCGACCGGTCAGCAGCAGGAGTTGGTGGCGCCAGGGGCCGTCCGGTTCCTCGCCGCGGACCGTGTCGCGGGCCGCGAGTGCGAACGCCTGGGCGGCGAGCTGCCGGGCCGCGTTCTCGTCGGCCGTGCACACGCGCGCATAGGCGAGGACCGCGGAACGGTGACGTGTGCGCAACTCGCGCATGGCCGGATAGGCGGCCGGGGAGCCCGTCCGCAGCCACTTGGTGAGCTGGACATCGGACATCTCGCCGAGGCCATCCTCGTCGGCCTCGATGCCGCCGTCGTCCCGCGCCGCCCGGGTCATCCCGTGCCTCCCTCGAACCCTCTGCCACTGCCCGGCGGGCACGTCTGAGAGTTGAGAGGTACCGGCCGGCTAGGGGTGAACCATAGCGGTGCGAAACATCGCGCAGGAAAGGGGTACCGCTGGGTAACCGGAATCAGCCGACGGACCATCAGCTCTCGCTCGTCCGGGTGAACTTTCCGGGTGCGGCATGACCGCCACGGACCGCCCCTATCGGACATCCCGCGAAGAAACCGCGCTCGTCACAGCCCGGGCGGCAACCGAAACGTGATCATCACCGGCGACGGAAGCGGAGTTCTCATCTAATAGACTCCCAGGGTCAGTTGATCTTCCTGACACCCCCGTACCCTTCCCCATCTCCCCTCAGGAGAGCCCCCTATGCTGGCTGACGCCGTCGACAACCGGCTGGCCCGAAATCCCGTCGCGATCGTGGGGCTGGCGGGACTCTTCCCCCGGGCGATGAACGTGCGGGAGTTCTGGAACAACATCGTGGCCGGCACCGACTGCACCGAGGAGGTCCCCGCCACCCGGTTCAGCGTCGCCGACTACTTCGACCCCGACCCCTTCGCCGAGGACAAGACCTACTGCCGGCGCGGCGGTTTCCTGCCCCCGTTCCACTTCGACCCGCGCGAGTTCGGCATCCCGCCCAACACCCTGGACGCCACCGGCCTGATCCAGCTGCTCAGCCTCCATGTGGCCAGGGATGTGCTGCGGGACGCCGGCTGCGACACCTCCGCCTGGTACGACCCGGCGCGGACCGGGGTGGTGCTGGGAGTGTGCGGCGGGAGCTCGAGCATGATGCCCCTGGCGGCGCGGCTCCAGACACCCGCGCTCAAGGCGGCGGTCCTCAGCTGCGGTCTGAGCGAGCGGGACGCCGAGGAGATCGCGCGCCGGTACACGGCGGCCTTCCCGCCCTGGACGGAGAACTCCTTCCCCGGCTTCCTCGGCAACGTCGTCTCCGGCCGGGTGGCGAACCGCCTCAACCTCGGCGCGTTCAACGGCACGGTGGACGCCGCCTGCGCCAGCTCCCTGGCCGCGCTGCGGATGGCCGTCAGCGAGCTGGTCGGGCACCGCGCCGACCTCATGATCACCGGCGGGGCCGACGCGGACAACACCATCTTCTCCTTCATGTGCTTCAGCAAGACCCCGGCGCTCTCGCCGAGCGGCGAGATCCGCCCCTTCGACGAGGACGCCGACGGCACCCTCGTCGGGGAGGGCATCGGGATGCTGGCCCTCAAGCGGCTGGCCGACGCCGAGCGCGACGGGGACCGGATCTACGCCGTCATCCGCGGCCTGGGCACCTCGAGCGACGGCCGGTCCCAGAGCATCTTCGCGCCCTGCGGAGACGGCCAGCTCACCGCGTTGCGCCGGGCCTACGAGGACGCCGACTGCGCGCCGTCCTCGGTCGGTCTGATCGAGGCCCACGGCACCGGCACCTCCACCGGTGACGAAGTGGAACTCGGCGCGCTCAACGCACTGATGGCAACACCCGATGACCGGCGGTACGCGGCCGTCGGCAGCGTGAAGTCCCAGATCGGGCACACCAAGGCGGCGGCCGGCGCGGCCGGGCTGATCAAGGCGGCCCTCGCTCTCCACCACAAGGTGCTGCCCGCCACCATCAATGTCCGGACCCCCAGCGCCGCGGCCCGGCAGGAGGACGCGGCGCTGTACGTCAACACCACCACCCGCCCGTGGATCCGCGACCCGCGTCGCCCGGTGCGCCGGGCGGGAGTGTCCGCGTTCGGCTTCGGCGGGGTCAATGTGCACGCCGTGCTGGAGGAACACCAGCCCTTCAGCGACGCGCCGCGCACGCTCCACACCACCCCGCGCGCCCATCTCTGGCACGCCCCGACCCCCGAGGCGCTGCGCGAACTGCTCGAACACGGCGAACAGCCCGCCGCCCCCGGCGAGATTCCCGCCGACCACGCCCGGCTGGGCTTCGCCGCCACCGACGACACCTACCCCGACATGCTCGCCAAGGCCGTGGCACAGTTCGACGCGCACCCGGGCCTCGCGAGCTGGACCCACGCGGACGGCATCTGGTACCGGGCCGCCGCGCTCCCCTCGGGCGGCAAGGTGGCGGCGCTCTTCGCCGGCCAGGGCAGCCAGTACGTCAACATGGGCCGCGAGGCGCTTCTCTCCGTCCCGCCGGTGCGTGCCGCCTTCGATGCCGCCAACGCGCTGCACGCGGACGGGGGTCCGCATCACGAGCTGCTGTCCGACGTCGTCTACCCGGCCCCGGGGCGGGACGGGAAGGATCTGCGGCGCGCCTCCGAGCGGCTGCGCCGCACCACCTACGCGCAACCCGCCATCGGCGCGTTGTCGATGGGACAGTTCCGCTACCTCTCCGAACTCGGCTTCGCGCCGGACGGCGTGCTCGGCCACAGCTTCGGCGAGCTGACCGCCCTGTGGGCCGCCGGCTGCCTCGACGACGCGGGTTTCCTCGCCGCCACGGCGGCCCGCGCCCGGACGATGGCCCCGCCCGCCGACACCGCCGGGCACGACCCGGGCGCCATGGCCAGTGTGCGCATCCCGAACGCGCAGCTCATCGCGCTCATGGGCGAGTTCCCCGAGCTGCACGTCTGCAACCGCAACGCGCCCGAGGTGGTCGTCGTCGGCGGTCCCACGGCCACCGTCGAGCGGTTCACCGCCACGTGCGGCGAGCGCCGCATCCCGGCGCAGCGGCTGCCCGTCGGGGCGGCGTTCCACACCCCGCATGTCCAGCACGCCGTCGCCTCCTTCGCGCGCGGGATCGCCGACATCCCGCTCCACGCCCCACGGGTCCCGGTGTACGCGAACACGCCGGGGGCGGGCTACGGCGACGACCCCGAGGCGAACCGCGGGATCCTGACCCGGCAGATCATCAACACCGTCGACTTTCAGGCCAGGCTGCGGGAGATGTACGCGGACGGCTTCCGGGTCTTCGTGGAGTTCGGGCCCAAGCGCACGCTCTCCCAGTTCGTCGAGCAGACGCTCGGCGAACACGGGGTGGACATCGTCTGGACGGACATCGGCACCGGTGGCGACAGCGCCCTCGCCCTGAAGCAGGCCGCCGTCCAACTGGCCGTTCTGGGCCTGCCGCTGCGCGGCATCGACCGGCACGACGAGCCGGTGCCGCTGCCCCCCGTCGCGTCCGCGGTGGCCCGGGTCCTCGACGGCCCGCAGTTCGCCACGATCGCCCGCCAGGAGGAGTACCAGCGCGTCCTCGGCACGCCCTACCGGTCGGCCGAGCCCGTCGGCCGGGAGCCCGAGCCCGTTGCCGAGCCGCAGCCCGTTGCCGCCGCTCACGACGATCCGCTGGGGCGCGCCGCGGCCGAGCACCTCACCATGCACACCCGCTACCTCGACGGGCAGCTTCGGACCGCCGACCAGCTGGTGAGCCTGTTGAACGAGGGCGTCGGCAGCGGCTCGCCCGAAGCGGTCCTCGCCGGGATCACCGCCGTCCGGGACCACAGCGTGGCGCTCGGCGAGGCCCACGCCCGCGCCAGCGAGGTGCTCACCGATCTGCTGCGCCTTCCCGGGGGCGGGACACCGACGGGGTATACGCCCAACGGCACGCGCAACGGCACGTCCGAGGGACACGCGCTCGGCACACCGCCGCACACCGACCGGCTCCCCTCGTTGGACGGGCCGCCGGAGATCCCGGCCCCGGTCGAACCCGCCGAAGCCGACAAAGCCGTCATCACCGGTGAACTCGTCGAAGCGGCCCCGCCGAACAACAAGTCCGCGCTGGAGATGCTGCGCGACACCGACTTCGACGCCGCGATCGACCCCGAGCTCCGCGCCGAGCTGGCCAACCTCGATCCCGTGGAGATCGAGCAGGTGATGCGCGAGGTGGTGGCCGAGAAGACCGGCTACTCGATCGACATGATCGATCCCGACATCGACCTCCAGACGGAGCTCGGCATCGACTCCCTCAAGCAGTTGGAGATCGCCTCCGAGCTCTGGCGCCGCTACCCGGTGTTCTCCCGTGAGGAGATCTTCCGCTTCACGGCGGCCCGCACGGTCAGGGACTTCGCCACGCTGATCCCCGAGGTGCTGAAGAACCCCACCACCAATCTCCGCGTCGCCACCTCCGTACCGCTGGGCCGGGCGCACATCGGCTGGCGCCCCCTGCCCGAGCCGGACCTGCTGCTCGGCGCCTATGGCGAGGCGCCCTGCGCGGTACTGGTCGACGACGGCGGGGAGCTGGGCGGCTGGGTGGCCACGGCGCTCCGGTCGCGCGGCTGGCGGGTCGCCCGGCTGGCGCTGCCCGGGACCCCGGCCGCGTCGGGAGAGGCCGGACCGGACACCTGGCACCTGGCCGACTGGGGCGAGGAGAGCCTGGCCGAGCAGGTCGGCCTCCTCGGTGCCGCGGTGCCACGCATCGACCTGTGCCTGCTCCCCTTCAGCCACGCCCCGGGGGCCGACCGCGAGGACGCGGTGCGCCGCCTGGCCCACGCCGTCCTGGTCGCCAAGCATCTGCGTCAGCCCCTCACCGGGGCCGCGGCCGACGGCAGCCGCGCCGGGTTCGTCGCCGTCACCCGGCTCGACGGCGCGCTCGGCTACGCCGGGTCGGGCGGCGAGCCCGAGCGGGCGCTGGCCGGCGGTGTCACCGGGCTGGTCAAGTCGCTGGCGCTGGAGGCGCCCGAGCTCTTCTGCCGGACGGTCGACCTGGCTCCCGAGCTGACCGAGGAGGAGGTCGGCGCCTGCCTCGCGGGCGAGATCGCCGACGCCGCCGTCGACCTGCACGAGGTGGCCGCCGGGCCGGCCGGGCGCCGCACGCCGGCCCTGGTCGCCGAGCCGGTCCCGCTGGTCGGCGCGGCAGCGCCGGACGGCCGGGACGGGGCCGTCGAGCCGCCCGCGGAGCTGACCACCGGCGATGTTCTCCTGGTCACCGGCGGCGCGCGGGGCATCACCGCCTGGTGCGCCATCGCCCTGGCGCGGCAGGTGGCCTGCGGCTACCTGCTGCTCGGCAGCACACCGCTGGCCGACGAGCCGGACTGGGCGGCCGGACTCGGTGGCCGGGAGGAGCTGACGGCGGCCGCCGCCGACCAGCTGCGCGCCACCGGCCAGGACCCGGAGGAGCCGGCCACCGCCGAGCTGATCGCCCGGCAGGTACGCGAGATCACCGCGGGACGCGAGATCCGCGCCACCCTGGCCGCCCTGCGAGACGCGGGAGCCCAGGCCGAGTACGTGGCCGTGGATCTGACCGACGGCGCGGCGGTGCGCGCGGCGCTGCGCCCGCACGCCGCCCGGGTCACCGGCGTCGTCCACGGGGCCGGCGTCCTCGCCGACCAGTTCCTCGCCGACAAGGACGCGGAGTCTGTCGGGCGGGTGCTGGCCACCAAGCTGACCGGCCTCGGCAACGTACTGGACGCGCTCGATGCCGAACGCCTCCACCACCTGGTCGCCTTCACCTCCGTCTCCGGCATCTACGGAAACCTCCGGCAGGCCGACTACGCCCTGGCCAACGAGGCGCTGAGCCGGTTTGTCTGCGCCTGGAAGGCCAGGCACCCCGGCCGCCACGCCACCGCCCTGGCCTGGGGGCCGTGGGCCGGCGGCATGGCCACCCCCGGCGTCCAGAAGCTCTTCATGCAGCACGGGGTGCCGATGCTCGCCCGGGACACCGGTACCGGCTACTTCACCGAGCAGATGAGCCCCGAGCACGCCGCGGACCTGGTGACGGTCATCGGCCCGCTGGAGCCCATGTACCGGCGGGGCGAGACGCTGCCGGACGGTGGCGTGGTCGTGGAGCGGCGGATGGCGGAGCTCGCCGGCGAGCCGCTGCTCACCGACCACCGCATCCACGGGTGGCCGGTGCTGCCCCTGACGGCCGCGGTCGGCTGGGGCGTGCGCGTCGTGGAGGCGATGCACGGCGGGCAGCCGGTGATGGAGTGCCGCGACTTCAAGATCAGTAAGGGGCTGGTCTTCGACGGCACGGCCGAGGACGACCGCTTCCTGCTGACGGTCTCGCCGCCCGAGGGCGGGGACTCGACCGCCATCGGCGTCCGGCTCCAGAGCGAGCGGGAGGGCGCCGCGCCGGTGCTCCGTTTCGAGGGAGGCTTCCTGCTCGAGAAACGGGCCGCCCAGCCGCAGGACATCGAGCTGCCGCCCTACGAGCTCCCCGACTTCGACCCCCAGACCCACGAGGCCTACGACGGCTTCCTCTTCCACGGGCCGACCCTGCGCGGCCTCGGCCCGACGCTGGAGGAGCAGCCGGGCAGGCTGGTCCTCGCCGCCCGGATGGCCGACCCGGTCTTCGGGCAGGGCGCCTTCGCCGGGGCCAGGTACAGCCCGGCCCTCACCGATCTGCTGCTCCAGGCGGCGGCGCTGCTCGGCCGCCAGCGCCTCGGCCTGCTCTGTCTGCCGGTGTCGGTGGAGCGGGTCGAGCTCTTCGCGCCGCTGCCCGCGGACGCGCCGTTCGTCCTCGTGGCCGAGTCCGTCGAGGAGAGCCCGCTGCACCTGATCTGTACGGTCACCGCCTGCACGCCGGAGGGCAAGGTGCTCCAGCGGTGGGGCCGGATCGGCATGATCTTCACCTCGCCGGAGATGAAGGACAGCGGCATCTTCCTGCCCGCGGAGCGCGGGGGGCGGCATGGCTGACATTGGCGCTCCGGACGGCGGCGCGGCCGTCGCCGTCGAGGAATCGGGCTTCGGAGGCGCCGAGGAACTGGGCTTCGAAGGTGAGCCGTTCCTCGTCCCCGTCCCGTCCGCACCGTCCACCCCGCCCGCCCGGCAGACCTCACCGCGGGCCCTCGGCGACCTGAGCCACCTCGCGCGCGACATCGCCGACCGGGTCGGCCGCGCGCACGCCGCGGTGCTGGAGGCCCACGAGGCCGTCCAGCGCCACCTTCTCGCGCGCTGCGCGCCGGGCGCGCGGCCTCCGGCGGCGCCCGCGCCGCGTCCCGTGGACGGCCCGGCGCGCGTCGAGCTGGTCCGGACGGTCCCGGCGGACGCGGCCTACAGCGTGTCGGGCCAGGCCGACCCGGCGTGGATCCTCGACGCCGCCGCGGCGGCCTTGCCACTGCTCGGGGAGCGCGGTCTCGCCCCGGCCGGCACCGTCCACCGGCCCGGTCGCACCCTCCTCACCTGGCACCGGGAGCTGCCGGAGGCCGGAGCGGAGCTCCTGGTACGGGCGGGCGCCGAGGCCGTCCACCGCGACGAACACGGCACCCGCTTCACCTTCGACTGGCAGGTCCACGTCGAGGGGAACCTCCTGGTGGAGGCCACCGGCGCGGGCGGCTTCCTGACGCCCGAGCACGCCGCCGAGCCCCTGCCGGACGAAACCCCCTGGCCGGAGCGTCAAGTTCCGCGCTACCCGAGGCAGTTCCGCCCGCTCGCGGTCACCGGGCGGTCCCGGCTGACCTGGCAGGAGCTGCGGGCCCTGGCCAGCGGATTCCTCGCGGAGGTCCTCGGCCCCGACTTCGAGGGCGAGGGCACCGGCCCGCGGCTGCCAGGACCCGCCCCGCGGCTGATCGGCAGCGTCACGGAGGCGACCTGCGAGGGCGGCCGGTACGGGCAGGGCACGCTGACCGCCCAGCTCACCTTCCACGGCGGCGGGCCGGCGCGCGGAGCGGACGCCACCGCGCTGCTGGCCGAGGCCGTCTCCGGCGTCCTCCAGGTGTACGCGCTCCGCTGCGGGCTGCATCTGTGCCTGCCCGACGCGCGGTTCCAGCCCTGGGACGGCGGCCCGGCCGCCATCGAGGTGATCGACCCGACCGCGCTCGGCGCCGCCCTGCGCTGCGAGGTGGATGTGGCCGAGGTGGGGCTCGTACCCCGCCCGCATGTCGTCGCCGACGCCGTGGTGTTCGCCGGCGACCGGCCGGTGGCCCGTCTGCACGGCATCGGCGTCGCCCTCCACGAGCCGCCGGGCACCGAACTCGGCGCCCTGACGATCTGGGAGGCGCGGGACTCCTCCGCCGCCCACGATTCGCTGCGGCAGCGCGGCTCGCTTCAGCGGATGCTGCTCGCCCACTCGTCCGAGGGCGACCTGTCGGCCGTCACCGGAGAGATCGAGGCGTCCTCGGTGACCGTACGGCCCCGGTTGCCGCGCGGCGACCTGCTGATGGTCGACCGGGCGCTCGACTACGACGCCGAGCCTCTGGACTTCCGGTCGGGTGCCACCCTCACCAGCGAGTACGGCGTCCACCCCGACCCCTGGTTCTGCCGGGAGAACGGCTCCGGCGCCGTGCCCAATCTGCTGTACATGGAGTCAAGCCTTCAGGCGGCCGCCCAGTTGAGCGCCATCCAGGGCATCCTTCACCAGCACCGCGACAGCGCCTTCGTCTGCCGGAACCTGGAGGGGCGTGCCACCCTGCTCCGGCACGCCGACCCGCGCGGTCTCGCCCTGCGGCACCGCATCACGCTGGCCGACCACTCGAAGCTGCCCGGGGCGATCCTCCATCGCTACACCTATCAACTCAGCCTTCCCGACGGGCCGGTCTACTCGGGCGAGTCGGTCCATGGCTTCCTCACCAAGGAGGTCCTGGACAACCAGCAGGGGCTCGACGGCGGACAGTACGTTCCGCCCTGGCTGGACCGCCTTCCGACGCGGCCCGCAAAGCTCCGCCGGCTCGACCTCTCCCATGACACCCGGCTCGGCCGCGGGCGGTTCGCGCTGCTGCGCGAGGCCGACCTGGTGCCGGACGGCGGTGAACACGGCGCCGGATACCTTCTGTGGGAGCGGACGGTGCCGGAGGACGACTGGTTCATGGCGCACCACTTCCGCTTCGACCCGGTGATGCCCGGTTCGGTGGGCGTCGAGGCGCTGTTCCAGTCCGTCGCGGCATACGCCCTGCACACCGGCCTCGCCGACGCCCTGCCGGACCCGGCCGCGCGGCCCGCGGCCCATGTGGAGCTGGCCTGGAAGTACCGAGGGCAGATCACGCCCGATCACCGCCGGATGCGCGGCGAGGTGCACATCCGCGGGGTGCGGCGTCAGGGCGATGGCCTGCTCCTGGTCGCCGACGGCAGCGTGTGGCGCGACGATCTGCGGATCTACCAGGTGGACAACATCGGCGTCGAGATCCTGCCGAACACCGGTGGGACCGTGGACGAGAAGGTGCGGCCATGACGGTGCGATACGACCCGGACGGGGTGTACGCCGTCCTCGCCGACCTCGACGCCCCCTGCTATGTCGTCCGTAACGGGGACCGGGTCGGCGCGAGCGCCGAACCACCTGCGGCGGGCGGCCCGTTGACCCTGCTGGCCGCCGCCGGGCCGATGCCGTCCACGCGGCTCGGCGAGTCCGGCTTCCGGCGCCGTCACGGCGTGTCCCACGCGTATCTCGCCGGTTCCATGGCCGCGGGCATCGCCTCCGAGGAGCTGGTGGCGGCGCTGGCCCGCGCCGGTTTCCTCGCCTCCTACGGCGCCGCGGGCCTGCCCCCCGAGCGGGTCGAGCGGGCCCTGACGCGGCTCGCCCGGGAGATCCCCGGCCTGCCGCACGCCGCCAACCTCATCCACGCGCCGCACGCCCCCCAACTGGAGCGGGCGCTTGTCGACCTCTACCTGGGGCACCGGCTGCGCTGTGTCGAGGCCTCGGCGTTCGTCCAGCTCACCCCCGACCTGGTCCGCTACCGGGTGGCGGGGCTGCGCACCGGCCCCGGTGGCGGGGCGTACGCCGAGAACCGGCTGATCGCCAAGGTGTCCCGCGCCGAGGTGGCCGAGCTGTTCCTGCGTCCGGCCCCCGAGCCGATGGTCCGCGCCCTGTTCGAGCGCGGCGAGATCACGGCCGAGCAGGTCGCGCTGGCGCGGCTCGTCCCGATGGCGGACGACCTGACCGTCGAGGCGGACTCCGCGGGACACACCGACCGCCGCCCGCTGGTCACCGCGCTGCCCGCGATGCTGCGGCTGCGGGACCGCGTCGCCCGCGAGCTGGGCCACGCGGTGCCGCCGGTACGCATCGGCGCGGGCGGCGGCATCGGCACCCCGGAGGCGGCGCTGGCCGCCTTCAGCCTGGGCGCCGCCTACGTCGTCACCGGCTCCGTCAACCAGGCCTGTCTGGAGGCGGGCACCTCGCCGGCGGTCAAGGCCCTGCTCGCCGCGGCCGGGCCCGCCGACTACGCGATGGCCCCGGCCGCCGACATGTTCGAGGGGGGCGCCGAGGTCCAGGTCCTCCGCAGCGGCAGCCTCTTCGCCGGCCGGGCGCGCAAGCTGCACGAGCTCTACCGCGCCCACGCCGGCCTGGACGAGATCCCCGCCCCGGACCGCCGGCGCCTGGAGGCGAAGGTGTTCCGGCGCCCGCTGTCCGAGGTCTGGCAGGAGACCGCGGACTATCTCGCCGAACACCACCCCGAACAGCTCCTCCGCGCCGAGATCGACCCCAGGCACCGGATGGCCCTGGTCTTCCGCTGGTACCTGGCCCAGTCGTCCCGCTGGGCCGTCACCGGCGCCGAGCGCGCCGCCGACTACCAGGTCTGGTGCGGGCCGGCGATGGGCGCGTTCAACGAGTGGGCCGCCGGCTCCGTCCTGGCCGATCCCGGCCGGCGCCGGGTCGCCGAGGTGGCGCGCCATCTGCTGCACGGCGCCGCGTTCCACCGCCGTCTCGCCCACCTTCGCTTCAGCGGGGTGCGGATCCCGGCGGCGTGCGCCTCCTACCGCCTGCCACCGGCGCCCTCGGCGGTGTCCGCCACGCCCTGACCCGGCGCGCGCCCGAAAACGGTGTGCATGGACACCACGGACGTCAATTCGGGTGCTCTGTGGCGGTTTTGATGGGGTGACTATTCAGCCGCGTCAAACGTGATTAGTCTGTCTCCGCATCGGAGGGTGTTCCCGGCACTTCCGCGCTCTCCACCTGGGATGACGTGCGGCTTTTCTCCCGCGGACGGACGCCTGGCCGGTGGGTCGTCGCTGTCGTGCTAAGGACATGGTTCATGGATTCGCAACTGCCTCCCGATTCGGACACCTCTGCCGCCCCCTCGGACCTGTACTCCCTCACCTCTGTGGAACCCCTGATGACCAGGGAATTCGAGACGCGGCCCGCGCAGGTGTACGAGCGGTTGCGCAACCGGTACGGCCAGGTGGCGCCGGTGGATGTGTTCGGTGCCCGCGCATGGCTGATTCTCGGCTTCAACGAGGTCCGGGAGGTGATGCGCGACGAGAGCCACTGGAAGAAGGACATGGAGAACTGGCGCGCGCTGCGCGAGGGCCGGGTGGCGTCCGACTGGCCGCTGATGGCGTCGCAGGGGTTCGGCCACATGCTGCTGCGCGACGATGAGCGGCACAAGACGACACGCCAGGCCGTGGACATGGCGCTCAAGCCGTTCCAGGACCCGGGCGAGCCGCAGGCCTTCGCGCTGAACCAGGCCGTGTCCCAGCACATGGACGAGCTGATCACGTTCTTCGCGGAGGGCGCCACCAGCGGGTGGGTGGATCTGTGCGCCCAGGTCGCGCGGCCGCTCCCGCTGATGGTCCTCAACCGGCTGTTCGGGTTCCCCGTCGAGCAGGGCGACGACATCTTCATGGACTCCTGGCGGATGGTGGACGCCGGCCCTGACGCCGCCCCGGCGGCCGAGCGGCTGGTGAAGGCGACCACCGAGCTGGCCGCCTACAAGCAGTCCCATCCCGGTGACGACCTGACCACGCGGCTGCTGGCGGCCGACCCGCCCCTGTCGGTGGAACAGGTCGGTATCGAGCTGTACGCGATCCTTGTGATCATGTCCGAGCTCGTGGGCCACTCGATCACCAACAGTGTGCTGGAGGTGCTCACCGGAAACTCCGGGGTGCGGACCAGCCTCACGACCGGCCATGCCGACGAGTTGGTCAACCGGGTGCACATCGCCTCGCCACCGTGGACCAACTGCACCTTCCGTTTCCCCGTCGCCGACACGGACCTGGGAAACTTCCGGCTGGCGGCCGGCGACGCGGTCATGGCGTCGATCGCGGCGGCGCACGGGGACCCGCAGTTCCTGAGCGCGATGGACCACGAGGCGTCCAAGAGCTCGCGTGCCCATCTGGCGTGGGGCACCGGCGTACACGCGTGCCCGGGGCGCGGGCTCGCCGACATGATGGTGACCACGGCGGTCAGCCGGCTGTTCGAGCGGTGTGACTTCGAGCTGGGCCTTTCGGTCGACCAGCTGCCCTGGCGCTCCTCCACCTATGTGCGCGGCCTGCGGTCGTTCCCGGTCCGCTTCCGGATGCGGGAGGCGAAGAACACCACCGCGCGGAGCGCCCCGGCCGCCGGTGCGGCGGACGATTCCACGGCGCTGGAACCCGTGGCGGCCGCCATCTCCGCGGAGCAGGACCGGCCCCGCTCCGCGTTGTGGCGCTTCCTCGCGAGCCTGCGACGTGGCGGCCAGCCCTGACCGTGCTTCGCGGCGACGCCGTGGCCGGGTGGCCTCCGGTGGCCGGGCGGCGCCCCCGCCCGGCCGCCGGAGAGCGCGCTTCAGTCATTAATTATGAATACATCTTGACAGGGTTTCGGGCCCCACCCACGATGAACGCACTTCACTGAGCCTTCGTCGCAGGAGCCGCCTGTCATGTTGTCCCTGCACGCCCAAGAACCCCCCACGCCGCTGACCGGCCATCTGCCCATGGGCAGTTCCGCTTCCGCTCCCCGCTCGGTGACGGTCGACAGCCAGAGCCTGATCAGGAACGGCCGCCCGTGGATCCCGGTGATGGGCGAGTTCCACTTCAGCCGCTGCCCGGCGGCCGGGTGGCGCGAGGAACTCCTGAAGGTCAAGGCGGGTGGTGTGGACCTGCTGGCCACCTACCTGTTCTGGAACCAGCACGAGAACGAGCGCGGCACACTGCGCTTCGACGGCGATCTGGACCTGCGCCGTTTTGTGACCCTGTGCGATGAGCTCGGCCTGGCCGTGGCCGTGCGGATCGGCCCCTGGTCCCACGGCGAGTGCCGCAACGGCGGCTTCCCGGACTGGCTGGCGGAGACGGGCTGCACCCCGCGCACCGACGACGCGGCCTATCTCGCACTGGTCGAGCCCTACTACCGGCGCATCGCCCACGAGTTGCGCGGCCTCTTCCATGACGACGGCGGCCCGATCGTGGCGGTCCAGGTGGAGAACGAGCTCTACGACCAGCCCGGACATCTGACCACCCTGCGGCGCATGGCCGAGGACGCCGGCATGCGCGCACCCTTGTGGACCGCGACCGGGTGGGGCGCGGCGGACCTTCCGCGCGACACGTTGCTGCCGCTGCACGGCGGCTACCCGGAAGCGTTCTGGGAGGACGCGTACGACGGGTGGACGCGGGAGATGCGCCGCCACTACTTCTTCACGCCGATCCGCGACGATCACGCGATCGGCGCCGACCTGCGCTCCACCGCCCCGGTCGGCACCGGCCCCGACCCCCGCCGTTATCCCTACGCCACCTGCGAGTTGGGCGGCGGCATGGCGATCGCCTACCACCGCCGGCCCCTGGTGCCGGCCGAGGACATCACGTCACTGGCGCTGGCCAAGCTCGGCAGCGGCTCGGTCTGGCAGGGCTACTACCTGTATCACGGCTGCTCGCAGCGGCTGGACCTCAAGGAGCCCAACCAGGAGAGCCATGACACCGGCTACCCCAACGACCTGCCGACGGTCACCTACGACTTCCAGGCGCCCCTGGGCGAGTACGGACAGGTCAGGCCCTCCTTCCACGCGCTGCGTCTGCAACACCTGTTCCTGCGCGGCTACGGCGCCGAACTGGCGCGGATGCCGCTGTGGCTGCCCGATGACCAACCCTCCTCGCTCGACGACCGCACCACGCTGCGCTGGGCCGTTCGCTCGGCGGGCGACCGGGGCTTTCTGTTCGTCAACAACCACCAGCCGCACGAGACGCTGCCCGACCACGACGGCGTCCGCTTCCGCGTCCATCTCGACGGCGGACGCACCGTCACCCTGCCCGCGCGGCCCGTCTCCGTGCCCTCCGGCGCGCACTTCGTATGGCCGATCGGCCTGGATCTCGGCGCCGGGCTGCACCTGGACTGGGCCACCGCCCAGCCCGTCACCCGGCTCGGGACGGACGGCACCACGCTGACCGTGCTGGCGGCCGTCGACGGCATCCCCGCTTCGCTGTCCCTGCCCGCGGACGTGCGGGTGGAGGGGCCGGCACGGGTGGAGCGCGGCGCTGACGGCACCCTCGTGACGGTCACCGAGCCGGGCACCGGGGCACTGCTGACCTTGACCGCCCCGTCCGGCGGCGCCCGGGTCCTGGTGCTCCCCCACCGCGAGGCGCTGCGGCTGAGCCGACTACGTGTCTTCGGCCGGGACCGGCTCGTGCTCGGCGACGACCTGGTGCTCGCCGACGGAGACGAACTGCGGCTGCACCTCGCCTCCTCGTCCCCGTCCATCGCCCTGCTGCCCGCGCCGGCCGCCCTGCGGGGAGCAGGCGTCGGGCTTCCCGGACCGGACGGCGTCTTCACCCGCTGGCCGCTGAACCCCGCACCGCGGCTGCCGCAGCCCGCCCTGGAATGCCGTCACGCCCAGGCCGTCGCCGCCCCGGCCCGAACCGGCGGCTCCCATCGGCGCGCCTCCGCGCCGCGCGACGAGGACTTCGACAAGGCCGCCGTGTACCGCGTCACCATCCCGGCATCGGCCCTGGACGGGGAGGCGGAGGTGCTGCTGCGGCTGCGCTACACCGGGGATGCCGCCCGTGCGTACATCGGCGGGACACTCGTCGCGGACCACTTCTGGTACGGGCCCGACTGGGAGATCGGGCTGCGCCGCTTCGCCGACGCCGCCGTGCGGTACGGCGTGGAGATCCGCGTCCTGCCGCTGAACCCCGCCGCGCGCGTCCATGTCGACGCCTCGGTGCGCGAGGGCCTGGACGCCGCCCGCACCCGGGCCGCGGTCGAGGCCGCCGAGCTGGTGGCCGTGGCGCGCGCCACCCTCGTCGGCTCCACCGGCACGGCGCTGCCCGCGCCGAGCGCCTACCCCATGGCCTGACGGCACGCCCGGAGCGCGGTCACCATTCCGCGAACGACCCGTCGTCGTGTCGCCACACGGGGCTGTGCCAGTCCGGCGCGCTGCCGTCGGCACGGCGCACCGCCTGCTCGTCGACCTCGATGCCCAGGCCCGGGCCGAGCGGGCGGCGGAGGTGTCCCCCGTCGAACCGGAACACCTCGGGGTCGATGACGTAGTCCAGGAGTTCGGACCCCTTGTTGTAATGGATGCCGATACTCTGCTCCTGAATGAGGAAGTTCGGTGTGCTGAAGGCCACTTGGAGACTCGCGGCCAGCGAGATCGGCCCCAGCGGGCAGTGCGGGGCGAGCAGCACGTCAAACGTCTCCGCCAGCGACGCGAGGCGCCGCACCTCGGAGATGCCTCCCGCGTGCGACAGGTCCGGCTGGAGTACCGCGATGCCCGCCTGGAGCGCGGGGAGTGCCTCGGTGCGCGAGTAGATCCGCTCGCCGGTGGCGATCGGGATCGCGGAGGCCGAGACCACGTCGCCGAGCCGGTGGGCGTACTCGGGCAGGACGGGTTCCTCGACGAACAGCGGGTGCAGCGGTGCGAGATGGGGCAGGACCCGGCGCGCGTTGGCGGCGCTGAACCGCCCGTGGAAGTCGATCGCGAAGTCCCGCTCGGGTCCCAGCGCGTCGCGGGCGGTGGCGGCCCGTTCCACGACGGCGGCGATGTCGGCGGCGGTGGCCAGCCGGTTCATCCGACCGCAGGCGTTCATCTTGACGGCGGTGAAGCCCGCCTCCACCTGTGCCGTCACGGCTTCCGCGATCTCGCCGGGCTCGTCGCCGCCCACCCAGCTGTAGGCCCGCACCCGTTCGCGCACCGGACCGCCCAGCAGCACATGGACCGGCACCCCGAGCGTCTTGCCGGCGATGTCCCACAGCGCCTGGTCGATTCCGGCGACGGCGCTGGAGAGCACCGGGCCGCCCCGGTAGAACGACCCCTTCGTCATCAGCTGCCAGTGATCCTCGATCCGCATCGGATCCCGGCCGACCAGATACTCGGCGAGTTCGTGAACGGCGGTGCGGACCGTCGCCGCCCGTCCCTCCACGACCGGCTCGCCCCACCCCACCACCCCTTCGTCGGTCTCGATACGGCAGAACAGCCAACGGGGCGGCACGGCGAACGTTTCGACCTGGGTGATTCTCAAGAGTGTCGCTCCAAAGGCAGGCGCGGGAGGACCGGACAGGGCGTGGTCGCCCCGGGGCTCACGAGGAGTTCTTCAGCACGCTCCAGCCGCCGTCGACGACGAGCGAGGCCCCGGTCACGAACGAGGCGTCGGCACTGGTCAGGAAGGCGACCGCCGCGGCGACCTCCTCCGGCCGGCCGAGGCGTCCCACGGCGGTCTCCCGGGCCGCTGCCCGCCGGTCCGCCTCGCCGATGCCGTCCCAGGCCCTGGTCAGGACCGGTCCCGGCAGCACGCTGTTCACCCGGATCCGGCCGCCGTACTCGACGGCCAACTGCCGGGCCAACCCCGTGAGCCCGGCCTTCGCCGCGGCGTACGCGGGCCGACCGGGCAGTCCCACCAGGGCGTGCACCGAGGAGACGAGCACCACGCTGCCGCCCGTCGAGATCAGATCGTCCAGGCAGGCGCGCACCCCGAGGAACGACCCGGTGAGGCTCACGGCGAGCTGTCGGTTCCACTCGGCCTCGCTGGTCTCGTGGGCCGCCGCGACACGGACCGCGTAGGCATTGCTCACCAGCGCGTGCACGGGCCCGAAGGCCTCGCGGGCCGACCTCACGGCCTGGGCCCATGACGCCTCGTCCGATACATCGCAGCGCTGGAACCGCGCGCTGCCTCCGGCGTCCCGTATGGCCGCGGCCACCGCCGCGCCTCCCGGCTCGTCGATGTCGGCGACGACCACGCGGGCTCCTTCGGCGGCCAGCCGGTGAGCCGTGGCGGCGCCGATACCGGAGGCCGCACCGGTGACCAGCGCGCACCGCCCGGCGAGGCGGTCCGGGCACGGGGTGGGGGTGGGATGCACGGGAGGACTCCTGCGGGTGGCGGCAGCAACTCACCGCATTAAATATGAATTAATGCGACGTGCCAAGAGGTGACGCACACGTCGAGGCCGCAGCGCACAGCGCTGCGGCCTCGTCAACGTCCTGCGGCCTTGCGGTACCTAGGGGTGGATCCCGGGGAACATGAGGACGTCCCGCTGCTGTTCCGCGAAGGCGGCGTAGGTCGTCCGGCGCAGTTGCTCGTCCCGCTCGTGCCGCTGCCGCGGGTCCTCCAGTTGCTCCTGTTCGCTCAGCGCGCGGGAGGCGTTGACCATGAGCCGGGTGCGCTCGCGGCGTTGGTCCTCATAGCTGCGCAGACCGGCGGTGAGATCGCCGGCCCGGGCCAGTGTCCCGGCCAGGACGACGGCGTCCTCGATGGCCATCCCAGCCCCCTGGGCGAGGCTGGTGAGCATGGGATGCGCGGCGTCTCCGAGGAGGGTGACCCGGCCGTCGCCCCAGTGCTCCAGGAAGGCGCGGTCGCGGGCCGGGATGGCGATGATGTCCTCTTCGGGCGTCACGCGGATGGCCGCCTGGACCTCGTCCGCCCAGCCGGCGTACGCCTGGACGATCTCGTCCTTCGTGCCCCGCCAGTCGGCGGCCCGCTCGACGGACATGTTCTTGGTGCCGAACCAGTAGGTCTGTCCGTGGCCCACGTCCAGCAGTCCGAAACGCTGTCCGCTCCCCCAGTAGTGCAGGACCGAGCCCGTCTCGAAGCTGGGGTGGCTGAACGGGACGATGGCGAGCCAGCACACATATCCGGCCTCGTACACCGGCTCCGGGCCGGTGATCTGGCGGCGGACGGCGGAGTTGATCCCGTCGGCCCCGACCACGATGTCGCCGTGGGCCCGGCTGCCGTCGGCGAAGCGCACGGTCGCTCCGTCCGGTCCGTTCTCATAGCCCACGGCGGCGGCGCCGAGGGTGATGGGGGTGTCTCCCACCGCCTCCAGGAGGCCCTGTTGCAGGGCGCTGCGGCTGATGACCACGGTGGGCGGCAGCCCCAGCTCCTCGCTGAGCTCCGGAATGGGATACCAGGTGATGTGGTTGCCCTCGGCGTCGTTGATGCCGAAGCGCTGGAGGACCTGCCCGCGTTTTTCCAAGCCGATGTCGATGCCGAGGGCGTCCAGCGCGGCGCCGCCGTTGCTCAGCACACCCAGGCCGGAACCGGCGGCTCTTAATTCGGTGGCGCGCTCGTACACCTCGACGTCGATGTCGACCTGGCGCAGAGCGGCGGCCAGTGTGAGGCCGCCGATCCCCGCCCCGATGACCACTGCTTTGGGCCGGTGGGATGTCATGAGGCTCGGGTGTCCCTTCGGAGATGGGTTGAGGGGTGCAGGATGTCGGCGACCGTCTTGGCCACGTGCGCGACGCCGGGCTCCTCGATCATGGAGAGGTGGTCGCCGGGGATGCCGATCACCTGGATGCGGCCGGTGGTCATCCGCCGCCAGCCGTTGGTCGGCTCGTAGTGCAGGCTGCCCGCGGCGCCGTGCATGGCCTCGAGGATGGCGGGCAGCGGTTCGTCGGCCCGCAGGAGGACGATGTCCTGGTCGACGGTGTCCGGCCGGTAGTCCAGGGTGGCCAGCCAGTTCGCCCGGTAGAGGCGGAACAGGCGCCTGATGACGGTTCCGGAACTGTCGGCGGGCAATACGCCCAGGTCGACGGCGCACCGCGCGATGTGTGCGAACTTCGCGTCCAGCGTGGTGGCGTGCTCGGGCATCTCGTCCAGTGGCGAGGCGCCGCCGCGTACGGGCCAGAGCAGTTCCCAGAAGAACCAGCCGAGCAGCGCGTCCTCGGTGTACAGCTCGCGCAGGTGTGGGTTGAGGGCGACGGTGTCCAGGATCAGCACCTCGGCCTGCTCACCGGCCGCGCGGAGTTGGCAGGCCATTTCGAAGGCGACGAAACCGCCGAAGGAGTAGCCGCTGATCTTGTAAGGGCCTTCGGGCTGGATCCGTCTGACCGCGGTGAGGTAGCCGCGGGCCATGTCGGCGATGGTGTCCAGCGGTTCGGTGCCGGGGTCGGCGCCGGCCGCCTGGAGGGCGTACAGCGGCTGCTCGCGGTCGAGGTGTCTGGCGAAGGGCAGGAAGCACAGCACATTGCCGCCCATGGGGTGGACCAGGAAGAGCGGGGTCCGCGAACCCGCCTTGTTGAGCGGCACGATCGGGTCGAAGCGGGCCGGTGCCGCCGCGCCGGAGCGCAGCCGGGTGGCCATGGCGGCCACGGTCGGCGCGGCGATGAACTCCGACAGCGGGATGACGGTGCCGAAGCGCTGTTCCAGCGTGGCGATGAGCCGCATCGCGGTCAGTGAGGTGCCGCCCAGGTCGAACATGCTGTCGTTGATGCCGACTTCGGGCAGATGCAGCAGGTCCGCGAGGATCTCGGCGAGGGCCTTTTCGAGCGGGGTGCGCGGCGGGGTGGTGTCGTGGTCGGCGGGTGCCTCGAGCGGGATGGCCCGCAGGGCGGCGTCGTCCCGTTTCCCGCTGGGGGTGGACGGCATGGCGGGGAGCCACTGGACGTAGGACGGCACCATGTAGTCGGGGAGCGTCTCCCGCAGCCTGCCGCGCAGCGCGCCGGTGTCCACGGTCGAGGGATCGCCGGTCAGGAACGCCACCAGGACCGTGTCCGTGCCGGGGCGGCTGTGGGCGACGACAGCGGCTTCCGCGATGCCCGGATGGCGGGGGACGAGGTCGCGGATGGCCAGCTCCACCTCGGCCGTCTCGACCCGGAATCCGCGGACCTTGACCTGGGTGTCGGCGCGGCCGGTGCACACGATCTCGCCGCTCGGCAGCGCGAAGCCGAGGTCGCCGGAGCGGTAGAAGCGGCCGGGTGTGCCGGGCAGCGTGACGAAGCGTTCCTTGGTCAGGTCGTCACGGCCCAGATAGCCGCGCGCGACCGAGGCGCCCCCGAGGTACAACTCGCCCGTCACGCCCGGCGGCACGGGGCGCAGCCGCGGGTCCACCACGACGACCTGGGCGCCGTCGACGGCGGTGCCCACCGGGGGAAGGTCCGGGAAGTCGGCCGGCGGTCCGGTCAGGGTGTGGCGGGTCACCACATGGGTCTCGGTGGGCCCGTATTGGTTCTCCAGCACCACTCCGGGCAGGGCCGAGCACAGCCGCCGGATCTCGTCGGTGATCCTCAGCTGTTCGCCGCTGGAGACGATGACGCGCAGCGCGGCCGGTGCGAGGCCCAGCGCCGCGGAGGCGAGCGCCAGTTGCTGGAGGGCGATGTAGGGCAGGAAGATCCGCTCGACCGCTTCCCGATGCATCAGGCGGACCAGGGCCGGCATGTCCCTGCGGATGTCCTCCGGCACCAGGCGGAGTGTGCCGCCCGCGCACAGGGTGGAGAAGATCTCCTGGAGGGAGACGTCGAAGCTCAGCGGTGCGTACTGGAGGGTGATGCCCTGCGAGGCGCTTCGGGCGCGATTCTGCCAGGTTACGAGGCCCGCCAGGGTGCGGTGGGGGATGTCGACCCCCTTGGGCCGCCCCGTGGAGCCCGAGGTGAACAGGACGCAGGCGGTGCTGTCCGGGGCGAGCGTCCGGAGGGTCGCGGCGGGCGCTTCACCGGTGGGCGGCCCGGCGATCTGCTCGAACCGTACGGCCGGCGCGTCCTGGTCGGGGAAGGCATCGTGCCGGCTGGCGACGACAAGGAAGGGGTCGGCCTCCTCGATCATGCGGGAGAGCGTTTGGCGGGGTATCCGGTGTCCAGGGGCATGACCGCCGCCCCGGCCCGCATGATGCCGAGGATGGCGGCGATCACCTCGGGTGACCGGTCCGCGGCGAGGCCGACGACGGCGCCGGGCCGCACGCCCAGGGCGATCAGGTTGCGGGCCACGGCCGCGGTCGCCCGGTCGAGCCGCGCGTAGGTCCATCGCTCGTCGTGCGTCGTCAGGGCGAGGGCGTGCGGGGTGCGCGCGGCCTGTTCCGCGAAGCGGTCCACCGCGCTCCGTGCCACGTCCGTGGCGGGCGGAAGCGGCTGCGGCACGGGCGTGAGGAAGTCCCAGCCGGGCTGTTCCAGGGGATGGTGGACCAGGTGGCCGAGGATGCGCGTGTAGTAGTCGGCGAAGAGCCTGACCTGATCGTGGGTGACCGTCTGTCCGTCGTTGTCGATGCGCAGCCAGATGTTCTGGTCGACGGGGTCCGTCACGGCGTTGACGAGGAGCGTGAAGTTGGTCTCCTCCACGGTGCGGAAGTCCGTCAGCTCCAGCCCCGGCTCCCCCAGTGCGTCCGTGAGCTGCTGGAACCGTACGTAGTTGAAGACGGTGTCGAAAAGCGGTCCGCCGCCGTGTTCCTCCGGGATGGCGCTCATGGGGTAGTGGCGGTGGGGATACGCGCCCTGCTCGCGCCGGAACGCCTCCCGTACCGCCTCGAGCCAGCTGGCCTGGGCCGTGTTCACCCTCATGGGCAGGGTGTTGAGGAACAGGCCGACCATGCGCTCGGCGTGGGGGTGTTCCGGTCGGCTGTGCGCGATGAGCCCGGTCATGATGTCCTCACGGCCGGACAACAGCCGCAGTGTCATGCAGTGGGCGGCGAACAGCACCGACTTGACCGGCAGCGCCTGCTCGCGGGCGAATGTCCGCACGTCTTCGCCGAGCCCGGCCGGCAGGTTGAAGCGGTGCGACCCCCGCCTGCTCACGGACGACGGGGGCTGGTGCGGGCGGAAGGTGCCGATCGAGACGGGCTCGCTTCCGTCGAGCTCCGCCCGCCAGTACCGGCGGTCGGCCTCCGACGCCAGGGCCCGGCGCTCGGCCAGCAGGTGTGCGGCGGGCGAGGGCAGCCGGACCTCGGGCACCGGGGTCGGGTGCAGGCCCAGGGCGTGCCCGTAGTCGCGCAGCAGCTCGCCGATGAGGTTGGCGACGCTCGCACCGTCCAACAGGGCGTGGTGGAAGCTCAGGACCAGGTCGATCGTGGAGCGGCGGATGTGGACGCGCAGCGAGTACAGGGGCGCGGTGTCGAAAACGTACTCGTGGTGGCGGCGTTCTTCGATGTGCCGCAGCACCTCCGCTTCCGCGTCGTCGCCGTCACGCGCCCGCAGATCGACGACTTCGAGGCCGTCCTCCATGGGAGCGTGCACCAGCTGGAGCGGTTCGGTGAACCCGGCCAGGCCGAAGCTGGTGCGCAGCGCCGGATGGCGCCGTACGAGCCCGTCGAAGGCCGCGCGGAAGGGCTGCTCGTCCCAGTCGCACCGCAGTGTGTAGCGGAACACGTCCTTGTAGAGGGAGGATCGGCGCTGCTGACGGCTGTGGTAGATCAGGCCGAGTTGCATCCGGGTGAGCGGGTAGGCGTCCGAGACCGAGCCCAGCCGCGCCCGGTCGATACCGGGGACCGTCTCGAAGGGGAGCGTTCCGCCCTCGGACACGTCGGTGGGGCATTCGTCGAGGCGGGCCCGCGCGGCCAGGCCGGCGACGGTGGAGTGCCGTACCAGGTCGGCCAGGGAGAAGCGCAGGCCGCGCTGCTCGGCCAGGGCGCGGATGCGCAGCATCTGTAGCGAGTCGCCGCCGAGCGCGTAGTAGTCGTCCTCGGCAGCCACCGGTCCGCACCGCAGCACCTCCTGCCACACGTCCGCCACGATCTCTTCCGCGGAGGTGAGCGGGCGTGAGACCGGTGCGCCGCCGCGGGCCACCGGATCCGGCAGCGCCCGGCGGTCCGCCTTGCCGTTGGGCGTCAGCGGAATGCGGTCGAGCGGCACCAGCAGTGCCGGGGTCATGAACTCCGGGAGCGTGTCGGCGAGATGGCGGCGGATGTCCGCGGCGGCGATCCCGTCCTCCGCGACGTAGTAGCCGACCAGATGGACACCCCGCTCGTCATCGGTGCGGTCCACCACCAGGGCGTCCCGGACCCCGGGCACGGCGATCAGGGCCCCGCCGACCTCGCCCGGCTCCACCCGGTTCCCGCGGATCTTCACCTGGTCGTCGAGGCGGCCGAGGTATTCGAGCGTGCCGTCGGCGAGCCACCGCACGAGGTCAGCGGTGCGGTACAGACTGCCTTCGCCGGTGAACGGGTCGGTGATGAACCGCTCGGCCGTCAGGGCGGGCCGGTTCAGATATCCCGCGGCCACCCCGGCGCCGCCGATCCACAGCTCGCCCGGGACCCCCTGGGGCTGTGGCTGCCCGTCCTGCCCCACCACATACAGACAGGTGTTGTCGATCGGCCGTCCGATGGGCACACGGCCGACGGGGCGGCCGGGCTCCCCGGGGCAGTCGTGGAACGTCACGTCGACGGTGGCCTCGGTCGGGCCGTACAGGTTCACCAGGGCCGGCGTGGCGCGCTCGGCACCGTGGAAGATCCGGTTGAACCGGTCGACACGAGCGGCCGGCAGCGCCTCTCCGCTACAGAAGACCCGGCGCAGCGTCCGCGTTCCGGCGTGTACGTCCGGGTCCTGCTCCACGGCGTCGAGGAAGGCGCCGAGCATGGACGGCACGAAGTGGGCGACGGTGACGCCCCGGTCGTGGATGGTCCGGCCGATCACGCGGGGGTCCTTCTCACCGCCCGGCGGCAGCAGGGCCACGCTCGCCCCCTCGATGGCCCACCAGAACAGCTCCCACACGGACACGTCGAAGGACACGGGCGTCTTCTGGAGCAGTACGTCGCCCTCGCCGATGGGGTACGCGCGCTGCATCCAGGCCAGCCGGTTGGCCACCGAGTGGTGGCGGACCAGCACGCCCTTGGGCCTGCCGGTGGAACCGGAGGTGTAGATCACATACGCGAGGTCCGAGCCGTCGGCCAGCGGCTCCGGCGGGGTGTCGTCGCCGTGCAGCAGGTCCGGGACGCGGTGCACGGGCACGCCCGCCGCCGTCGAGATCCGTGGCTCGCTCTCGTCCGAGGTCAGGACGGCGGCCGGGCGGCTGTCGTCGAGCAGGAAGCGGATGCGCTCGCGCGGATATCCCGGGTCCACCGGGACATAGGCACCGCCCGCCTTGCCCACGCCCAGCAGCGCGACGAGCAGGTCCGGGCCGCGCTCCATCATGACGGCGACCCGGTCGCCCGGGCCCACGCCGTCCGCCCGCAGCGCCCGGGCGACCTGGTTGGCTCGCGCGTCCAGTTCGGCGTAGGTCAGGGCGTCGTCGGGGCCCGGGCCCACCACGGCGATCCGCGCCGGGCCGCGGGCGGCCTGCCGCTCGAAGAGCCCGGAGAGGGTGGCGTCCCGCGGATATGCGACGTTCTCTCCCCTGCCGTACCGGATCAGTTCCGCCCGCTCCGCGGCCGAGAGCATCGGCACCGCGGACATCGGCCCGTCCGCCATGTCCACAGCCGCTTCGAGGAGGTTTTTGAAGTGCTCCGCCATCGCCTCGACCGGGAAGTCGTCGTCGAAGACATCCGTGGCGTAATCCAGGTCGAAGCGGATTTCCGGGGAGTTGTCGAAGTCGAGCACCACCACCGAGAGGGCATCCTGCTCATGGCAGGGCGATTCCAGCGACGTCTCGGCATCGATACCCGGCCCGGGGTCCGGGTGGCCGGTCCGGAGGTAGGACAAGGTGACGTCGAAAAGCTGCCGGTTTCCGCCGTGGGAATCGCGTAATCGGCGCACCACGTCTCCCAGCGCCGCCCGCTCGTGCACGCGCAGCGCGCGGGTGGCGGTCCGTGTCCGGCTGACGATGTCGCGCAGCGGCATCCCGTGGTGGGCGGGCAGGCGCAAGGGCAGGGTGTTCGCGAAATGCCCCACCGTATCCATGAATTCCCTCGGCCGGTTCAGCACCGGAACGCCCAGGGTCACCTCTTCGGCGCGGTGTACGCGCGACAGATACGCGCCCAGCACGGTGGCGATATAGGGGAACAGCGGCAACTGCGCCTTGCGCACGCGGGCCGCCCATGAACGGTCCAGGCTGAAGGAATAGCGCGCGGCTTCGCGGGGGGCGCTCGCCGGCTTCCTGGGGAACAGCGCGGGGACCGCGCCGGCGAGGGCGGAACAGTGGGCGGCCAGGTCCGCGGTGTTCTCCTCGGATCCCTGGTACACAGCATCCCGCTCGGAGAACAAGCGGTATGACGGCGCGCTGTTCTCTACGGCGGTGGTGCCCGCCGTCATCGACGCATAGCCGTCGAGGATCTCGGCGCTCACCTGGCCGAGGGTCCGGCCGTCCATCACCAGGTGGTGCGCGACCAGTCGGAGGTGCGTCACGCGGGCGCTCTCCACCAGGAGCGCCGCCCGGACCATGGGCTGATCGCGCAGCGGCATCGGGCGCTGCTGGAATGCGCGCACCCAGCGGCGGCAGGCCGCCGCCGGGTCACCTTCCTGTGACAGGTCGGCCGTCTCCACGACGGGGATCCGGGGCTCGACCCACTGAAGAGGTGTCCCGTCCCGCTCGTCGAATCGCAGACGCAGCGCGTCATGACGTCGCAGGACCTGCTCGACGCACTGGCGGAGGACGTCGAGATTCACGTTCCCGGTGAGCTTCTCGTACAGCGAGACGTTGTACTGCGGTGATTCCTCGGATTGTGCGGCGGAGACCCATATGTCGAGTTGATAGCGCGTTAAAGGGAAGGGCTCGGGCGAAGTCATTGTCACGATCTCCGGGTGAGACGATGAGGGTCGGCTACCGGTCGAACGAAAGAATGAGAAGACCGAGGTGAGGGCGCGCCAGAAGGCACCCACGGCGTTTCCCGGACGGGAAACGGTGAGCGGCCCGCGCTTCCGCGTCGGCGTAAGGGAAATCCAGGTCAGGGAAGGAGAACAGGGAACTGCACTGTTCCTTGAATTTCTTCTTATCGACAGTCGACGGACCTGCGCGAAAAAGGGCGGCTCAGCGAACGTAGCTTAGCCTGCGCCAGAGAAAGCAGCCACTGTGACGTGCGCCACTTTATCCTTGCGATGAACGGTGGCTGATACTCCGTTTTCAATCCCCGTCGCTTCAAACCGTGAATTCTCCCATATTTTCCGGGTGAGTTGCCGCGCATACGGGAAAACCTCCGGACGAGCACCGGGCCATTACTCGTCCGGAGGTAGCCGGGGAGGTGCCGAGGTTTACAGGCCCTTGAGGGCGATGTTCAGCTCGAGCACGTTCACCCGGGGTTCGCCGATGAAGCCGAGGGTGCGGCCCTCGGTGTGCTCATCGACCAGCTTCCGCACCTGGGAGACGGACAGGCCGTTCCTCTCGGCGACGCGGCGGACCTGGAGGTCGGCGTAGTCCCGGGAGATGTCCGGGTCCAGGCCCGAGCCGGATGAGGTCACCGCGTCGGCGGGCACGTCGGAGGGCTCGACCCTGTGGCCGGGCACCGAGTTGTCCTTGACGACGGCGGCCTTGGCGTCCTTCACCCACTGGATGAGCTCCTCGTTGTCCGCGGAGCGGTTGGTGGCGCCGGAGAGGATGAGCTTGTACTGGGTGTTGACGCTGTTGCTGCCGAGGCCGTTCCGCGGGCGGCCCTGGAACCACTTGAGGTCGGGCTCCGGCGTTTCCTGGCCCTTCTTCAGCGGCAGGTTGTAGGACTGCCCGATCAGGGACGAGCCGACGACCTTCCCGTCCGCCGTGATCTCGGAGCCGTTCGCCTTGTCGCTGAACAGCCCCTGGGCGATGCCGGTGATGACCAGTGGATAGATGACGCCCGTCACCAGGGTCAGCATGAGGAGGGCGCGCAGACCCGCGCCCAGCAGCCGGGCGGTGTTCTTCAGGGAGTTGTTCATGTCCTTCAGCCGATCCCGGGGATGAGCGAGATGAGCAGGTCGATGAGCTTGATGCCGATGAAGGGCGCGACGAGCCCGCCGAGGCCGTAGATGGTGAGGTTGCGGCGGAGCATCTTGTCGGCGCTGACCGGGCGGTACTGGACTCCGCGCAGGGCCAGCGGCACCAGCGCGATGATGATCAGCGCGTTGAAGACGACCGCGGACAGGATCGCGGAGTCGGGCGAGGACAGGCCCATGATGTTGAGCTTGTCCAGGCCCGGGTAGACCGCCGCGAACAGGGCCGGGATGATCGCGAAGTACTTGGCGACGTCGTTGGCTATGGAGAACGTCGTCAGGGCGCCCCGGGTGATGAGGAGTTGCTTGCCGATCTCGACGATCTCGATGAGCTTGGTCGGGTTGGAGTCGAGGTCGACCATGTTGCCGGCCTCTTTGGCCGCCGAGGTGCCGGTGTTCATCGCCACGCCGACGTCCGCCTGCGCCAGCGCGGGCGCGTCGTTCGTACCGTCACCGGTCATCGCAACGAGCTTGCCGCCCGCCTGCTCGCGCTTGATGAGGGCCATCTTGTCCTCGGGGGTGGCCTCGGCGAGGAAGTCGTCGACGCCTGCCTCCTCGGCGATCGCCTTGGCCGTCAGCGGGTTGTCACCGGTGATCATGACGGTCTTGATGCCCATGCGGCGCAGCTCGTCGAACCGCTCGCGCATGCCCTCCTTGACGACGTCCTTGAGGTGGATGACGCCGAGGATCCGGGCGCCCTGATCGTCTCGGACCGCGACCAGCAGGGGCGTACCGCCCGCCTCGGAGATCCGGTCGGCGATCTCGCCCGCGTCCTTCGCGACCGCGCCGCCCTGCTTCTCGACCCAGGCGACGACCGAACCGGCCGCGCCCTTGCGGACCTTCCTGCCGTCGACGTCGACGCCCGACATACGGGTCTGGGCGGTGAAGGCGACCCACTCGGCATCGGTCAGCTCACCCTGGTGCCGCTCGCGCAGCCCGTACCTCTCCTTCGCGAGGACGACGATGGAACGGCCCTCGGGTGTCTCGTCGGCCAGCGACGACAGCTGCGCGGCGTCCGCGACCTCGGCCTCCGTGGTGCCGCGCACCGGCACGAACTCCGCTGCCCGGCGGTTGCCGAGGGTGATGGTGCCGGTCTTGTCGAGCAGCAGGGTGGACACATCACCGGCGGCCTCGACGGCGCGGCCGGACATGGCGAGCACATTGCGCTGGACCAGCCGGTCCATGCCGGCGATGCCGATCGCGGACAGCAGCGCGCCGATCGTGGTCGGAATGAGGCAGACCAGCAGCGCCACCAGCACGACCATGGTCAGGTGCTTGCCCGCGTAGTCGGCGAACGGCGGCAACGTGGCGCATGCGAGAAGGAACACGATCGTCAGGGACGCGAGCAGGATGTTCAGCGCGATCTCGTTGGGCGTCTTCTGCCGGGCCGCGCCCTCGACGAGATTGATCATCCGGTCGATGAAGGTCTCGCCCGGCTTCGTCGTGATCTTGATGACGATGCGGTCGGAGAGCACCTTCGTTCCGCCGGTGACGGCACTGCGATCGCCGCCCGACTCGCGGATGACGGGTGCCGACTCGCCGGTGATGGCCGACTCGTCCACCGAGGCGACGCCCTCGGCGACATCTCCGTCGCCGGGGATGATGTCGCCCGCCTCGCACACGACCAGGTCGCCGATCCTCAGCTCGGTGCCCGGCACCCGCTCTTCCGTGGCACCGCTGAGCCGGCGTGCGACCGTGTCGGTCTTCGCCTTGCGCAGGGTGTCGGCCTGCGCCTTGCCGCGCCCCTCGGCGACCGCCTCCGCGAGGTTCGCGAAGACCACGGTCAGCCACAGCCAGGCGCTGATCGCCCAGCCGAACCAGTCGGTCGGGTCTTTGATCGAGAAGACCGTCGTCAGGACCGAGCCGACCAGCACCACGAACATCACGGGCGACTTGACCATCACCCGCGGGTCGAGCTTGCGGAAGGCGTCCGGCAGCGACTTGACGAGCTGCCCGGGGTCGAACAGGCCCGCGCCGACACGGCCCTCGGCGGGCCTGTGCCCGGTGGGTACATCGCTGTGCGGCGCCCGGGTCGGAGTGGCTGTGGACATCGGGTCCTCGTGCTTCTTGGTATCGGTGGTCATGCCGCCATCCCCTCGGCGAGCGGGCCCAGCGCGAGCGCCGGGAAGTACGTGAGCCCGGTGATGATCAGGATCGCGCCCACCAACAGGCCGGTGAACAGCGGCTTCTCGGTCCGCAGGGTGCCCGCGGTGGCCGGAACGGGCTTCTGCTCCGCCAGCGAGCCCGCCAGCGCCAGCACGAACACCATTGGTATGAACCGGCCGAGCAGCATCGCCAGGCCGATCGTGGTGTTGAACCACTGCGTGTCCGCGTTCAGGCCGGCGAAGGCGGAACCGTTGTTGTTGGCCCCGGATGTGTAGGCGTAGAGGATCTCGGAGAAGCCGTGCGCCCCGCTGTTCGTCATGGAGTTGCCCGGGGTCGGCAGGGCCATCGCCGCGGCTGTGAAGACGAGCACCAGGGTGGGGGTCACCAGGATGTACAGGGCGGCCAGCTTGATCTCGCGGGTGCCGATCTTCTTGCCCAGGTACTCGGGCGTGCGGCCGACCATCAGTCCCGCGATGAACACCGCGATGATCGCCATGATCAGCATGCCGTAGAGGCCGGAGCCCACACCGCCGGGCGCGATCTCGCCCAGCATCATGCCGAGCATGGTGATGCCGCCGCCCAGGCCGGTGAACGAGGAGTGGAAGGAGTCCACCGCGCCGGTCGAGGTGAGCGTGGTCGCCACCGCGAAGATCGACGAGGCGCCGACACCGAAGCGGACCTCCTTGCCCTCCATCGCCCCGCCCGCGATCTCGAGCGCCGGGCCGCGGTGGGCGAACTCCGTCCACATCATCAGCGCCGTGAAGCCGATCCAGATGGTGACCATCGTCGCGAGGATCGCGTACCCCTGCTTCACCGAGCCGACCAGGACGCCGAACGTCCGGGTCAGCGAGAACGGGATCACCAGGATCAGGAAGATCTCGAAGAGGTTGGTGAACGGGGTGGGGTTCTCGAACGGGTGGGCGCTGTTGGCGTTGAAGATGCCGCCGCCGTTGGTGCCCACCTCCTTGATGGCCTCCGTCGAGGCGACCGCGCCCCCGTTCCACTGCTGCGAGCCGCCCATGAACTGGCCGACCTCGTGGATGCCGGAGAAGTTCTGCATCGCGCCGCACGCCACCAGGACGACAGCCGCGATCGCGGCGACCGGCACCAGGATGCGGACCGTGCCGCGCACCAGGTCGGCCCAGAAGTTGCCCAGCTCACCGGTGCGCGAACGGGCGAAGCCGCGCACCAGCGCCACGGCCACCGCCATGCCCACCGCGGCCGAGACGAAGTTCTGCACGGCCAGACCGGCGGTCTGTACGACATGGCCCATGGCCTGCTCGCCGTAGTACGACTGCCAGTTGGTGTTGGTCACGAACGACGCGGCCGTGTTGAACGCCTGGTCCGGGTCGATCGAGGCGAAGCCGAGCGAGCCGGGCAGCACACCCTGAAGCCGCTGGAGCAGATACAGAAACAGCACACCGGCCGCGGAGAACGCCAGCACACCGCGCAGATACGCGTGCCAGCGCATCTCGGTGTCGGGGTTGGCACCGATCCCCTTGTAGATCCACTTCTCGACCCGCAGGTGCTTGTCGGAGGAGTAGACCCGGGCCATGTAGTTGCCGAGGGGGATGTGGACGAGCGCCAGCGCCGCTACGAGCGCGAGCAGCTGGAGCACGCCGGCAAGAACGGGACTCATGACGGGGCTCAGAACCTCTCCGGGAAGATCAGGGCGAGGACGAGATAGCCCAGCAGGGCGACGGCCACGACGAGGCCGACGACATTTTCGGCGGTCACAGCTTCGTCACCCCCTTGGCGACGAGAGCCACGAGCGCGAACACCGCGATCGTGGTGACGACGAAGGCCACGTCGGCCATCGCGAGCTCCTAGTGAGATTCGAACGAGAATGACAAGCACGGACGAATCGAGGAAAGCGCCTTTGTGGCTGGTTTCGGCCGTCGTTGACGGCGCTCTTACGGCCGCCCGCGCAGCCTTGACGCGTCCCTTACGGCCGCCACTTCGGGCCCCGACCGCCGCTTTGACGCATCCCTGACGCGCGTGTGGCGCACACCACCGGGATGGGGGCGGCCAGGCGGCCACGGAGCTACCGGGAGTACGCCGCCCGCTCCGCGAACGGCAGGGAGAGCACCATCGTCAGGCCGCCGCCGGGGGTGTCCTCGGGGACGAGCGTGCCGTCCATCGCCTCGGTCAGGCCCTTGGACAGAGCCAGCCCCAGGCCGAGTCCGGTGGTGTTGTCGGTGTCGCCCAGCCGCTGGAACGGTTCGAAGATCCGGTCCCGGCCGGTCCGCGGCAGGCCGGGACCGCGGTCGACGACACGCAGCTCGACCCGGCCCGCGTGGGCGCCGGCGGTCAGGACGACCTTGCCGCCGGGCGGGGTGTGGCGGGCGGCGTTTTCGACCAGGTTGGCGATCACGCGCTCCAGCAGGGGCGGGTCGGCCAGGACGGCGGGGATCTCTTCCAGCTCCCCCACCTCGACGTCCGGGGTGTCGGCCAGTACCGCCGGGAGAACCTCTTCGAGCGTGGTGCCGCGCAGGTCGAGGGTGAGAACGCCGGCCTGGAGACGGCTGAGGTCCAGCAGGTTCTCCACGAGCCGGCTGAGCTTGGCGAGGGACTCGTCGGCGGTGGCGAGCAGTTCCTCGCGGTCCTCGTCCGAGAACTCCACATCCCGGCCGCGCAGCGAGGTCACGGCCGCCCAGCCCGCGGCGAGCGGCGTGCGCAGATCGTGCCCGACGGCCCGCAGCAGTGCCGTGCGCATCCGGTCGGCGGCCTTGATCGGCTCTATCTCGGCCGCGGCCTCGGCGAGCCGGGCCCGCTCGACGGCGCTGCGGGTGATGTGCACGGCGAGCAGATCGCCGCCCGCGGACCGGTCGGCGATCCGGGCCGCCCGCCGGATCAGGGTGTCCCCCTCGGGCCCGCCGGTGAGCCCGACGACCACCCGCTCCCGGGTCTCCCACACGCTGCCTGTGGCGTCCTCGGCGCGGTACCTCCGAAGCGCCTCGTCGACCCGGTCGGTCACCCACAGCAGGGCGAGTTGCCGCAGCGCGGTCAGGTTTCCGGGCCGGAAGCGGTCGGCGAGGGCAGCGTCGATCTCCTCGGGGGCGTAGATGTTGCCGTGCGCCATGCGACGGCGCAGCCCCTCGGGCTCCATGTCCACCAGCTCGATCTGCCGGGCCCGCCGGACGACCTCGTCGGGGAGGGTCTCGCCCTGCGGCGCCCTGGTGATCCTCTCGACGACATCGTTGAGGGACGCCAGCTGCTGGATGTCGACCGCGGTGATGACGTCGATGCCCGCGGCGAGCAGTTCCTCGACGTCCTGCCAGCGCTTGGCGTTGCGACCGCCGGGGACGTTGCTGTGCGCGAACTCGTCCACGATCGCGACCTGGGGGCGGCGCGCGAGCACCGCGGCGAGGTCCATCTCCGCGAAGTCCCGGCCTCGGTGGACGCGGTGGGCGCGCGGCACGACCTCCAGGCCGTCGAGCATCGCCTCCGTACGGGGCCGCCCGTGGCACTCCACGAACCCGACCACCACGTCGGCGCCGCGCGACGCCCGGCTGCGGCCCTCCTCGAGCATGCGGCAGGTCTTGCCCACGCCGGGGGCCGCCCCGAGATAGACCTTGAGCCGTCCGGCCCGTACGTCACTCATCAGCCCTCAGCAAAGCGTCGGTTCGCGCTCCGGCCATGGATCTTGACGTTTCTCTTGCGCTGCCCGCGGAGAGATTGACACCGCCTTGACGAGGCCCGGCCGGCCATGTCCGGCGGAGCTCTCTACTCCAGCCCGGAGGCCCTGAGCACGTCCCGGGCCGTTCCCCCCGTCGATGCGCTCGCCCAGTTGCCGCAGGGTGCTCACGCCGTACCGCAGGGTGCCGCGCTCGCGCAAGCGGTGGGCCCCGGCGTCCAGCCGGTGCCACAGCAGCGGATTGGCGACCAGGGTCTCGGGGCCGAGGGCCACCGAGCCGCCGTACGTGTCCCGCAGGACGAGGCGGGTGGCCCACAGGTCGGCGCGCGCCACGGTGAGCCCGCCCGAGCCCCAGTCGAGCAGGAGCGTCAGCCCGGCGAACCCCAGTGCGCACAATCCCGCGTACCGGGCGTCCGGCCGCCAGTGGCGGTCATCGGTCGTGCCGTCGGGCCTGGCTCCCCTCTCCATGCGGTTCACGTGAGGCACGGCGCGCGGCGGTGTGCCCGGCCGGGCACCGGGACTGACGCCGCCCTGACGCCGTGGCGCCCATCCTTGACACCCCTCTGACGCCACCGACCGCGCTCAGAGCCCCGGACCGCCCTCGGCGACCGGCGCGCGCCTACACCTCGATGCGCGAGCCCATGATGACCGTGCGGTCGCGGGGAAGGCCGAAGTACTCGGCGGCGTCGGCCGTGATGTAGGAGGTGGCGATGAACAGCCGTTTGCGCCAGGGCGCCATCGTCGTGGCCGTCCCGCGCCGGAGCTCGATCTTCGACAGGAAGTAGGACGCCTCGTCCAGCCGCAACCGCCCCTCGGTCCGGGCCGGATCGAGCATCGCCAGCGTTCCGGGCGCGTCCGGCGTCTCCATGTAGCCGAACCGGGCGGCGACATAGACGATCCCGTCGTCGGCGTAGCCGAGGTCGTCGATGACGGTCCGCTCGTCGGCGGGGACGCGCGGCACGGGCTCGGTCTCGATGGACAGGATCACGACGTGGTCGTGGCGCACGTGGTTGTGCTGGACGTTGGCCCGCAGGGCCAGTGGCGCGGTCTGCCTGCCCCGGTTGAGGAAGACCGCCGTGCCGGGGACCCGGAGCAGCGTCGCTCTCCCGCCGCGGAGCTGTTCGATGAACTCGCTCAGCGAGCCCTCGAGCCGTACCCGCTCCGCGGTGACGAGCTCACGGCCGCGCTGCCAGGTCGTCATGATGGTGAACACCGTGAGGCCGATCAGCAGCGGCAGCCATGCGCCGTGGACGAGCTTGGTCAGGTTGGCCGCCACGAACAGCAGGTCCACGAGGAGCAGCGCGGTCGCGCCGATGGTGAGCAGCCAGACGGGCGTGCCCCACTTGGCGCGGGCGACGTGGAAGAACAGCAGGGTGGTGATGGTGATGGTGCCGGTGACCGCCATGCCGAACGCGAAGGCCAGCGCCGTGGAACTGCGGAAGGCGAAGATCAGGGTGAGGACCGAGACCATCAGCAGCCAGTTGACCCAGGGGACATAGACCTGGCCCATGGTGGACTCGGAGGTGTACGCGATCCGCAGCCTCGGCAGATAGCCGAGCTGGGCGGCCTGCGAGGCGACCGAGTACGCGCCGGTGATCACCGCCTGGGAGGCGATCACCGTCGCCGCCGTGGCCAGCAGGACCATCGGCAGCCGTCCCCAGTCGGGTGTGAGCAGGAAGAACGGGCTGCTGATGTTGCGCGGATCGGCGAGGATCAGCGCGCCCTGGCCGAGGTAGCTCAGCACGCACGCGGGGAAGACGAGGACCAGCCAGGCCCGGGTGATCGACCGGCGGCCGAAGTGGCCCATGTCGGCGTAGAGCGCCTCGGCGCCGGTGACCGCGAGCACGACCGCGGCCAGGGCGAAGAAGGCGGTGCCGAAATGGCCGTACAGAAAGCCCAGGGCGTATGACGGCGACAGCGCCCTGAGGATCTCCGGGTGGTCGACGATGCCGAGGACACCGCATGCGCCGATGGCCAGGAACCAGGCGATCATCACCGGCCCGAACACCCGGCCCACCGCCGCGGTTCCCCTGCGCTGCACCACGAACAGGACCACGATGATCGCCGCCGTGATCGGCACGACCGCGCTTTCCAGCGACGGCTCGACGACCTTGAGCCCCTCGACCGCGGACAGCACCGAGATCGCCGGGGTGATCATGCTGTCGCCGAAGAACAGCGACGCGCCGAGAATGCCCAGCGCGGCCAGGGCGGCGGTGGTGCGCCGGCCCTGCTGTGAGTTCCACCGTCGCAGCAGGGTGATCAGCGCCATGATGCCGCCCTCGCCGTCGTTGTCGGCGCGCATCGCAAGCAGCACATAGGTGACCATCACGATGATCACCACCGACCAGAACACGAGCGACACCACCCCGTACACGTTCTCGGTGGTGACCGGTACGGGGTGTGGGTCGCGCGGGTTGAACACGGTCTGGAGGGTGTAGATCGGGCTGGTCCCGATGTCGCCGAAGACCACCCCGAGAGCGCCGACCACCAGCCCGAGACGCGCCGTGTCGTACGCGCTCGGCCGACGAGCCTCCGGCGGCCGCGCCGCGGAACCGCGATCGACCATCGTGTTCCTCCTCCGCGTGGGCTGCCGCGCCGCGGGCCTGGTGCCTTGGAGCGGACGATACCGATCCCACCGCGCGACGGGTCGGACGCCGTGCTGTGCGTCGCGCGCGGCTCAGCCTGAGGATCGCGATCAAACTAAGGTAAGGTTTGCCTAACCAAAAGGGGCGCTGAGTGGGGGATCCCATGTTCCGCAGGGCGATGAAACCACTCCGGATTCAACGGAGTTGCCCGTCGGGGACCGTGCGGTGAGGCGAGGAGAGAGAGCCCGTCCCCTGCTGCTCATGACGCTGCTGGTCGTGGCGCTGGGGATGATCTGTCTGCTGTCCCTGGCCCTCGGCGCGGCCAGTATCCCGCCGGACCAGGTGGTGCGGGCGCTGTTCGGCGACCCGCCGAGCCGGCTCGTGGACAACATCGTCTGGTCGGCCCGGGTACCGCGTACCGCGCTCGGCCTCACGGCGGGCGCCGCCCTCGGCCTGTCCGGCGCCGTCATGCAGGCCCTGACCCGCAATCCGCTCGCGGACCCCGGGGTGCTGGGGGTCAGCGCGGGCGCGTCGTTCGCCATCGTGCTGGCGGCGGGGGTGTTCGGGCTCGGCTCGTTCCACGGGTACATCTGGTTCGCCTTCGCCGGCGCCCTCGCCGCGAGCTTCCTGGTCTATCTCCTCGGCGGGCTCGGGCGCTCCGGCCCGTCACCGGTCAAGCTGGCGCTGGCCGGCATCTCGGTGACCTCGCTGCTCTCGTCGCTCACCAGCGCCGTTGTGCTGACCGACCCCGACGCGCTGGACCGCTTCCGCTTCTGGTCGGCCGGTTCGATGGCGGACCAGGACGGTGCCACGGTGCTGCGTATGCTGCCCTTCCTTCTCGCGGGCGCCGCCCTGGCCCTCGCCTGCGCACCGGCCCTCAACAGCCTGGCCCTCGGCGACGACGTGGCGACCTCGCTGGGGCGGCGGCTGGGCCTGGTCCGGCTCCAGGGGGTCGCCGCGATCACCCTGCTGACCGGCGCGGCGGTCGCGGCCATCGGGCCGGTCGTCTTCATCGGCCTGGTGGTCCCTCACCTCGCCCGCGTCCTCGCCCAGTCGGCGGGGCTCGGCCCGGACCACCGCTGGCTGCTGCCGCTGTCCGCCGTGCTCGCGGCCGGTCTGCTGCTCGCCGCGGACATCGTCGGCCGGATGATCGCCCGCCCCACCGAGGTGCAGGCCGGGGTCATCGTCGCCTTCATCGGCGGGCCGTTCTTCATCGCCCTGGTCCGCCGGCGCAGGCTGGCGGAGGTGTGACGATGGCCGTCTTCCGCTCCACGCCCCGGCCGCCGAGGATCCCGGCCGCCGAAGGACGTCCGCCCGTACGGTCCTTCCGCGGCTACCGGCTCGCCGTACCGCCCGTGTCCGGGATTCTCCGGCCCCGGCTGGTGGCGCTGTGCGCGCTGCTCGCCGCCGCCGTCTTCCTCCTGTTCTGCTGGGAACTGTCGATCGGCGACTACCCGATCGCCTTCACCGATGTCGTACGGGCCCTCACCGGCTCCGGCGACCCGGCCACCGTCCTGGTGGTACGGGAGCTGCGGCTGCCGCGGGCCCTGGTCGGCCTGCTGGCCGGGATCGCCTTCGGCGTCTCCGGTGGCCTCTTCCAGACCATGACCCGCAATCCGCTCGCCAGCCCGGACATGATCGGCCTCACCCAGGGCGCGGGCACCGCCGTGGTGGCGGGCATCGTGCTGGGCTGGGACGGCGGGCTCGGCACCCAGACGCTCGGACTGCTCGGCGCGCTCGTCACCGCGCTGGCCGTGTACGCGCTCGCGTGGCGGCGCGGCGCGACCGGCTACCGGATCATCCTGGTGGGCATCGGGGTGGCCTGGATCTGCACCAGCGCCACCGACTACCTGATGGCCAAGGGCGGCCGCTTCCAGGCGCAGGCCGCCCTCGGCTGGCTGGTGGGCAACCTCAACGGCCGGACGTGGTCCCAGACCGTGCCGCTCGTCGCCGCCCTGGCGGTGCTGCTGCCGGCGGCGCTGTTGCTGGGCCGGCTGCTGCGCACCCTGCAACTCGGCGACGACGTCGCCACCGGCCTCGGCACCCGGGTGCAGCCGGTGCGGCTCGCCGTCCTGCTCACCGGCGTGGGGCTGATCGCCTTCGCCACCGCGGCGGCCGGCCCGGTCGCGTTCGTGGCGCTCGCCGCACCGCAGATCGCCCAGCGGCTGGCGGGCACCGCCTGGCCGCCCACGGTCGCCTCGGGGCTGGCCGGGGCGCTGATGGTGCTCGGCGGCGACCTCATCGCCCGCACCCTGATCTCCGGCACGGAGCTGCCGGTGGGAATCGTCACCGGCGTGCTCGGCGCGCCCGTCCTGCTCTGGCTGCTCGTCCGCGCCAACCGCGCGGGCTCAGGAGGTTGATCCATGTCGGCTGATCCCCTGTCGGCGCCCGACCCGGACCTGCGGGCGAGTGGTCTGCGCCTGGCCTACGACAACCGGACGGTGGTGGAGGGCCTCGACCTGGCCGTACCCCCCGGCCGGATCACGGCCATCGTCGGCGCCAACGCCTGCGGCAAGTCCACCCTGCTGCGCGCCCTGGCCCGGCTGCTCGCGCCGCGCGGGGGCGCCGTCCACCTCGACGGCCGGGATCTGCGCTCCATCCCGACCCGGGAGCTGGCCCAGCGGCTGGGCATCCTGCCGCAGAGCCCGGCCGCGCCGGACGGGCTGACCGTCATCGACCTGGTGGGGCGCGGCCGTTCACCGCACCAGACGTGGTGGCGGCAGTGGTCGAGCGCCGACGAGCAGGCCGTCCACCGGGCGCTGGCCGCCACCGGCATGGCCGAGCTGGCGGACCGGCCGCTGGACGAACTGTCCGGCGGCCAGCGCCAGCGCGCCTGGATCGCCATGGCGGTGGCCCAGGGCACCGCGGCGCTGCTGCTGGACGAGCCGACGACCTATCTGGACCTGGCGCACCAGATCGATGTCCTGGACCTGGTCACCGACCTCAACCGGCGGGAGAGCCGCACCGTGGTGATGGTGCTGCACGACCTCAACCAGGCCTGCCGCTACGCCGACCACGTGGTGGCCATGAAGGCGGGGCGGATCGTCGCCGAGGGCGCCCCCGCCGAGGTCATCACCGCCGAGACGGTCGAGGACGTCTTCGCCCTCAGCTGCCAGGTCGCCCCGGACCCGGTCAGCGGCACCCCGATGGTCATCCCGATGGGGCGCCACCACCGGGAGCGCCGGATATCGACTTAGCGCCGGCCTGGTGGCCGGGGACCGAGTCCGCCTCCTGGGGTGGGCCACCGAGTGGGCGGCCCGCGGCCGCACACCCACCACGCACCGTCACGGCACCGACCCGACCTGACCCGACCATGAAGGACCACTGATGCGCGGCTCTTTGAGAGGCACCCGGCTCGCCGCGGTGCTCGCCTCCGTACTGCTCCTGTTCGGCACCGCCACCGCCTGCGGCTCCGGGGAGGACTCCGGGACCGACGACGGGAAGCCGGCCGCCTCGGGCGGCGCCTTTCCGGTGACCATCGCGCACAAGTACGGCACCACCACCGTCAAGAGCGAGCCCAAGCGGATCGTCACGGTCGGACTGACCGACCAGGACGCCGTCCTCGCCCTGGGCAAGGTTCCGGTCGGCACCACCGAGTGGAACGGCGGCTACAAGGGCGCCATCGGCCCCTGGGCCCGGGACGAACTGGGCGACGCGGAGACGCCGACCGTGCTCAAGGACACCGGCACAGGGCCGCAGACGGAGAAGATCGCCGCGCTCCGGCCGGACCTGATCCTCGCGGTCTACGGCGGCCTCGCCAAGGAGCAGTACGAGACCCTGTCGAAGTTCGCGCCCGTGGTCGCCCAGCCCAAGGAGTACAACGACTTCGGCGTTCCGTGGCAGCGGCAGACCGAGATCATCGGTACCGCGCTCGGGCAGCAGACCAAGGCGAAGGAACTGGTCAAGGGCGTCCAGGCCGATTTCAAGGCCGCGACCGCCGAACACCCGGCCTTCGCGGGGGCCGACGCGGTGATGGCCACCCCCTACGACGGCATCTTCGTCTTCGGCAGCCAGGACCCCCGCTCCCGTGTCCTCACCGATCTCGGCTTCACCCTCCCCGCCGACCTGGACAAGGTGATCGGTGACGAGTTCGGCGCCAACATCAGCAAGGAGCGCACCGATCTGCTGGACACCGACGCGATCGTGTGGATCGTCGCCGACCCGGCCGAGGACGAGGCCAAGCTCGGCAAGAACCCCCTCTACGCCGATCTGAAGGTGGCTCAACAGGACCGCGAGGTGTACGTCAAGGAGTCCAGCGACTACGGGAACGCCATCTCCTTCGTGACGGTCCTGAGTCTGCCGTACACGCTCGACCGGCTGGTCCCGCAACTGGCCGCCGCGGTCGACGGCAAGCCCGCCACCAAGGTGACACAGCCCGCGTCCTGACCGCGACGGGCGCCTGCCCGGCCTCGTCGGGGCGAGGCCGGGCAGGGTTCCCGGGGGTCCGGGCTGATCACCGAACGGCGTCCGCGTACTCCTCGGCCCGGGCCGCTTCCGCCGCCGGCCCCTCCTCGCGGTGCTTTCCCGCAGCCTTTCGGGCGGCCTTTCGGGCGGGCAGGACCGCGACGACGATCAGGGTTCCGACGGCCATGATGGCGGCGCCGATGAGGCTGGTGTGGGCGACGGCGTGGGCGAAGGACTCATGGACCGCGTCGACCAGGGCCTGGGCCTGCTGCGGCCCGCCGCCGGGGTTCTTCGCGACCTGCTCGGCGACGGCGAGGCCGCCACCCGCCGAGTCCTTGGCGATGTCCAGCGCGGCGGCCGGGAGGTGGCCACCGACCAGGTCGGTCAGCTTGTCGCGGTAGGCGGTGCCCAGCAGCGAGCCGAGGATCGCGATGCCCAGAGAGCCGCCGAGTTCCAGCGCGGTGTCGTTGGCACCGCCGCCGACGCCCAGCTCCGACTCGGGGAAGGAGCCCATGACGGTGTCGGTGGCCGGGGCCAGGCTCAGGCCGATGGCGAAGCCGAGCAGCAGCAGCGGCGCCAGGAAGTCGGTGTACGCCGAGCCCGACTCGATCCGCGTGAGCAGGAAGACGCCCGCCGTGCCGATCGCCATGCCGGTCCCGACCACCGGCTTCACGCCCAGCTTCGGGGCCAGCCGGCCGGTCACCGCGGCGCCGGCGAAGACGGCTCCGGCCAGCGGCAGCAGTCGGATGCCGGTCTCCAGCGCGTCGTAGCCGAGGATGAACTGGAGGAACTGGGTGGCGTAGTAGATCGAGCCGAAGGTGCCGAAGAAGAAGAACAGCACCGCGAGCATCGAGCCGCTGAAGGCGCGCTCCTTGAACTTGCGCACGTTCAGCATGGGGTGCGGGTGGCGCAGCTCCCAGGCGGCGAAGGCCAGCAGGCCGACGCCGGCGACCACGGCCGCGGTGACCGGGCCGACGCCCCACCCGAAGTGCGGACCCTCGATGGTCGCGTAGACCAGGCTGCCGACGGAGACGATCGAGAGCAGACCGCCGACGTAGTCGATCCGGCCCATCTTCTCCGCCTTGGACGGCGGCACCAGGAGCAGCGCGCCGACGACGCCGAGGACCGCGACGGGGACGTTCATCAGGAAGGTGGAGCCCCAGGCGTGGCTCTCCAGCAGCCATCCGGCGGCCAGCGGGCCGGCGGCGATGGCGAGGCCGGAGGTGGCGCTCCAGGCCGTGATGGCCTTGGCGCGCTCCGCCCTCGGGAAGATCGCGACGAGCAGGGAGAGGGTGGCCGGCATCACGACGGCGGCGCCCACACCCATGATCGCGCGGGCGGTGATGACCAGGTTGGTCTCGTCGACGAGGCCGCCCATCACCGAGCCGCCCGTGAAGATCAGCAGGCCCAGGATCAGCGCACCGCGGCGGCTGTACTTGTCCCCGATCGAGCCCAGTACGAGCATCAACGCGGCGTACGGGACCGTGTAGCCGTCGATGACCCACTGAAGGTCACTACTGGACAGGCCGAGATCCCGCGTCATGTCGGGCGCCGCCACGATCAGTGACGTGTTCGCCATGACGACGATCAGCAGGCTCAGGCACAGCACCAGCAGGGCCCACCAGCGCCGTGGATAGGGCGCCGTCATCTTCTCGGCCGGTGTGTTGACGAAGAACGGCATCGGAGCTCCTCAGTGCGTAGCGGCGGCTACGGGGATGCGCGGATCGGCGGGAGCAGTGCGAGCACGGCCACGGCACCGCGGGCAGTTATTTGCCCATCGATGTGCAGACTAATTTGTTGCCCATCGATGTGCAAATATTGAGCCGCCCTCTCCCGCCAACCGGAGGTCCGACATGACCAGCACGCACGTCACGGGGGGTGGGCGCCGCCGGACGCGGCACACCCGGGCCCGCATCCTCGAGGCGGCACGGCAGGAGCTCGGCCGCGATCCCGACAGCAGCCTCACCGACATCGCCGAGGCCGCCGGCGTGGTGCGCCGCACCGTTTACGACCACTTCGCCGGCCGGCCGGCGCTGATCGAGGGGCTCGCCGCGGACGCCGCGGAGGCACTGAGACGCGCCCTCGCGGGCGTGGCGGCCCCGGACCCCGACGCCGCCACCGCCATGGCGCGCTTCGTCCTGGCCCTGTGGCCCGTCGGCGACCGCTATCGCATGCTGCTGAGGCTCGCGCCCCAGGGCCTGGGGGCGGAACGCGCGAACGAAATCCTCTCCCCCGCCCGCGACATGGCGACGGCGATCATCGAGCGCGGGCAGCGGCAGGGCGTCTTCCGGACCGGCGTTCCGCCCGCGCCGCTGAGCAGAGCACTCGAGAGGCTTCTGCTGGCACTCCTGGAGTGCGTGAACACCGGGGCCTTGAACGACGACGGCACACGCACCGCGACGGCCGCCCTGATCGCGGTGGGCGCGGACGGCCGCCTCGCCGTCGCCCGGGTCCAGGAACTCGGCCGTACCGAGCCCGTCAGCGCTTAGGTCAGCCGTCGGAGGCTTCGGCTCGCAGCTCCGACGCCATGTCCTCGACGATCACGGTCGCCGACTGATCGGACACACCCGCCGCGACCAGCGAGGCCACCGCGGTGCGCGTCCCGTCGTCCTCCCACGTCCCCGCGTTGACGCTCTCCAGCAGCGAGAGGGTCAGGGCCTCCAGGGCGGCGCTCAGCACCGCCGCGGGCAGGTGGTCGTGGAACACGCCCGCCCCCTGGCCTCGCTCCAGGATGGCGGTGGCCTCGTCGCGGGCCGGGGCGAGGATCTCGGACACCCGTTCCGTGCCCAGGTCCTGGCGGGCGAGCGCGAGAAGCAGCCGGTAGCGGTCGCCGACCGGCCAGATCGACAGCACGAACCGGGCCAGGGCCCGCTGGGGCGTCTCCTCGGCGCCGGGCGCCCGGGTCACGACGCCGCGCAGAGCCTCGGACGCCTCCTCGGCGAGGGCGTCCAGCAGGGCCGCGCGCCCCGGAAAGTGCCCGAAGAGCGTACGGCGGACCACCCCGGCGGCCCGCGCGATCTCCTCCAGGGTCACATCGGGGTTCCGGCCGAGCTCCTCCCGGGCGGCGGCCAGGATGCGCGCCCGGTTGGAGCGCGAGTTGCGCCGCATCGGTTCACGGACGGCGGCGCGGACGGCAGGCTTGGGCAAGGCACTCATCCCTCGTCAGTCGAGCTCGGCCGCACGGCGGACGAGGGCCTGCCGGGTCTCGGCGCGACGCCGCTCGAAGCGGTTGCGGGACGGTGCTGACGTCGGCATACGTGTGAGTCTAGCAACGCGGGCTTCGACGTCACATTTCTGATGATTTCATCACCTTTCCCCGTTTTCCGGCGCCGCTGAGGGCCGGAACGGTCTTCTCCGGGCGGGCGAGGGAGCGGGCCCCGAGGCGGAACTGGGCGAGTTTGTCGACGATGGTCCGGCCGACCGGGGTGTGGCCCCAGACGCTGATGCCCTGGTGCGTGCTGGGCTCCCAGGTGCTCTCGTCGATCACGAGGGGGTTCCAGCCGACCTCCCACTCGAACCCCGAGGGCGTGCGGGCGTAGTAGGACAACTCCTTGTCGTTGGTGTGCTGACCGACGGACAGGGCCATGCCGAAGCCCAGTTCATGCACCCGCTCATAGCTGCGAGCCAGGTCGTCGAGGTCGGCGGCCTGGATGTTGAGGTGCTGGACGCGGGTGTGGACCGGGTCGATCGGCAGACCACGGACGGCGGCGATCGCGAGGGAGTGGTGTCGCTCGTTGACGCGCAGGAAGCGGATCCTGAGCTTGACGCCGCTGATGGTCTCGTCGATGCGGTCGGTGAGACGTGCGTCGAAGACGGTGCTGAAGTAGCGGCGCATCAGGCCCGGTCTGGCCGAGGTGATCGCGACATGGCCCATGCCCGAGTCACCCGTGATCCATCCGGACGCGAGCATCCGCAGGGGTTCCGGCGAGACGACCGGCGTGGTGCAGATCTCCTGGGCGATGCCCTTGGGCCCGGGGAACCGCAGCAGGCGTTCGACTCCGCGCGTCCTCGCCTCCTCGGCACTGCCCTCGACGACGGGGACGCCATGGGCGCGTACCCGGGCCTCGATCCGCTCGAAGGTGGTGTGGTCGTCGAGGTGCCAGCCGGTGGCGACGACGTCCTCGGCAGGTCCGCGCCGCAGCAGGAAACGGCATTCGTGGTCGTCGAGGCGGAAGCGCATCAGGCCGGCGTCGAGGCCGTCGTGGTGCATGCCGATGGCGTCGGTGCCGAAGCGGCGCCAGTCGGCGAAGCGGTTGGTCTCGATGACGAGGTAGCCGAGATGGACCGCGCCGAAGACGGACGGGGCGTCGTACGTGCTCACCGGCGGCCTGCCAGGAAGTCGGCGCACATCCGGTTGAACAGCTCGGCGCGCTCCCACTGCACCCAGTGGCCGGTGTTCGCGACCATGTACAGATCGCAGTTGGGCATGCGCCCGGCCAGCATCCGGCCACCGCTGGGCCGGTTGACCCTGTCCGCGGCACCCCACAGCACCAGGGTGGGCACGGATAGCCGGGCGAGCCGGGCGTCTCGGCCTCACCTCGGCCCCGATGCGGCGGCTCCTGGGCGTCGACGAGCCCGACTTCGGCCATCTGCTGGACGACATGGTCCACCGCGACGCCGGCCCCTTCCCCGCCGCCTGCGTCCCAGCCGCGCGCTACTGCCTGCCCCGCGTCGAACCCGAGATCTGCTTCCGCCTCGCCCGGCCCCTGCGCGGCCCCGACATCACCGTCGAGGATGTACTCCACGCCACCGACGCCGTCGCGCCCGCCCTGGAGATCGTCGACAGCCGCATCCGCGACTGGAAGATCACCCTCGTCGACACCGTCGCCGACAACGCCAGCTCCGCCGGGCTCGTCCACGGGCCCTGGACGCCCCTGGCCGATGTGCCCGACCTCGCCGCCGTCACCACCGAGCTGCTCGTCGACGGCGAGCCGGTGGCGTCGGGCAGCGGGCGCGAGGTGCTGGGCCATCCGGCCGCCGCGGTCGCCTGGCTGGCCAACACCCTCGCCACCTTCGGTACGGCCCTGGAACCGGGCCAGGTGGTGCTGCCCGGGGCCATGACCACCGCCCCCTCAGTCCGCGCCGGCCAGCGGGCCGAGGCGCGCTTCGGTGGCCTCGGGCCCGTGTCGGTGACGTTCGTCTGACCCGTTCGAGAGAAGCCGGGAGGCCTGCCCCATGACCACCACCCCCCGCCGGATCGACGTCCACCACCACCTCGTCCCGCCCCTCTACCGCGACGCGCTCGCCAAGCGCGGCATCACCGAGGCGGGCGGCCGCACCCTGCCCGACTGGAGCCCCGAGTCGGCCCTGGAACTGATGGACCTGCTCGGCACCGCCACGGCGATCCTCTCCGTCTCCACCCCCGGCACCGGCTTTCTCACCGACCCGGCCGAAGCCGCCACCCTGGCCCGGCGCCTGAACGACTGCTCCGCCGCGCTCACCGCCGAGCGCCCCGACCGCTTCGGCTGGTTCGCCACCCTGCCCATGCCCGATGTCGACGCGTCGGCCAAGGAGGCCGAGCGGTCCCTGGCCGAGCTGGGGGCCGACGGTGTCACCCTGCTCGCCAACAACCGGGGCATCTATCTCGGCGACGCCGGCCAGGACGCCCTGTGGCGGGTCCTCGACGCACACAGCGGCGTCGTGCTCGTCCACCCGGCCGAACTGCCCGCGCCCGCCGTCGACGGCATCCCGCCGTTCGCCACCGACTTCCTCCTCGACACCACCCGCGCCGCCTACCTCCTCGTACGCAACGGCATCCCGCGCAGGTACCCGAACATCCGGTTCATCCTCAGCCACGGCGGCGGCTTCCTCCCGTACGCCTCCCACCGCATGGCCGTCGCCCTCGGCAGCGACACCGGGCGCAGCCCCCTCGACATCCTGGATGACTTCCGTGGCTTCTACTTCGACACCGCGCTCTCCTCCAGCCCCACCGCCCTGCCCACGCTGCTCGCCTTCGCCCGCCCCGGCCATGTCCTGTTCGGCAGCGACTGGCCGTTCGCGCCGGCCGCCGCCGGCCAGTACTTCGCCAACGGCCTCGACAGCGGCGTCGGCCCCGGCACCCTCCCGGCCGTCAACCGCACCAACGCCGAGGCGCTCTTCCCCCGCCTGGCCGGCGCCCCCACGCCTGCTCCGGCCCGTCCGCTCCCGGTGCGGCTGCGCCAGTCCGCGCAGCGGGCCGGCGCCCGCCTCTTCTTCAAGCTCATCCAGCCCGGGACCAACTGAGGGCCCCTCACCACCGGCTACGGGGAGCTCACGCCCGTGGCGGCCTCCTGCTCCTCGTAGGCCGGGCCGGAGGCCGGACCTCAGGCCTCGGCCTTGATCTTCTTCATGGCGAGGTGGGACGTGATCCGCTGGACACCGGGCAGACCGGTCAGCTTCCCGGTCACAAAACCCTCGTAGGCCGCGTGGTCGGCGACGGCCACGCGGAGGAAGTAGTCGGGGCGGCCGAACATCCGGTGGAAGTCCACGACCTCGTCGTATCCGGCCACCGTGTCCTCGAACGTCTCGATGGTCTTCTGGTCGGTGGCGTACACCTCGACCTCCACCCACACCTGGAGGCCACGCCCGAGGGCGACGGGGTCGACGACCGCCCGATAGCCGACGATGACGCCGGCCTCCTCAAGACGCTTGACCCGGCGCAGACAGGGCGCCGGGGTCAGGCCGACCCGTTTCGCCAACTCGAGATTGGTCAGTCGGCCATCCTGCTGGAGTTGAAAGATGATTGCGCGGTCGACGACATCCAGTTGCGATTGATTGCCCATGATCGGATTCTAACGCCACTATTGGCAATCAAAATGCCCGATTTTCCTTCTATCATTTCCCATATGCGAGAACCGACTGTCGCAGAACACTCCGCCCTCCCCCATCCCGCCCCGCCTCCCGGTGCCGCCTCCGACCTCCGGTCCGCTCTCAGGGACTCGGGTTCCGTGGGCCTGGGACTGGTGCCCCTGGGGCTCGCCTTCGGAGTGTTCGTGACCCAGTCCGGTCTCGACTGGTGGTGGGCGAGCGTGTTCACCAGCCTGATCTACGCCGGATCGTTCGAGTTCCTGCTGGTCGGCCTGCTGGGCGCGGCGGCACCCTTGACGACGATCACCCTGACCGCCTCCCTGGTGAACGTCCGCCATGTCTTCTACGCGCTGTCCTTCCCCCTGGACCGTGTGCGGGGCGGACTCGCCAAGGCCTACAGCACCTTCGCCCTCACCGACGAGGCCTACGCCCTGACCACCGGCGAGCGGGCACGTTCCTGGTCGGGGCGGCGCGTCATCTGGCTCCAGGGCTTCATGCACCTGTACTGGATCGGTGGGGCCACCGCCGGCGCCCTGCTCGGTTCGCTCATCCCCGACGGCGTCACCGGGCTCGACTTCGCCATGACCGCCCTCTTCGCCGTGCTGGCCGTCGACGCGGTGCGCGAGCGGCGCGGCGATTTGCCCACCCCCCTCCTGGCGCTGCTGAGCGCGCTGGTGGCGCGGCTGGTCCTGCCCGGTCAGCCGCTGTTGGGCGCCTTCGCCCTGTTCACCACCGCGCTGTTGGCGCGCCACGCCATCGCGCGCAAGGGGGCCTCACATGCCTGATCCCCTGTACGTCCTCTCGGCGGTCGTCCTCTCCGCCGCCGTCACCTGGGCGCTGCGCGCCCTCCCCTTCACCCTCCTGGCACCACTGCGCGCCAGCCGGACCATCCAGTACCTGAGCACCCGCATGCCGGCGGGGGTCATGGTGATCCTGCTCGTCTACTGCCTGCGGGACGTGCCGATGAGCGCGTCCGGCGCGGTGGCCCCGCTGGTGGCGCTCACCGCCACGGTCGGCCTCCACCTGTGGCGCCGCAACGCTCTGCTGAGCATCTTGACGGGCACGGCCGCCTACGTCGCCCTCACCAGCACCGTCTTCGCAAGCTGACGACCTCGCAGGCCGAATCATTGAAGATCAGATCAGAGAAATTAAGCTTTGCGCGTTGACGCCTTAAAAAACTCAAGATAAAAATGAATCAACAGCATGCCGCCGAGAACAGGGGAGCCGAGGGTGGACTGGCAGGAACTGACGGACCTGACGCAGGGGCAGCCGTTCGTGGTCGAGCGGATCCGGCTGGTCGGCAGCGGCGTCGCGGTCGAGGGTCAGTTCGAGCCACCGCAGCTGGCACGGCTCGGCGTCGACGACCAAGTGTTCGTCGCCGCGTTCGTACGGTCGCACGGTTCGATCAAGGAGATGGAGCGGATCTTCGGGGTGAGCTACCCGACGATCAAGTCCCGGCTGAGACGGATCGCCGAGCACCTCGATTTCGTCGACACCGACCCGGCGCCCACCAGCGCCGACGTCATCGACCGCCTACAGCGGGGGGAGATCAGTGCCCAGGAGGCGCTGGCCGAGCTGGAGAGGTCCCGATGATCCCGCAGCTGGTCACGGTACGCCGTCGCCGCCCCGACGGCCGCTGGCGGCGGCTGTACGTCCCGGTCCTGCCGGTAGCGGTGGTGTTATCGCCGCTGCTGCTGCTCGCCGTGGTGGGCGGAGTGATCGCATGCCTCGCCACCCGGGTGAGCCCGGTGGGCGCGCTGCGCGGCGCCGGGCAACTGCTGTGGGCGCTGCCCGGCACCCGGTTCGAGCTCGACCAAGGCCGAACGGCAGTGCTGGTAAGCATCAGATGAGCCCGAGGGGAAGAGCAACGATGAACGAGCAGCGCCGCCAGATCCTGGAGATGCTGGCCGCGGGAAAGATCACCGCGGACGAGGCCGAGAGGCTGATGGACGCCCTCGAACGAGAACGGCCCGAGTCGCTGCCGGGAGCCACGACCCGCCCGAAGCGCCGGCCCAAGTACCTGCGCGTGGTCGTGAGCTGGGCGGACTACGGCGACGGGCCGGGCCACATCAACGTCCAGGTCCCGCTACAACTGCTGCGCGCCGGGGTCCGGCTCACGAGCCTCATCCCTCCGCAGGCGGTCACCAAGGTCAACGCGGAGCTGCACAAGTCAGGGGTACCGATCGACCTCGCCGAGCTCAAGCCGCAGCACCTCGAGGAGCTCGTCGAGCACCTCGACGAGGTCACCGTCGATGTCGACGACCCCGGCGGAAAGGTGCAGGTGTTCTGCGAGTGACACCGCCGCGGTCTCGGCCGCCCTCGACATCCCCGCGAGACACGTCCGGTTCATCGCGGCCGACCGGACCGACACCACGGTCGAGGCCCTGCCCGCGGACGCCCTGAAGGGCCGCGACGTGAAGGCGGCGGCGTCCCGCGGATCGCGCCTCACCGGCGAAGAACCGGATCCTCGGCAGCTCCGGATCCATTTGAGGTGACCATCCGGCTGCCCGTCGGCTCGGCGACCTCGCCTTCGAGGGCACGCAGGGGCTCGACCAAGTTCTACGAGGCCGCGAGCGCCCGTCTCACTCTCCTCGCCGCCAACGTGTCGGTCGACCGCCTGGGCGGCGGCCCAGCGGAGATCAACACCCCAAAAGGCGACATCCGGATCGCCGAAGCCGTGCGCGGCATGGTCGTACCGTGCACTCAGGCCGACGACGTGTCGGGCGCCGCCGCCCGCGGATTCTCCGCCTCCCTGGCCGCCGTCACCACCGTTGGCCTGAACGTCCACGCGACCACCGCCCACAGCAACGTCGGCATCGTTCGCGTCCAGGTCTGAGCACCGGCCCCGCCAACTCGCGCACTCCCCCCGTCACTTCAGCCTTCGAATGGGAGGGTCTTCTGTCATGCCCACATCCAGTCGGGGCGATGGTCCGCAGTCGCCGGCCGCCATCTCCACCGTCGGTCTCCGCAAGTCCTACGGCGACAAGACCGTCCTCGACGGCATCGATCTGCACATCCCGGCCGGGTCCGTGTTCGCGCTGCTCGGACCCAACGGCGCCGGCAAGACCACCGCCGTGAAGATCCTCTCCACGCTCATCACCGCCGACGGCGGGCAGGCCCAGGTCGCAGGCCACGACCTCGCCACGTCACCGGACGGGGTGCGTGCCGCGATCGGTGTCACCGGGCAGTTCTCCGCCGTCGACGGCCTGATCACCGGCGAGGAGAACATGCTCCTCATGGCCGACCTCCACCACCTCTCCAAGCGGGAGGGGCGGCGGGTCGCCGCGGAACTGCTGGAGCGCTTCGACCTGGTCGAGGCCGCGAAGAAGCCCGCCTCCACCTACTCCGGCGGCATGAAACGCCGCCTCGACATCGCCATGACCCTCGTCGGCAACCCACGCATCATCTTCCTCGACGAACCCACCACCGGCCTCGACCCACGCTCCCGCCACAACATGTGGCAGATCATCCGCGAACTCGTCACCGACGGCGTCACCGTCTTCCTCACCACCCAATACCTCGACGAAGCCGACGAACTCGCCAACCGCATCGCCGTCCTCAACAACGGCAACATCGCCGCAGAAGGCACCGCCGAAGAACTGAAGCGCCTCATCCCCGGCGGACACATCCGCCTCCGCTTCACCCACCCCGGCGCGTACCAGACCGCCGCCACCACGCTCCGCGAGGCCACCCGCGACGACGAGGCGCTGTCGCTCCAGATCCCCAGCGACGGCAGCCAACGCGAACTGCGCTCCATCCTCGACTGGCTCGACACCGCCGGCATCGAAGCCGACGAACTCACCGTCCACACCCCCGACCTCGACGACGTCTTCTTCGCCCTCACCAGCGCCACCAACCAGCCCAAGGAGAACGTCCGATGAGCTCCCTCTCCCTCGCCGCCCGCGACTCGAACACGATGCTCCGCCGCAATCTGCTGCGCGCGTGGCGCTACCCCTCCGGCACCCTGAACCTGCTGCTCACGCCGATCATGATGCTGCTGCTGTTCGTCTACATCTTCGGCGACGCGATGAGCTCGGGCATCGGCGGCGGCAGCGCCGACCGCTCCGAATACATCGCCTACGTCGTCCCGGGAATCCTGCTGATGACCATCGGCAGCACCGTCATCGGGGCCGCGGTGTCCGTCTCCATCGACATGTCCGAGGGCATCATCGCCCGCTTCCGTACGATGGCCATCCACCGCGGCTCCATACTCATCGGCCACGTCATCGGCAGCGTCCTCCAAGCCATCGCCAGCGTGATCCTCGTCGGCGCCGTCGGCGTGGCCATCGGCTTCCGCTCCACCGACGCCACCGCCCTCGACTGGCTCGCAGCCTTCGGACTCCTCGCACTCTTCGCCCTGGCACTCACCTGGATCGCCGTCGGCATGGGCGTGGCCAGCCCGAACGCCGAAGCCGCCAGCAACATGGCCATGCCGCTGATCCTCCTCCCGCTCGTCTCCAGCGCCTTCACCCCGATCGACGCGATGCCGGGGTGGTTCCAGCCGATCGCCGAATACCAGCCCTTCACACCCACCATCGAAACCCTGCGCGGCCTGCTCCTCGGCACCGAGATCGGCCACAACGGGTGGATCGCGGTCGCCTGGTCCATCGGCCTGGCCGCGCTCGGCTACCGCTGGTCGACGGCGTCGTTCAAGCGCGACCCGAAGTAACCGCCACGAGCGCGCGGGCCACCTCCCGCAGCTCGTCCCGCCCCAGCCAGGAAAGGCCGCCGCCCCTGACACCAGCACCGCAGCAGGCGATGCCATGGACATCAGAATCCATGGCATTCGATTCCTCACAGAAGTCACTCTTCGGCATTCTGCGCAATCGAATGCCGCGCTGTCTGAACTACCCTGCCATGAGTCGATAAGTGGGCTACATCCCACCGCGGAAAGGGACCGGAGATCGGCCCTCCACTACGCCCAGGAGTTCCGAAGATGACACACACGGCAGAGCGCCCCGTTTCCCCGCCCGAGGCGGAGATCGGCTTTGTCGGGCTCGGCGTGATGGGCCAGCCCATGGCTCTCAACCTCGCCAAGGCCGGTACCCGCCTCGTGGTGTGGAACCGGTCCACCGAGCGCGCCGAACCACTGCGCGCCCTCGGCGCGTCCGTCGCGGGCAGTGTGGACGAGGTGTTCAGCCGCACCCGCACGGTGATCGTCATGCTAGTCAACGAGCAGGTCACGGACGCGGTACTGGGCCGCGGCACGCCCGAGTTCGCGAAGCTGGTGTCCGGCCATGTCATCGTGTCCATGGGCTCGACCGCACCCGACTATGCGCGCGGGCTCGCGGCGGACGTCGACGCCGCAGGCGGCCGGTTCGTCGAGGCACCCGTGTCCGGTTCCAAGAAGCCCGCCGAGGCCGGCCAGTTGGTCGCCATGCTCGGCGGCGCTCCGGACACCGTGTCCGAGGTCCGTCCGCTGCTCGCCCCGATGTGCCGGGAAACCGTGGTGTGCGGTCCGGTCGGCAACGGGCTCCTGATGAAGCTGGCCGTCAACCTGTATCTGAACACCATGCTCGCCGGCCTGGCGGAAGCCGTGCACTTCGCCGACCGCCACGGCCTCGACCTCGACAACTTCAAGGAGGCCGTCGACGCGGGCCCGATGGCCTGCGGCGTCACCCGGGTGAAGATCCCCATGCTCATCGAGCGGAACTTCTCGGTCCAGGCGGCCACCTCCGACGCGTACGCCAGTACCCGGCTCATCGCCGACGCGGCGCGCGCCACGGGAGTGGCGTCCCCCCTGCTCGACCTGAGCAGCTCCCTCTACGGCGAGAGTGTGGGCCTCGGCAACGGCCGACTCGACATGGTGTCGGTCATCGAGGCCATCGAGGCCCGCACCGAAGCGATCGACCCGGCCAACCGCACCTGATGCCTCAGATGCCTCACAAACAGGAAGAAGGGCAGGCCTCCGTGAAGGAGCTGGACGCCATCGACCGCCGCATTCTCCGGGCGCTCCAGGAGAACGGCAGGATCCAGAACGTCGAACTGGCAGAGAAGGTGGGGCTGTCGCCCTCACCCTGCCTGCGCCGGGTGAAGATGCTGGAAGAGGCCGGAGTGATCGAGCGCTATGTGGCGCTGCTCAACCCGGCGAAGATCGGCATGGGCCTCACCGTGTTCGCACGGATCTGGCTGACCGGCCAGGACGCCGAAACCGTTGAACACTTCACCGAGGAAGTGAAGCTGCTGCCCCAGATCGTCGAATGCCACCTGATGGCGGGCGACTGCGACTTTCTGCTCCGCGTGGTGGCAGCGGATCTCGACGCCTACCGCAAGTTCCAGCTCGACCATCTGACACGCATCAGGGGTGTGCAGAGCGTCAAGACGGAGATCCCGATGCAGAAGATCAAGCTGACTTCCGAACTTCCGCTCTAAGGCAACTGTCACCACGGCGTTGAGGCACTTTCAAGTCTGAACCGACCAGCCCTCTACCGGACTGCCATATAAGTCCATGAACGTCTGGTCCTGACTGTTGCCTCTGCCGGATTTGGAGATGGTTCACTTGCCCAAGCCTCGGGGCGAGAGCGCGGCCGCCGGTCTTCCGTGGATCCTCTCCGGGCGTACCACCGCCGCCCTGCTCGCTCAGGCGCGACGGCTCCATGACCACGTCGCCGACCACCCTCGGCTCCCGGTGGAGGACATCGGCCACTCGCTGGCGCACACGCGTCCGGCGTCGGCGCACCGCGCGGCGGTGCTCGCCCCGGACCGGGAGGGGTATCTGCGGGGGCTCGACGCGTTGGCCCGGGGCGAGGACGCCCCCGGTGTCGTCCGGGGTACGGCGGCGGCTGCGGGCGACGGCGTGGTGTTCATCTTTCCCGGCCAGGGCACCCAGTGGCCCAGGATGGCGGCGGATCTCCTGACGACCAGCCCCGTCTTCCGGCAGGCCATCGACGACTGCTCGGACGCTTTCCAACCACACGTCGCCTGGTCGCTGGAGGCGGTGCTCCGGGGTGCTCCTGGCGCACCGCTCCTGGAGCGGACCGATGTGGTGCAACCCGCGTTGTTCGCCGTCATGGTCGGGCTGAGCGAGCTGTGGCGGTCCCACGGGGTCGAGCCGACGGCCGTCGTCGGACACTGCATCGGAGAGGCCGCTGCGGCTCATGTGGCCGGCGCCTTGTCGCTCTCCGACGCGGCGCGAGTGGTGATCGAGTGCAGCCGCGCCGAGATGGCGCTCTCCGGATGCGGGGCGTCGATCGCGGTCGCACAGTCCGAAGCGCAGTTGCGTCCGCTGCTGCGACGGTGGGCGGGCCGGCTGACGATCGCCGCGGTCAACGGCCCCATGGCGACGGTCGTGGGCGGCGATCGGGAAGCCGCCGAAGAACTGCTGGCCCACCTCGCCGACACCGGCGTCCGGGCCCGCGAGGTGGCGATCGACTTCGCCGCGCACACGGCCTTGGTGGACGTGCTGAGGGATGATCTGGTCGGCTCGCTGTCATCGATCGTCGCGGGGGCCTCGCGGGTGCCGTTCTACTCGTCGGTCACCGGAGGGCTCCTGGACACCGAAGGACTCGACGCGTCCTACTGGCACCGGAACGTCGCCACCACGGTCCGGTTCGAGAGCGCGACGACGGAGGTGCTGCGGGCGGGGCAACGGTGCTTCGTCGAGGTGAGCCCGCATCCGACGCTGGCCATGTGCGTGCAGGCCACCGCGGAGGAGGTGGTCCGCGGCGAGCGTGTGGTGGTCGCGCCGACACTGCACCGTGGCCAGCCGGGACTCCACGGATTCCGCACCGCGCTGGCCGAGCTGTACGTACGGGGCGCGCCGATTGATCCCGTACCGGCGTTCTCGGTGCCCGGCGGCCGTCCGGTCGAGCTGCCGACGGACACGTCCGACGACCCAGACGGCCCCGACGACACCGCGGACACCGCGGAACCCGGCACATCAGCCCTGGTGGACCGACTGGCTCCGTATTCTGTGGCGGAGCGCAAGCGGCGGCTGAGCGACCTGGTCCGCGCTGAGGCCGCCCATGTCCTCGGGAGCGTCGCGGAGGCCGACGCCGCGCTCCCCACCGTGGCGCGACAGGAGAACTTCGGCGCCATCGGCTTCGACTCGGCAGCCGCGGTCCAACTGCGCAATCGGCTCAGCGACGCCGCCGGGCTGCTCCTGCCCTTCACTCTGGCCTTCGATCACCCGACGCCCACCGCGGTCGCCGACCATCTGCACTCCCTCCTCTTCGCCCCCGAGGACACCGGCGCGGAGCCGAGCCCGGCCGACGGCCGCGGTCCGGCTGCCCCGGGGGGCGCGGCGATCACCGACGAGGACCCGATCGCCATCATCGGCATGGCCGGCCGGTTTCCCGGGGGCGCGCGCACCCCGGAGGAGCTGTGGGAGCTGCTTGCCGACGGCGTCGACGCGCTCTCCCCCTTTCCGTCGGACCGCGGCTGGGATCCGGAGAAGTTCTACGACCCGGACCCAGCCCGGCCCGGCACGTACTACCAGCGGGAAGCCGGTTTCCTGCGGGATGCCGACAAGTTCGACGCCGAGTTCTTCGGGATCAGCCCGCGCGAGGCGGTGGCGATGGATCCTCAGCAGCGACTGCTGCTGGAGACCGCGTGGGAGGCCATCGAGCGGGCGGGCATCGCCCCGGAGACGTTGCGCGGGAGCCGTACCGGGGTGTTCGCGGGTGTGGCTCCGCTCGACTACAGCCCCCGCATGCACCAGGCGTCACCGGAGCTGGAGGGCTATCTGGTCACCGGCAATATCGGCGCCGCCGCCTCGGGGCGGATCTCCTATGTCCTGGGCCTGGAGGGGCCCGCGATATCCGTGGACACGGCGTGTTCCTCGTCCCTGGTGGCGCTGCATCTGGCGATCCAGGCGCTGCGGTCGGGGGAATGCTCGCTGGCGCTGGCCGGCGGGGCGACCGTGCTGTCGACCCCCGGCATGTTCATCGAGTTCTCACGGCAGCGGGGACTGGCGCCGGACGGGCGCTGCAAGGCCTACGCGGCCGGGGCCGACGGCACCGGCTGGGGCGAGGGCGCGGGCATGCTGCTCGTGGAGCGGCTCTCCGACGCTCGCCGACTCCGGCACCGGGTCCTGGCAGTGGTGCGGGGGTCGGCCGTCAACCAGGACGGGGCGAGCAACGGCCTGACGGCGCCCAACGGTCCGTCACAGCAGCGTGTCATCCGCACGGCCCTGGCGAACGCCCGGCTGACGGCCGCGGACGTCGACGCGGTGGAGGGGCATGGCACGGGCACCAAACTGGGCGACCCGATCGAGGCGCAGGCGCTCCTGGCGACGTACGGGCAGGGCCGGTCGGGTGACCGGCCGTTGTGGCTGGGGTCGGTCAAGTCGAACATCGGACACACCCAGTGGGCCGCCGGCGTCATCGGGGTCATCAAGATGGTGCTGGCCATCCGGCGCGGTGTGCTGCCGCGCACGCTCCACGTGGACAGGCCGTCCGACTACGTGGACTGGTCGGCCGGGACGGTGCGGCTGTTGACGGATTCGGTCGCCTGGCCGGACCACGGTCACCAGCGCCGAGCCGGTGTCTCCTCCTTCGGTGTCAGCGGCACCAACGCCCACGTCATCCTCGAAGAAGCACCCGCCGCGGAGCCCGCCGACACCTCGGACGGCAGCCCTGTGGCCACCCGCCCGCCACTGCCTCTGCCCTGGGTGATCTCAGCGAAGTCCGCGCAGGCGCTGCGCTCTCAGGCACGACAGCTGCACGCGTTCGTGAGCGCCGAGCCGGAGCTGGATCCGGCCGATGTGGGGCACTCGCTGGCCGTGGGCCGGTCGGCCTTCGATCATCGCGCCGTCATCCTGGGCCAGGACCGCACCGACTTCCTGCCCGGCCTGGAGGCGGTGGCATCCGGCGAGCCCCATGCTTCGGTGGTGACCGGTCTGGCCGGCAGGGCCAGTGCCCGGGTGGTGTTTGTGTTTCCGGGTCAGGGTGGTCAGTGGGCCGGGATGGGACTGCGCCTGCTGGAAACCTCACCCGTCTTCGCCCAGTCCATCAAC